>SFCA01000115.1:0-22878 GCA_007095475.1 Microcystis aeruginosa Ma_QC_C_20070703_M131 | reverse complement strand
CACAAAAGCGTTTAAACTCTTCTGGATTCAAATTTTTTACTTTTTCGTAAGTCATTGTTTTTCTGAGTGTTTTACTTTATTTTACATAATCAGTTCCTATTTTTGCAGGAGGTCTAATCCCTCAATGCTACAGCCGTAGGGTGCGTTCCCTAATGTGGCTCCTACTGCTCCACCGATCGATTTTTGGGGAACGCACCATGCACATTTATTGAAGTTGTGATACCAAATCCTGTTATAATAAAACGAGATATAGGGTGCGTCCCACGCAGCCTTGACCTTTTTGAAAACACTTTCAATGATGTAGCTATGGACTGGGAAACTCGAATTACACTAAATCCCGATATTTTGGTGGGAAAACCTATCATTAAAGGAACAAGGATTGCGGTTGAATTTATCATCGATCTTCTCGCCCAAGGTTGGAGTGTTGATGAAATTCTGCGAAACTACCCAGGTATTACAGTAGAAGATATTCAAGCTTGTCTTAGCTATGCTAGTGTAATGCTCAAATCTGAGAAAGTCTATGCTATTCCTGCTTAACTGATGCGTTTTCTAGCGAACGAAAATTTCCCCCTTGATGCGGTTGAAGTCCTAGGACAAAATGGCCATGATGTCCTGTGGATTAGGGTGGAATCCCCCGGAATCTCGGACCGGGAAGTTTTAAGTCGCGCCCAAGCAGAAAATCGTATTCTCTTGACATTTGATCAAGATTTTGGAGAACTCGCCTTTCGTTCAAGGTTGCCGGCCAGTGTTGGTATTATTTTGTTTAGAATAAGAGTACCTTCTGGATCTGTAGTTGCTGAGAAAGTTGCCAAGGTTATCTCATTGCGGGATGACTGGTATGGACACTTTACAGTTATTGAAGAAGACAAAATTAGAATGAGAGACTTAACGGTGCGATCACCGTAGGGTGCGTTCCCTAATGTGGCTCCTACTGCTCCACCGATCGATTTTTGGGGAACGCACCATGCACATTGATTGAAGCGCCGATTCAAATTTGAAGTGCACCACTGGGGGGCTTCCGATGAGGCGGCTCATCAGTAGTAGAGCGGGAGCACTTCGTTAGAATAAATCAAAGTATAATTAAGGCAAAATACTGAGTTGAGGTCAACCCTATGGCAGTTCGTCAACGGCGTTATCCCAAAGATGAGTTAGCCGAGCGAGGGCAAAAACTCTACGAATCTGGCATTCGGCAGCAAGTCGAAGCCGGTAATGAAGGTAAGATTGTAGCGATCGACATTGAAACTGGAGAGTTTGAAGTCGATGAAAACGTTGTGCCTGCAACTAATCGGCTCTTTGAACGTCACCCCGATGCCCAACCTTGGATCATTCGTATCGGACATCGCGCTGTTTATCATTTCGGGGCACGGAGTTTGAAGAAAAATCCATGATGGAAGGTGTTGTAAATTTGCGGCGCGAAGCCACGCTAACGATTGTAGTCGGAAACTCAAATCGGCAACTGCAAGCGGTTGACGCGGTGATTGATACTGGGTTCAATGGATTTTTATCTTTGCCCTCTACAATCATCGCTACATTAAATTTACCTTGGAGTGGTTCTGATTTTGTCACGCTGGGTGATGGCAGTGAAACTTATTTTGATCTGTACACTGGGACTGTGATATGGGATGGGCAGTACCAAGAGATTGATATTGCAGAATCAGAAACAGAGCCTCTACTAGGAATGGCGCTGCTTTACAGATATCGGTTGCAGGTCGATAACATTGAGGGCGGTAAGGTCAAGATTGAAGCCTTATGAGCCAGTGCTAGAAGAGATTCGGTGAGGCGCGGTCTAACAACGCAGCCGTAGGGTGCGTTCCCTAATGTGGCTCCTACTGCTCCACTAATAGATTTTTGGGGAACGCACCATGCACATTGATTGCATCTGTGGGTTTAAGTGCGATGCTGCTCCTCCCGCCACCACCCCGGAACCCTCTGCCCTCGTCGGACTGGGGGCAGTCGTCGCTCTGGGGGCTGGCTTCAAGCGCCGCCACACCCAGGCAGACAAAAACTAAGCTTTAATTGAAGGTATTACAACAGGATATCTGCAAGGGTCTCTTTTTTTGCTATTTAAAAGAGGATTATTTGATATTTGCTTCTTTTTAATGGAGATTGGAGAAATCATAAACCTTCCTCAAGGCACTAGACACAAGCGAGCTATCATAAAACCATCGCTGATTTGACAATCGCCAACCCCTAAAAATTATGAGCGTAGTTATTCCTAATGACATACTGACCGCATCAGGACTCTCCGAAGACGAGCTAAAACTAGAAATCGCCATCATGCTCTTTAAACAAGACAAAATCAGCATTGGCAAAGCCCGTCATCTTGCAGGCATGAACCTCCTCCAATTTCAACACGAACTTAATCTAAGAGAGATTTGTGTCCATTATGACCTTGAAGAATTAGAAGAAGATATCCAAACCTTACAAAAACTGGGCAGACTATGATCGTCGTGAGTGACACCTCACCCATTACCAACCTAGCCGCCGTTAACCAGTTAACCCTTTTGCATCAACTCTATGGAACAATTATCATTCCTCAAGCCGTTTATGAGGAAATGGCGAGTTTAGGTTACGCCGTACCCGGCACGATTGAAATCATGACCTTATCTTGGATAGAAACACGGCCTGTCACCCAGCAAAACCAAGTTAATCAACTACTCAATAAATTAGACCGAGGAGAATCAGAAGGGATTATTTTAGCGCTAGAATTAGGCGCAGATATATTAATTTTGGATGAAAGAAAAGGACGCAAAGTTGCACAATCTCTTGGGCTAAATATTACTGGAATATTGGGACTTTTACTCGAAGCCAAGCAAAAAGAATTGATTATGAATATTAAACCGATTGTTGATCAGCTAATCTTAAAGGCAGAATTCCGAATTAGCGAAACACTCTACAGAAAAGTTTTGACCATTGCGGGAGAATGATTCTATTGCAATATTTCAACCCATTTTACAAAGTGCGATGCCGAAGGCACTGCGTAGCAGTACGCTAATCTTGTAGGGTACGTTCCCTAATGTGGCTCCTACTGCTCCACTGAGCGATTTTTGGGGAACGTACCATGCACATTGATTGCAGCTGTGGGTTTAAGTGCGATACCGAAGGCATTGGGTAACACCCCTAGATGGGGTTGGAGGAATTGATTTAGGGTACTATACTGGTTTATAGGGTTTTCGAGATTAGTGCTTTTTCTCATAAAGCCTTACTCCTGATCTGGATAGGGGATCTGCTAAACTAAAATTTAGGAGAGTCAAAAGCTTGCCCCAAGAAGAAAGTCAAAAATCATTTAAGCGTTACAGAGTTTGATTCACGAGCATCTAGAAGGCAGGTAAAATTCTGTGTTTATGACTGAGAACTAGCTGCCCAAAGCAAAGACACTTCATATTGATTAAATGTTGAATCCGCACTCACAAGTGTCATATCTTCTACCTGAGCTTGTGCAATCAGCATTCGGTCAAAAGGATCACGATGATGTAAAGGCAATGCAGCCGCCCGCAAAGCATGAGAAGCATTGATCTCTAACGACGTAGCTCCTAGTCGGGTCATTCGAGTAGAGACATAATCATCTATTTGCTCTGGCAGTGGCAATTTACCGATTGAAACTTTAATTCCCATCTCCCAAACACTAGCAACAGAAAACCACACTTCATTGCTTTCGTTTGCAATTTGTTCAATTACATTCTCACTTAACTTGTCTGGTTGGACAAACCACCACAGCCAGCATTGTGTATCCAGTAAAAGTCTCACTCCGCACCACCTTCAAATGCTCCCAAAATATCTTCTGGTAAAGGCGCATTAAAATCATCTGGCATGGTCAACATCCCTCGATCTTGTCCTAAACTAGACCGTCGATCTAAAGATGTCCGAAATGGAACAAGCTTAGCAATTGGGATACCTCGGTTTGAAATAACGATTACTTCTCCGAGTTCCACACGGGACAATAGCCGAGAAAGGTTTGTTTTAGCCTGATGAATGTTTACTGTTTCCATAGTCTAAAAGAACTAAGTCTATAAACTAAGTTTAATCTAGTCACGGCAATTCTGCAAGGGCAAGTTAATTTAGAGTTGTGGGTAACTGACAAGCAACACGACATAACAACAGGCTGGAGCAGCGGACGATTGAGAGATCTTAGCGGTGATGCCGAGGTTGTCTATCGCCGCTCAGCTAAGCCGTTAGCTCTCTGGAAGTGGCATAGCACATTTATTGAAGCTGTGGGTCAAAGTGCGATACCGAAGGCACTGCGTAGCAGATCGCTGATCTTGTAGGTAGGAAACCCAACTCCCTCAAAACCAAGATTAAATGCAGTAGGATAGACGTGGGATAGATTTTCTCTTATTGCCGTGAGCGAAACCGTCTATATTGAAACCAGTATTTTGGGTCATCTAACCGCAAGACCAACAGAAAACCTGATTCTTGCCGCTAACATTAAGATTACACAAGACTGGTGGGATGAGTATAGTAGTTCATTGGTTCTGTACGTTTCGGAAATTGTTGAAGATGAAGCATCGAGAGAAGATTCAACAATTGCTACTCAAAGACAGAACTTGTTACAGTCCTTGATTTTTCTCGATCTAACCGAAGAAGCGATCGCTCTAGCACAAGAATTCTTACAACAAAGCAACCTACCCCCCAAAGCGTCTAATGATGCCTTACACATGGCACTAGCAACCGTTTATGGCTTAGACTATCTACTAACATGGAATTGTAAGCACATGGCAAACGCTCAAATCCAAAGAAAGCTATCCCAAATTAGTCTTGAGCTTGGATACAGGCTACCATTTGTTTGTACCCCTTACGAGTTCATAGGATTTAAGCTTCGAGGAGAATAACTATGTATAAAGATGAAATTGTCGAAGAAATTCATAAATATAGAGAAGAATACGCAAAATCTTTTAATTATGATCTCAAGGCAATATTTGACGATCTTAGAGAAAAGCAAATTGCCAGTGGACGTAAAGTTATTAAGCTCCCGATCAAGCGACAGTATAACAAATCACTGCACCCGACCGAGAGTGCGATCGTCTTCACGCACTGAAAGTTATTAGCGGCGGGTGAGTTCAACCGTTGGCTGGACAGTGCGATGCCGAAGGCACTGCGTAGCAGTACGCTGATCTTGTAGCTTGGGTTGACGAAAAGAAATCCAACAACTTCTGGTTTAATCCCCTCTGCCACCTCAACGATAGACACCTCCATTGCTCAGGGTAAAATGAAGGGGCATAGTTGAAAAGAGGTCAAATCTATGACAGTTCGACAACCCCGCTACAGCAAAGAAGAGTTTGCCCGACGTGGCGATGAGATTTATGAATCTCAGGTGCGCCCCCAAATTGAGGAAGGTAATCATGGCAGAATTGTGGCGATCGACATCGAAACTGGAGCGTTTGAGCTTGCCGACGATACGATGACTGCGACTCGGCGACTTTATGAACGATTGCCTGATGCTCAGCCTTGGGTTGTTCGGATCGGCTATCGCGCCGTTCATCGTTTCGGCGCACGGAGTTTGAAAGACGCTCTATGATGATGCAGGGTTACGTCAATCAGAATTACGAAGCAATGCTTTCCTTGGTCGTGAGGAACGGCGACAAACTTAAATCCATTACTGCTGTGATCGATACAGGGTTTACAGGGTCTTGAGTCTCCCGATTGCTACTATTAGAGAACTTGAACTGTCTTGGAGTTACCGCGATCGGGCAACCTTGGGCGATGGTAGCGAAGTCTTATTTGATATCTATGATGGCATGGTGATTTGGGGTGGGCAGTATCGAGAAATCGAGATTAACGCGGCAGAGACAGAGCCATTGATTGGAATGAGCCTGTTGCGCGGTTATCGGTTGCAAGTCGATACAGTCCAAGGCGGATTGGTTACGATTTCGGAGTTACCGATCGCAGTTTAGAAGCTGATCGTGAGGCACGGTCTAACAGGAACGTTAGTGCGATGCCGAAGGCACTGCGTAGCAGATCCCTGATATTGCAGCTTGGGTTGACGAAAAGAAATCCAACACCTTCGGAACTAAACTGCGAACGCTAATCTTGTATTGTTCTTAACCCTAAATAGCCTTTGGCCTACATGAGCATATTCACAGATTGACAGTCAGCGAGGCATTCAGCTATGTTTGAGATATTTAGAGCAAAACTTTTGAATGCCCACGCTGTTGACCGTTGGCCCATATCGATTCTTTTGCTACGCAGGCGATCACAATGAGCCGCCTCACATCCATGTTGAACGAGATCGAGAGATCGCTAAATTCTGGCTTCAGCCGGTTCGTCTTCAGAGTAACCGAGGATTTAACCGCACCGAAATTAACCGCATTCAAAAACTTGTTCAAGAAAACCAAGAACAATTACTAGCAGGCTGGAATGACTTTTTTAACGAATGAAGTATTTGAAACATTGGCTATTCAGCAATTGGCCATCACAGATGACACACTCAGTGTAGATTTGTCTGATGGGCGCACTATATCTGTTCCCCTGGCATGGTATCCTCGGCTCCTGCATGGCTCAACTGAGGAGCGCAATGATTATCGCTTGATCGCTGGTGGCAGTGGAATCCATTGGAATCAACTAGATGAAGACATTAGCACTAAAAACTTGATTCTTGGCCAACCATCAGGGGAAAGTCAAAAATCATTGAAGCGTTGGTTAAATAATCGAGTAGCGACTGTCTAACAAATCACTGCACCCGACCGAGAGTTAGATCGTCTTCACCCACTGAAAGCCGTAGGGTGCGTTCCCTAATGTGGCTCCTACTGCTCCACTGATCGATTTTTGGGGAACGCACCATGCACATTTATTGAAGCTGTGGGTTAAAGTGCGATGCCGCTCTGGTGGGCCAAGTTGAGGAATGTTAGCGTTGGTTAAAATAGAGGGGCAATCCTGTAGGCTAGACTGTAAGCAGCTAACTAAATCACCCTCTTATGATAGAGATTTCCCCATGCCCCAAGCCTTGAAAGCAATTTATCATAGTGGTACGTTCATCCTTCAAACAGCTTACGATTTACCTGAAGGCACTGAGGTGGAGCTTTTTGTAAAATCACCTCAAATTATTCCCCCAAAGATTACCGATATTGCGGCTAGGCAGAATTTTTTAAGGCTGCTTGTTGAGCGAATGCAACAAAACCCCATTCCCTCTAATGCTCCCCAGTTTACTAGAGATATGTTGCATGAACGCCGTTGACACAAATGTTTTAATTTACGTCAATGATTTGCGTTATCCTAGTAAGCAGGCAATCGCAGCTTCTCTAGTAGCTAATCTGACAGAGGGAGTTTTAATTTGGCAGGTTGCCTGCGAATATTGAGCGGCAAGCCGCAAACTTGAGCCATTTGGGTATTCAGACATTGATGGGCTGAAAATTGTCAATCCTTTCAAGAGTCCCTAAACCTGCCGCAGCATAAGTCGTTTCCCATACCCTACAACCCACGAAAAACTTTTTCCCTATATGGGGAAAGATTCGCCAATAGACTGGACAAGAACCTCTAGATGGGCAAGGCTATGGGTGGCCATGGCAGTAAACCGCAGACGACTGGTGGGAACGGTAGGAGGACGAATGGCGGGGGCAAAAATCCCTTTTTCTAGCAGTTTTTGCGATAATTCTAGGGCTTGACCCGGATTGGCTACCGGTAAACATAAAATCGCCGCTTCCGAAGGCAATATATTAAGATTATTTAATTTACTCTTGACAAAATTAATATTTTGGTGTAGGCGTTGGCGACGTTCCGGTTCCAGACGAATAATCTCTAACGCCATTCTAGCGGCGGCGGTGTCGGCGGGGGATAAACCGGTAGTATAAATCCAGGTGGCGGCGCGATTGCGGATAAAATCGATAATTTTGGCGTTTCCGGTCACATAACCCCCTAAACTGCCCAAAGCTTTACTCAGGGTTCCCATTTGAATTAATTCCCGTCCCTGACAACCACAATATTCCACGCAACCTGTGCCATTTTCCCCCATAACCCCGGTAGCGTGGGCCTCATCCACCAAAACCATGCAATTATAAATCTCGGCTAGAGCGAGAATTCCCGCTAGGGGACAGATATCCCCATCCATACTAAACACTGTATCAGTGAGCAGTAAACAATGACGATAGTGATGACGGTGGGCTAATAGCTGATTTTCTAAGTCTTCGAGACTATTGTGCCGGTATTCTTTCACCGTGGCACCGCTTAACTTGGCTCCATTTTTGAGGCTAGAGTGATTGTACTGATCGCCTAAAATCAGGTCTTTCTGCCCCACTAAACAGGTAATTGTCCCCAAATTGGCTAAATATCCCGAACTAAAAACGATCGCGTCTTCGCTATTTTTAAAAGATGCGATCGCTAATTCTAAGTCTCGATGAAGATCTCGGTGTCCACTTAATAGACGCGAGCCGGTGCTTCCGGTTCCATAGCGTTGTGTTGCTGCTATGGCTGCCGCGATCATTCTTTCATCGGCTGCTAATCCCAGATAATCATTACTGGCAAAATTAATCAGCGATCGACCCTCTAATTCTATAACGGCTCCGCCCCGGCCTTGAATGGTTTTAACCCTTCGATACCAATTGGCCCGATGGAGGGTTTTTAAGCTATCCTCGATCCAAGAATAAGGATGATTCATAGGCGATTGATCAATATAGCGATTAGCTGGGGAAAATAGCCAGATTATTGCCGAAAAAGGCTCTTTTAAGGGTTAATAGCTTCGTAAAAACGACAATCTTGACAGGGACCGGAGGGGTTAATCGCACAGCGTAACAGTTCAGATCTGGCGTTAAAACGACAACTAGCATCCCCCATCACCCAACGTCCTTCAATCAAACTTTTTTCGTTAGGAGTGGGAGCAGTTTGTACATAAAGGGATATTTTGCGTAAACAATAGCCACCAATCTTGTATTGATACTGGTGGTGACGTTCCAAAACCGCATAGGTTTGTCCTTTTAAGGCCAAATAATTACCCGGTTGTGGCATCCAATCCAACTGTATCTCTCCCAAACTTTGCCGCGGATGGGTCAGAATAACCTCCGTTAGTAATGAATCTTGCTCCATGATTATCCCTGTATTCTGGGCTACCCTTGCTCAATGGTAGCTTAGATCTCCGAGTCGATTAATAATTATATCTGCTGCAAAAATCAAAAGTCTTCCGTTAGGTGAGCAGACTCCGAGACGGAAGACTCCGAGACAGGAGGAGAAAAAAGACAAGAGACAACTATCCTAGAATTGCCAATTTCCCGATTAGAGTAGAAGATAAACCGCAGGATTTTTCCGAGAATTTACTTTAAATCTCTTGCATAATTAATTTTTCAGGGTTCAAAAACGGCAAAAATAAGGACTAAATGGCATAAAGTCTGTAAATAGACTATTTAACTAATTATTATTCATTCTTAATTCTCCTGACTACTGACTACTGGCTACTGACTCCTAACCCTCACAACAATTTTTGATTTTTACAAGAGGTCTTTTATGGTTTACCCCATCCCGCCTGAAGATAATCTACCGCAAAAATTTCCGAAAATTCCCTTAGATCGTCGCGCCTATGCTTTCCTGATCGACTTTGCCTCGATCTGGTTTTTAAGCTCCTTTGCTAACAGTGCGCCTGTACTGCAATTCTTCCTTTTTCTCCTGATTTGGTGGTGTTTGCGGGTGTTATTGGTGGCGCAGAATCAGGGTCAGAGTTTAGGCCGTTGGGCCTTGGATATGAAGATCATCGATCTACGACTTCAGCGTTTACCCGGAATTTTGGAGTTAAGCAAACGAGAGGCGATCGCTGGTGGCGGGGCAGCTTTAATGATGGTAGGGTTAAATACTTTTTTTGGCAATCCTTTAAGCTTGATTTTATTATCTTCGCCCCTTTTCGCCGATTGTGGTATGGCGATCGGCGATGAGCAATTGAACCGCGCTTTCCACGATCGCATCGGTGGCACGATTGTTATTCCCACCCGTCGGGGTTTTTCTCTCGATCTACGTTTAAGAAGGCTTTGGTATCAAGTTAAGGGCAGAATGAGAAGATAAATAGCAGTTATCAGTTATCAGTGATCAGTTTTAAGTTTTGAGTGATACTAAATCCGGTTATTAAAAACTGGTTATTTATTCCCCCTTTTGCCTTTTGCCGTTCGGCTGTCCTGATATATAGCCTATACTCAACGGATTTAGTATTATTCCGCCATCCGACGGGCATCGGTGGGGGACAAGAAATTAGTCTATTAGGAGTTTACCAAAATGTCAGAAGACAGATTAGAGCGGATCGAGAAAATAGTGGAATCGAACGCTCGCGCTATTCAAGCCCTAGCTGATGCCGTCGCTAGTGACCGCGAGGAACGGAAACAGCAGAAAAAAGGGCTTTACGATTACCTAGCTCGAATAGCAAGCGCACAATCAGATTTTTATGAGACTCAAGCCGATTTTTACCGGCATCTAGAGAGAATGGATGATCGACACGCTCAAATGATTGAAATCATCCGACAGATTAACGAGAACAGAAGCGATCAAGCCTAACCTCTAGAAGTTGCCCGTAGCGGTGCCTACGGGCTTAATTAAGCCCGTAGATATTTTGATAATGAACGCTATAGCAGTTTTCATCAGAATGAGGCATGGGCAAGGAGCTTAAGTCCTTTGTTGGCAAAACTTGTCGATACCTCAGTAACGTGAAAAGTGCTATAAATAGCAGTTTCCCAGGATCTTTTCACTGTTTACTGATCACTGAAAAAGGCGGGATCGGCCGGGATCGAACCGGCGGCCTAGTGCTTAGGAGGCACTCGCTCTATCCAACTGAGCTACGACCCCAATTTTTTCCCTAACCATGATAAGACATCCACGGCTAAACTGTTGATTGCCGTGGATTATTTAGGGTTTTTTTTGGGGGGGTAATCTCGACTAATCGGCGAAAAAACACCTCGATACCCAGCTACTTTCTGTTTTATGGCCGTGACCTTGGCAGTATGTTAATTTTATTTGCCCTTGAGGGCTTTTTGAAAATTCTTGCGGTAGGCGGGATTAACAGCCAACAGAAGCGGCCAGAACAGGGTTAGAGCTAAACGATTGGGTAAACTGGGACTAAAATTAGTGCTTCTGTACCCATTCCAGAATTTCCAACCACCGACACCATAAAAAATTATTAAGATAAAAATAACGAGTCTCATGCCATCTCATCCTTAGATTTAGACAATTCACATCTCCCATTGTAAGCTTGGGTTTTGCCGGCTTGGGAAAAGAAAATATTGTCCTGAATCCGGGAGACGGTGTTAGAATGCCGGTTAGGAACTAGCTCGATCGAGATAGGAAAACTCAAGCCAGAATTTGAAAAAAATATTTAAAAACGGCGAAAAGATAGCCTTGGGAGGAAGTTATGCGAGCGGTACTAATGGCAGGTGGTTCAGGGACAAGATTACGTCCGCTTACTTGTGATCTTCCCAAACCGATGGTTCCGATTCTCAACCGTCCGATCGCCGAACATATTATCAATTTACTACGAAAGCATGACATTACCGAAATTATCACCACCCTGCACTATCTTCCCGATGTCATGCGCGACTACTTTCAAGACGGCAGCGACTTTGGGGTAAAAATCACCTACGCTGTCGAGGAGGATCAACCCCTAGGCACCGCGGGATGTGTGAAAAATATTGCCGAATGGTTAGATGATACCTTTCTGGTGATTAGTGGCGATAGTATCACCGATTTTGACCTGCAAAAAGCGATCGCATTCCATAAAAGCAAAAACTCGAAAGCAACCCTCGTCCTGACGCGCGTCCCCAATCCGATCGAATTTGGGGTAGTGATTACCGACAAAGAAGGCAGAATTCGCCGTTTTATCGAAAAACCATCCACCAGCGAGATTTTTTCCGATACTGTCAACACCGGAACTTATATTCTCGAACCAGAAGTCCTCGATTATCTCCCCTACAAAGAAGAAACCGACTTTTCTAAAGATTTGTTTCCACTGCTGCTGCAAAGGGGCGAACCTATGTATGGTTATGTGGCCGATGGTTATTGGTGCGATGTCGGTCATCTAGAGGCCTACCGAGAAGCGCAATACGATGCTTTATCCGGCAAAGTTAACCTGGAATTTCCCTATCGAGAAAAATCCCCCGGAGTATGGGTCGGCACTAATACCTATATTGATCCTAGCGCCCAGATCGAGGCACCAGCCATGATCGGCAATCATTGCCGCATTGGTGCAAATGTTCTGATCGAGAGGGGTTCGGTTATCGGCGATAATGTCACCATCGGTGCCGGTTCCGATCTGAAACGTCCCATCCTCTGGAATGGTGTGGTGATCGGGGATGAGGTCAATTTAGCCGCTTGTACGATCGCTAGGGGAACCAGAATCGATCGACGGGCCCAGGTACAGGAAGGTGCGGTGATCGGACAATTATCGATCGTCGGGGAAGAAGCGCAGATCAACTCTGGGGTCAGAGTCTGGCCGAGTAAACAGATCGAATCGGGAGCCATCCTCAATATTAACCTGATTTGGGGAAATACTGCCCATAAAAACCTCTTTGGTCAACGAGGAGTATCGGGACTCGCTAACATCGATATCACGCCCGAATTCGCCGTTAAACTGGGGGCAGCCTACGGTTCCATCCTGAAACCGGGGTCAACGGTAATCGTCTCCCGGGATCAACGCAGTGTCTCGCGCATGGTCAGTCGATCGCTGATTGCCGGTTTAATGTCCGTGGGGGTGAATATCCAAAACCTACAAGCGAATGCTTTACCGATTTCGCGGACTTTAGTGGCTAAATTAAACGTAGTCGGTGGCATTCACGTTCGCATTCATCCCGATCGCCCAGATTTTCTCTTAATCGAGTTTTTAGACGAAAAAGGGATTAATGTTTCCAAAGCCAAGGAAAAGAAAATCGAAGGCGCTTATTTCAAAGAAGATCTGCGACGGGTGGGAATGCAGGAAATCGGCAGTATGTCCTATCCGGCTGATATTCTCGATAATTACCGCAAAACCTTTGAAACTCAGCTAAATGTGGAGGCTATTCGCAACAGTAGTTCCAAAATCGTCATTGATTACGCCTACGGAGTATCGGGAGCAATTCTACCGGAATTACTGGCCAAATTTGGCTGTGATGCCGTGGTTCTCAATGCCAGTTTACGTCAGAATGCCCTTTCCATGCAGGAAAGAGAGTTACTGATCCATCAATTGGGCCATGTGGTGGAGGCCCTGAAAGCGAACTTAGGCGTACAAGTTTCGGCCAACGGGGAACAATTAGTCCTCGTCGATGAGAGTGGTTTATCGATTCGCGGGGAACAATTAACTGCTTTAATGGTGAATACAATTCTGACCGCCCATCCTCGCGGTACAGTGGTAGTGCCGGTTCATGCTTCTAGTGCCGTGGAACAGATCGCGCGTCGTCACGATGGCCGGGTGGTGCGGACAAAAGCCAGTCCTAGCGCTTTAATGGAAGGATGTCAAACCAATCCTAATGTGGTTTTAGGAGGATCTGGGCAAACTGGCTTTATTTTTCCGCAATTACATCCCGGTTTCGATGCCATGTTCAGCGTGGCAAAACTTTTGGAGATGTTAACCATTCAGGAACGTTCTCTAGCTCAGGTGCGGGCCGAGTTACCACGCATTTACAATAAGAATACGGCGGTGCGTTGTCCTTGGAAAGTCAAGGGATCCCTGATGCGCTATCTGGTGGAGACTCACGCGGATCTTAATCTAGAGTTGGTCGATGGAGTCAAGGTGATTAATCCCCTTAATGATGACTGGGTATTGATTTTACCCGATGCTGGAGAACCTTTAGTGCATATCTATGCTAACAGTGAGCAGCGGGAATGGGTCGATCGGACAATTAAAGAATATCGTCATCGTGTGCAGTATTTCGTCGAACATTACCAGGGCGAAATAGTGATGATTTAGGATTTTTTTGCTCTATTAGCCCCGAAACTTGACTATGATGACTTTTTTGACCTAAAAAGTGTCCTAGCCCTGTAGATGCTCATTTTTCCCGCAAAAGCAAGGCGATTCGATCAGCCGCTGCCTCACCAGTGCGGATCGCTCCCTCGAAAAATCCTGGCCAGCGATCGGCCATTTCTGTGCCGGCCCAGTGAATCGGTCCGACGGGAGTAAAAAGAGCCTCGCCGAAACTTGTCCAGACTCCGGGGGGCATAAAAGCGGAATATGCGCCACCAGTCCAGGGATCCCCGGGCCAATCCACCTCATCGTAACTGATCGGCAAAAGGGCCTCTTGACCGAAATAAATAGCTAAATCCGAGAGAACGGCGGCACGACGCGCGGGGCCACTCATGGAGCGCCAACGAATATAGCGATCGCCAACCACAAAGGTGGCGATTACCCCGACACCGGTTTCGGGATCGGAACTATCGGCACAGAGTTCCAACCATTGACAATTCCCTTGAGCAACTCCCGCTAGTCCCTGTTTTCGCCAGAAAGGTTGCTCATAGGAAATCAGGACTTTAGCGCAGCATCCCATCGGTACTCGTTGGGTTAGTTGTTCTCGCTGGGGTGGCAGCGGGGGATGATAAATAATGCGGCCGGCAAGATGGGGCGGCATGGCAATGATGGCAAATTGGGCGGTAAAAGTGTTCTGGCTGGTTTCTATGGTCACGCCGGCCGAGTCATAATTAAGGCGAAAAACCGGTTCCCCCAGTCGAATTAGCTCTCCTAACTCCGCCGCGATCTTGTCGGGAATTTGTCCCGCTCCGCCATGGATCAGTTCGGCTTCTGGATGTTCGGCCTGAGGGGCGCAATTTTGTCCCCAAAGAACGTGCAGCAGTGAGACTTGCTGGGGTTCGGCCGGCCCGAGAAAACCCACTGCACGGGCCATATAAGCAAAATACCATTGACCAAAATCTGTGGTGGTGTTTTCTTCAATCCACTGGGCAAAAGTTTTACTGTCTAGTTTTTTGGTGTGATCGTTGCTTTGGGGATAACCTGAAGGTAGGGTTTTGGCTAGTTCTTGAAAACGCGCCCATGCTGACATCGCATCTTGCCATTCTTCCGTGCCGATATCGGGTACTTCTCCCTCGTGGAAACCTTGAAAAAAACCATTGAATTCATAGCGTTTGTTGTTAAAGACTAGGACGGTTTTTCCCTGATTGGGAGAGGGAAAACGACGTATTTTATACTCGTCGAGGAGGGCTAAAAAACGCTCTTGGGTTGGGCCCACCCACTGACCACCTCGATCGATCCACTGTCCGGAGGGGAGATATTGACCAGACATTCTGCCACCGTAACGATTTCGCGCTTCGATTACCAGAACTTGATGACCTTGCCTCTGGAGATTACGCGCGGCGATTAATCCGGCTAATCCCGCCCCAACAACGATACAATCATAGCTAGTCCACTGGAGATTTGTCATGATTTTAGCTCCACAGAGTATTTTATAATTAACAATTATTATTCTCCCCGATTTTTCCCTCAGTTTCTCTATCCATTGGCTCTTTTGATTAAATTATCTGCTGCTATCAATGTTTGATCTTCTTAGCGATCGCTTAAGCCAACACCTAGAACAAATTGTCCGAGAAAGAAACCCTTTTTTCTCTAGTCAAGGACATTTTTATGTGCGAGAATACCTGCGGCAAGAGTTAGGACAGTGGGGAAAGGTTGAATCACATTTTTTCTCATTTCAGGGAAAAGTTTACGAAAATTTAATCTTAGATTTGCCTAATAATAGTCAAAAACCTCCGATTTTAATTGGCGCTCATTATGACACGGTGCCGGGGTCGCCGGGGGCTGACGATAACGCCACGGGATTAGCGGTATTATTAGAATTAGCGAGGTTTTTTGGGGAGAATCAGGCTAATTATCCAATTCGTTTAATTGCTTTCGATCTAGAAGAATACGGATTGCTGGGGAGCATTGCCTACGCAGAAAAATTAAAACAAACTAAGCAGGATTTAAGGTTAATGTTATCCTTAGAAATGCTTGGTTACTGTGATAAAAATCCCCATTCTCAAAAATATCCAGCTTTTCTAGAACATTTTTACCCCAACACTGGGGATTTTATCGCTTTGATTGGCAATCTCAAAACCCGCGAGGATTTAAAATTTCTCAGTCGAGTCATGAGAGAAAATCAGACTCCCTGCGAGTGGTTGCCGGTAATTTTTGCAGGTTATATCGTCCCCGATACTCGACGCAGCGATCATTCTCCTTTTTGGAGTCGCGGTTATTCGGCAATTATGGTGACAGATACGGCTAATATGCGTAATCCCTATTATCATAGTTCTCGGGATACAATCGCTACTTTAGACTTAAATTTCCTAACACGAGTCTGTCAAGGTCTCTGTTTTGGATTGCAATCTTTACCGATGAGATAAAAGCAGACCACGGGGGAATTTTTCACAGTAGTCCAGTAGGGTGAGTTACGCTAACGCTAACGCACCAATCCCAGTTAGAAACCCAACATTATTGACGACATTGGTGTGGTTGGGTTTCGCTCAAGCGTCACTAATATTTGACAGACAAAAGTTATTATTGCTCAACCCAACCTACTGCTTAAGTCACTTGTCTTGGCAAAATTAAAGTCTATCCCGTGTTTTTCCCTATCAATGTTGTTCTTTCGATCATCTCACTCAAACTGGATTTTTTGTACTTCACCGCCGAACAATTTTTAAAAATTCCCTTGGTGTAACGATCTCTGTTTTCCCATAGCGTTGCAGTATAAGCAAATCATTGTCACCAGTAATGAGATAGCGTGCTTCCCCACTGGTTGCCAGATTTAGGAATTTGTTATCGTCTCGATCTCGGCAAATTTCAGTGTGGTCAGTAGGTCTAATCAGCAGCGAAATTTCCAAAATTCTTACTAGCAGTTGTCGGCGCTGCTCCAGTGTAATGTACCTCTCGAACTTTGGGAGAAGAAGTTTTGTGACCAACTCGCCGCAGAATAATAAAGTTATTAATCGCGTATTCTACAGCCAAAGCTGGTGTTGTCGTACTGCTTAAGGCGAAGCTTATCAAGACGTTCGTATCGATAACTATGGGTTCACGATTCATCTACTAAAAGCTCTTCCAACTTCTCATCAGTCAATCCCTGACTCTTGGCATAAGCACGAATTTCATTCACCACTTCCATCAAGGCTTGGGTGGTTTCTTCCTGTTCGTTTCCCGTCATCTCATGATTCTCGATGGTGAAATCGACACACGCATGAGCGGACAAACCTAACTGCTCGATCGCTGTGGGGATCTCGCTAATTTTAACGTTTCGGATCGTTGCTTTCATCGAAAATTTTGGGTCTGAAACCCCGTCGTTCTACGACGGCTTTACTGTTAAATCTTAGCGCATTTACAAAATATACGCTAAAATGTGAGGTATGGAAAAAGCCTATTCGTTTCGATTTTACCCCACACCAGTAGCGTGTAGTGGACTGTTTCAGCTAAAATAGGGCAATAGATTTCGGCTTAAAGTCTTAGATTATAGAATTTATAGCATTTTTCTAATACACCAAATTAGCTGAAACAGTCCAGTAGGGTGCGTTAGCGTTAGCGTAACGCACCAATCCCAGTTAGAAACCCAACATTCTTGACGATATTGGTGTGGTTGGGTTTCGCTCAAGCGTCGCTAATAGTAGTATCCTAACATCGGCAACAGATAAACCTCCGTCAACCATCTGTAACCATTGCTGGCGAACAGAATTTCGTTGGACAGGATCAGTAATGTGGTCAAAACATTTATCATAGGGCGTTGACATATTTTTCCCTCCGAATCAGATATCATCTTAACCGTTCAGGGGGCGGTTATCAAGCCGCCATTAGTTTTGTAATGGGGATTTATGTCCCGCTCCAAAAACTTTTCGCCTTAAGGCGAGGTTTTAGACCCGATTTTTTCGATAAAAGCAGACCACGAGAGAATTTTTCGCAGCACCAAAGCTCTGCAAGAATTATCACTTTAAGCGGTGACATTTTCTGTTTCTGCTGGTTGAATTTCCGGCATTTCTACTTTAATTAAACTCACTCTAGCACGATAAAGTAGTTTTTCCCCATGACGATAGCCCCGATAACGAACTAAAACGGGTGTACCGATTGCTGCTTGACCATCGATCAATTGATGGATTTGCGGATCGTAACCGACATGATCACCGACACTGTGAATTGGTTGCACTCCCCAGCGCTCCAGTAACTGCATAATCGGTTTAACTAGGGAGAGGATTTTGACGGCTGCTAGGTCGGGATTTTTGCGGGCAACGGCCTCGGCCGTAGGCCATTGAACTAACCAAGATTCGATCGCTTCGATGCTTTGACGTTGAAATTCTGCGGCTAATTCTTCTTTTTGCTGGTCTAATTTTTGCTGTAAATTTTGATACTCTTGTTCGAGAATTTTTAATTCCCCTGAACGATCCTCTGTCCCCATCGTCGGGATTTGAAAATGAGCGAGGAGATCGCTAACTGGCAGCTGCAACGCATTAGCTAATTTCACCAAAGATTCAGAGGATAATTTGGCGATTAAACCATGGCGAACTCTCTGCAATTGCCAAGAAGATAGACCCGATAACTGACTCAATTCTTCCAGATTTTTACAGCCAATTTCTGCCATTAACTGCTCTAATTTTTGCCGATGATATTTATATAGGGACTCATTCATGGGACTTCTCAGCTTAAGCGATGTGTTTAGCTAAAACGGATTTGGGAGCGCGACGAACTCGACAGAGAATTGTTTCTTTACCGAGACGCTGATGAGCTGCAAAGCGATGGCAACCGGAAAAACCGTAGTAGTGACCATCCACCTCCAAAACATCGATCGGTTCTCTTGACATACTCCCACCGTCAAGCTATGCTGTGACGGGGGATTCTTGACCTATCACTATCGGAAATTCCTTGTTCAACGAGACAGCTTAGATTCTCAATGTCTCCACTGAAAATCCAGAGGCCAGACTCTGCCAAGGCGTTTGGGTCGGTTTCTGTTTGCCCAACAGTACCGTTGAGATAATTTCCCAAATATTGTAACCCTTTTTTAAGAATATTTATTGATGCATTATGATCCCTATCTAAGACTGTTTTACAGTTAGGACATTGATGAGTTCTAGTGCTTAAGGTTTTTTGAACTCTCGTCCCACAAACTGAACAATCTTGGCTAGTAAAATGGGGAGGTACAGCAATACAAACAATCCGATAAATCTTGGCAAAATAATTCAACCATTGAGTGAATTGATACCAAGAAGCATCAGAAATCGACTTGGCAAGCTTACGGTTTTTAACTAAGTTTCTTACCTTTAAAGCTTCATAGACTACCAGATCATTAGACTGGACTAACGCCAAAGCGTCTTTAATTGCTTTGTCTTTACGTTGTCTTGATACTTTAAGATGAAGCCTAGCTACTTTTACCCGTTGCTTGTGATAGTTTTTCGACTGTTTCTTTCCTTGACGAAACTTTTTAGATAATCGTCGTTGTGCTTTTTGAAGTCGTTTTTCTGACTTGCTTAAATAACGGGGATTTTCTACAGTATTGCCTTGAGCGTCGGTATAAAATTCCTTTAACCCTAAGTCAATTCCTGTTATTTGTCCTGTTGGTTTATGGTATTCTTGCCGTTCTACGTCAATTAAAAACTGACAATAATAACCGTCAGCACGTCTAACAACTCTTACCCGTTTAATCTGTTGCTCTGAATAATAAACTAATGTCTTTTGACTACACCATAAATCAAATTCTCCTGCTTTAAAGCCATCCGTGAACTTGATTTTACGTCGATCATCCGATAGTTTGTAGCCTGTTAGTTTATACTCAACCGAACGGTTATGCTTTTTGAACCGAGGAAAACCCTTTTTCCCTGGTATTTTAGCATGACAATTCTGATAAAACTTACTAATTGATTGCCAAGCTCTATCAGCAGCCGATTGACGTGCTTGTGAGTTTAATTTATTAACCCATGGTGTCTCTTTATTGTTAGCTAGTACCGAGCAAAGTTTTTGGAGGTCATTCCGGGTTGTACTCTTATGATCCATCCAATGACGAACACAAGAGTTACGCACAAACTGAGAAGTTTTGATAGCTTCATCAAGCCGGTGATATTGCTCTGGTGTCCCGTTTTTTAGCTTTGCTTCTACGACTAGCATCTAACAATCCTCGACCATTGGCTAAGTTGATTATAACACAGTTTACTCACAGATAGTAGAATTAAACCGATGCTCCGCGGTTGATATTCTGGTCGGATTTCATCCCCCGCAAAGGTGAGTATCTTGTCGAAAAATCTAGCGGGGGCATTCATCCGACATTTTAGGTAATCCCTCCTCAGCGATCGATTGCATCAACTGATTAACTTTTTCGGGATCGGTTTGTCGCGGTAAAGGACGACGAATTTGGGACAGAGGAATATTTTTAATTTCCATAGTGTCTTCACTATAGCACATTTAGGCTAAACTGAAGATAAGTTGACTCGGTTGCTGATGCACTGGTCTGCCTCGCTACTGGCAGTTTTCTGGCCACAGACAAGATTTTATCACCCAATCCTCTCCTTTTCTGACTATGACTATTCCTCCTATCAATGAAAAAATTATCCAGCAAAATAGCACCAATGCTTCCTATCAGCGCGGTCAATATTATTACGATAACGGTGCAGTTATTTCTCTTTGGCAACGGGGGCAAAATCTACAAGCTTTGGTGAGTGGTAGTGAGGTTAAACCCTATCGAGTTGCCATGGATTTTAACCAAGAAAACCTTGAGAATGTCTCCTGTTCTTGTCCCTACGATTATGAAGGTTGGTGTAAGCATATTGTGGCGGTTTTATTAACCTGTTCTCGTCAACCAGAATTAATTATCAAAAAAGCATCTTTAGAGGAATTATTGACACCGATTGATGAAAGTAAATTAAGAAAATTGCTTAATCATTTAGTGGCTAAACACCCAGAAATTATCGAGACAATTGATAAGTTTTTAGTACCAGCTACCCCGGTTAATAAAGCGGTAGGGAAGATAACTATTAATGTCAAAGCTTATCGTAATACTGTCCGTAATGAACTGCGGCAATCCCTGCGAGCGATCGAAGAAGATTACTACGAAGAAGATCCAATTTCTGATGAAATTTATGCCCTAGTGGATGAGGCCAAAGATTATTATCAAAAGGGAGAACCAGATAATGCGATCGCTATTTTAGAAGCAATTATTAGCGCCTGTATCGAGGAATGGGATGATTTAGAAGATTACGGTGCTGTTAATGATGATTTAAGTGCTAGAATCGATCGAGTTTTAACTGCGGCAATTTTAAGTAAAGAATTTAATCCCCAAGAAAAGCAAGATTTAAGGGAAAAGATCGAGCAATGGCAGGATGAATGGAGTGCCGATTTTGAGATGAGTTTAGCAGCCTTACAACAGGGATGGGACGATCCAGTTTTAGAGAAGATTTTACGGGGAGAATCGGCTAATTTTTCAGAAATGTGGTCAGGGAATATCCCCTATTATGCCCAAACATTGACTTCTATTCGCTTAGAAATTTTCGAGCAACAGGAAAAAGATCAGGAGTATTTGAATCTAGCTTTCGCTTCAGGACAAGTGGTAGAATACCTAACTAAGTTAGTCTATCTTGATCGCATTGAGGAAGCGATGGCAGCGGCAAAAAACATGATAACTAAAAACGATGAAGCTTTCTTTTTTGCCAAAGCTTTACGGGATGAATCCGCGCCAGAATCCGCTCTCATAATTGCCAGGGGTGGTCTAAATTTGCCTGGGAATTATTATTATCAATTAGCTCTCTGGACAAGTGAACTAGCGCAATCTTTAGGGGATATAGATACAGCTTTGGCTGCTAGAATTAAGGCATTTCAAGACCAACCTTCCTTCTCCCATTACCAAAAAATTGAGTCTTTAGCGGGGGAAGATTGGCCCGATTTAAAACTAGACTTGTTAGATTACTTGCGCAAGTTTAGCGGTGGACGTTCCCTAGAGGCTAAAATTGATATATTTCTCCACGAAAATTTAGTTAGAGATGCAATTAAAGTCGTTTCTGATAATTCCTATGTGCAGTCTCACCTAATTTGGCGGATAATGGATGCGGCTGCTACCGTAGATCCTAACTGGGTGATCGATCACGCGCGTCCTCCTGCGGAAAAGATACTCGACGAAAAAAAGGCAGATCGCTATGAAGAAGCGATTAAATGGCTGAAAAAAGCTCGTAATGCCTTTTATATGTCAGGAAGACGGGAAGAATGGCAAACTTATCGGGAAAGTTTAATTAAGGAACACGGACGCAAATCGAAATTTATGGGGTTATTTAAACATCAGGATTTACAATAATTATGGGAATCTGAACGGCAATCGGCTTTTGATTCTTGTCCAATACATAGTTTTTGGTAATTTCTAGCATTTGGGGTTCCCCTAAAAGTTCTCTAGATTATTATTGATAAGCTAAAGCGTAATCAGACTGGAAAGAGAGTATTCGTAAATAATCGCCTTCTCTAGCAGCAATTGCTCTAGATTTTTGCGTGATTATAAAACTGTACAAGTTTTCGCCTTTTTGACCTTTTTTAGAATTAATTTTCTCCCATTTTAATCCTTGATCTTGACAGGATTGCTCCCAAGTTAGTTGAGAAATTTTCCTGAAAGTTTTCAGAGCGGATCCTGCTTCACTTTTGGGTAAATTGAATAAATTTCGCTGAAAAATTGGCACTATCCCAATGGAAGATTTAGACTTAATCTTTATTCCCGCAACCCGGACTATTGATATTAACCCCAACAGTCCTAATGTAGCTACCTCGATCGCTAAATAGATAGACCCCAGAAATTATATTAATTTATCAAAGTTGGGAGAATAATTTACTGTTGATTGATAGCGATCGAGATTGGGAAACCATTGTTAAAATGCGATCGCTTTGAACCTTTCCTATTCCCTTTGAGTTGCTTGTCTAACCTGTTCGATCTCTAATTCTAAAGCCTGTGCTATCTGTTCAAAGTTTAATCCTAATGCCAATAAACGAGGAATAGGGGCTAATTTTGCCGCTAATTCACCTTCTTGTCG
>SFCA01000114.1:0-19568 GCA_007095475.1 Microcystis aeruginosa Ma_QC_C_20070703_M131 | reverse complement strand
TGCGGATATGTGGAAGATAGAGACAAAATGGCGGCCTTGAATATACTCAAAAAAGCTACGATAGGGCATATCGGAAGCTGGTCGTCAGACCTAAACGCTTGGGGAGATTTAAGCTCTATCTTGGTTGGTAGCAATACCTGTCAAGACAACTTGAGTCAGTGAACCAAGAATCCCTCGCTTTTAGCGATGGGAGTGTCAATAATCCCCAACCCCTGAAATTAACCTTAAGTGGGTGGGTGGAATTAAATAGAAGATGAACGTAGGTTGGGTTGAAGCATGAAACCCAACACCCGCTCATGTTACGCTACCGCTAACCCATCCGACAAATAATTGTGCCTCCCTACTTAACTTGATTAATTCTGCATCTATATTTATGAAAAGGCGAGATTTTATCTTATCGGCGGGGACAAGTTTCTTAACCGTGGCAGTAGGCTCAGTTTTAGCGGAAACTAAACCGAAACCGACTAACCCCAATTCTGCCCAAAAACCCGATGATTCCCTTTTAGTTCAATGGTTGGGTCATAGTTGCTTTTTATTCACTGGGGGAGGACAAAGAGTCCTAGTTAATCCTTTCCGGGCAATTGGTTGTACGGCGGGTTTTCCTTTGCCAAAAGTAGAAGCAGATATCGTTTTAATTAGTAGTCAACTGTGGGATGAAGGGGCCGCCGAGGGTTTACCCGGTAATCCGAAAATTTTGTTTGAGCCGGGGGCCTACGATCTGGGTAAATTAAAATTCCAGGGTATTAGTATCGCCCACGATCGCATGGGGGGGCAACGTTTCGGCATGAATGTGGCCTGGCGTTGGACCCAAGCGGGGATTAGTATTGTCCATTTAGGGGGGGCAGCAGCCCCGCTCGAATTAGAACAAAGAATTCTCCTAGGTTCGCCGGATTTAGCTTTTATTCCCGTGGGAGGTGGTCCAAAAAATTATAATCCCCAAGAAGCAAAACAGGCGATCGAAGTTTTACAACCGCGAATTGCTGTCCCGACGCAATACTTCACCAGTGCCGCCGATAAAAAGGCCTGTGAATTGGTGTCTGTAGATGAATTTCTCAAGTTAGTCAAGGATAAAAATATCCGTTTAATCGAGGACAATAAATTGCGGATTCGTGCCGCCGATTTACCGAAAAAAGGGACGCTCATTCGCGTGTTTGACTACCGCAATCTGTTACAGAAATCCTAATTTTTAGGAGCCAATAACCTAGTACTGCCGTAGATCATCTCCTAGTTCTCTAAAAATTGCTTTAACAATCTTATTAAAAATGTTTTTGCTGAAAGAATCTCGCTCTTTTTTTAGACAGGGATGGACGATTGCAGTTTTACTAATTGCCCTGCTTGTTTCCCTGCCAATTTTATCGGTGGCCAGTAGTTTATTAACTAATTCCAGTCAAGTCTGGCAACATCTGCTTGAAACTGTTCTCTGGGATTATCTAGTTAATTCTTTTTGGTTAATGTGCGGGGTGGGTAGCGGCGTTTTAATCATCGGTGTTGGCACTGCTTGGTTAACAACGATGTGTCAATTTCCCGGTCGTCAACAATTTCAATGGTTATTATTACTACCCCTTGCCGCTCCTGCCTATCTCCTGGCCTATACTTATACCAATATGATGGACTATTTTGGTCCGGTGCAGACCTTCTTAAGAAGTCTTTTCGGTTGGAATAGTGTCGAGGATTATTGGTTTCCTAATATCCGTTCTCTTTCGGGGGGGATTCTGATGTTAATACTGGTGCTTTATCCCTACGTTTATCTGTTAGCAAGGGTCGGTTTTTTAGAACAATCTGTCTGCACAGTGGAGGCAAGTCGCTCCTTGGGATGTAATCCTTGGCGCAGTTTTTTTACCGTCGCTTTACCCCTAACAAGACCGGCAATTATGGCAGGATTAGCCCTAGCTTTAATGGAAACTCTGAACGATTTTGGTACGGTGCAGTATTTCGGCATTAATGCTTTTACCACGGGGATTTATAATACTTGGTTCGGTATGGGCGATCGCATAGTAGCGGGACAGTTATCCACAGTTTTAATGGTATTTATCCTCGTTTTAGTTTTTCTTGAACAATCCTCCCGTCGTCAAGCTCGTTACTATGAAATGACCAATCGTTTCCAGTCACCGACTAAGTACAAACTGGGATTTATTCGGAGTTTTTTGGCAATGTTCTCCTGTTTTGTGCCGGTATTTCTGGGGTTTATTGCTCCTGCTTTTTATCTGGCCTATTTAGCCTTTAACCATGCCCAAGAAACTTTTAATAACGACTTTCTTAGTCTATCGGTAAACAGTTTTTTTCTGGCTAGTTTAAGCGCAATTATTGCGGTAGTTTTAGCTTTAATTCTCGCCTACGGGGAAAGACTTAATCCGAATAAAACTCTTAAGGGTTCTGTGCGGATTGCGGCCGCTGGTTATGCTATCCCCGGCATTGTTATCGCGGTGGGGGTTTTAATTCCTCTCGGTAAATTAGATAACTTTTTCAATCAGGGATTAAATATCAATTTAATTCTGAGCGGCACGATTTTCAGTCTGATTTTTGCCTATATTGTCCGGTTTTTAGCCGTAGCTTTTTCCACATTAGAATCGAGTTTAAGTAAAATCAAACCTAGTTTAGATGATGCTTCCCGCAGCCTTGGCTATGGCACTGGTGCCACTTTAATTAAAGTGCATATTCCTCTTTTGTCGGGGGGGTTATTGACGGCGGCTATGTTAGTTTTTGTCGATGTGATGAAGGAATTACCGGCTACTTTGGTGTTAAGACCTTTTAATTTTGATACCCTAGCGGTGCGCGTTTATCAATACGCCAGTGATGAACGTTTGGTGGAAGCGGCGGCACCGGCCCTGGCCATTGTCCTAGTGGGATTAATTCCGGTAATTTTTTTAAGTTGGCAAATTTCCCGACGGGCGATCGATTAAAGTGGTAGCCGATTCCTAGACAAGTTGGCGATCGGCCAGCAGCTTAGTTCTATAGTTTAGTACAAAATAATGTTACAGTTCTTGACAAGACTACTAGAGAGGGGGGGTGTCAGTGATAGGATTCCCTAAAACCCCTTTTCTTTATTTTTGTAGAGAGAACAAAATCCTATGACAGAACTTTCTGGAAAAGCTCCTAAGTTCGGTGGCAGCACGGGCGGTTTACTCGCCAAAGCCGATCTGGAAGAAAAGTACGCCATCACCTGGACAAGCAGCAAAGAACAAGTCTTTGAAATGCCCACCGGTGGCGCCGCTATCATGAACGAAGGCGAAAATCTCCTCTATTTGGCCCGCAAAGAACACGCGCTCGCTCTTGGTACCCAATTCCGGACGAAATTTAAGCCCAAAATCGAAGATTACAAAATCTATCGGATTTACCCCAGTGGTGAAGTGCAGTATCTCCACCCCGCTGATGGTGTCTTCCCCGAAAAAGTTAACGCTGGTCGTGAATTTTTCGGCAAAAAAGACCGCAATATCGGCAAAAACCCAGAACCGGCGACAATTAAGTTCTCTGGTGTCACTCCCTACGAAGCATAAATAATCCCTAAAATCGAGAGTGGGGAGTTAGATTAAGAAGCTATTTAGCCCCAAGATTTGACTTCTGACTCTCGATTTCTCTGATCGCAATCGGCTACAAGTGTTGTGCTATCCGTTTCTTGAACCATCAAAATATGATCTTCCCCGACTTCGATCGCTTTCGTCAACTCGCCGGCCAAGGTAACTTTATTCCTGTCTATCAAGAATGGATCGCTGACCTAGAAACACCCGTTTCGGCCTGGTATAAAGTTTGTGCCGATCAAGCCTACAATTTTTTATTAGAGTCGGTGGAAGGGGGCGAAACCTTGGGACGCTACAGCTTTTTAGGAGGCGATCCCGTCTGGGTATTGGAAGCGCGGGGAAACACCACCACCCAAACTTTTCGCGATGGTTCTCAAGAGATTTTTTCGGGGGATCCTTTCGAGATTTTAACTCAATGTTTAGCCCCGATTATTCCGGTTAAATTGCCGCAATTACCCGCAGGAATAGGGGGTTTATTTGGTTTTTGGGGTTATGAATTAATTAATTGGATCGAACCGCGAGTGCCTATTTATACCGCTACGGATGCCGATCTACCGGATGGTATTTGGATGCAGGTGGATAATCTAATTATTTTCGATCAAGTTAAACGGAAAATCTGGGCGATCGCTTATGCCGATATCCGGGGTAACAATCCCGATTTAGCAGCCGCTTATCAAGCGGCCTGCGATCGAGTGACACAATTAGTTCTGAAGTTACGATTACCCCTACCAACTAATGCCAAAACCCTAGAATTATTACCCGTTGGTCAGGGAAAAGAATTAGTCTATGAAAGCAATACAACTCAGGAAAAATTCTGTCAAAATGTCCTAAAAGCGAAGGATTACATCAAAGCGGGGGATATTTTTCAGGTGGTTATTTCCCAGCGTTTAAATGCCAATTATCAGGGTCATCCCTTCGATTTATATCGTTCCTTGCGTCTGATTAATCCTTCTCCCTACATGGCTTTTTATAACTTTAAGGATTGGCAGATTATTGGCTCTAGTCCTGAAGTGATGGTTAAGGCAGAACGGGACGAATTAGGTAAAATAAAGGCTACGGTCAGACCAATTGCTGGAACCCGTCGCCGGGGACAAAACTTCGGTGAAGATCAAGCTTTAGCAATGGATTTACTGCAAGATCCCAAAGAAATTGCCGAGCATATTATGTTAGTGGATTTGGGGAGAAATGATCTAGGTCGGGTGTGCGATCGAGGTACGGTCAAAGTGGATGAATTAATGATCATTGAACGTTATTCCCACGTTATGCACATTGTTAGTAATGTGGTGGGGGATTTAGCCACCAATAAAAGTGCTTGGGATTTATTAAAAGCCTGTTTTCCGGCGGGAACTGTCAGTGGGGCCCCGAAAATTCGCGCTATGGAAATTATTCATGAATTAGAACCCTGTCGTCGTGGTCCCTATTCAGGGGTTTATGGTTACTACGATTTCGAGGGACAGTTAAATAGTGCCATCACAATTCGCACTATGATTGTTCGTCCCCAAGGTAATCAAAATTATCTGGTTTCTGTGCAAGCGGGAGCCGGGTTAGTAGCCGATTCTGAGCCAGAAAAAGAGTATGAAGAAACTCTCAACAAAGCGAGGGGTTTATTGGAAGCGATTCGCTGTTTAAGTTAGATTTTTTGGTCTGCGATCATCTTTCTCTATTTAACCTCATTTCAGTTAAGGGGATTTTGCCGTGATTTCCGAGAAAGAATAGTGTTAACTAACGGGGAGAACATCAAGGTTTCAGCTTATCGCCATAAGTTTAGCGAGGGGTAAAAGTTACTAAAACCTGATAGGATTGAGAGTTGGTTCGACTCGTTAACACAAATAAAACTTGGTTACTATTAAGAGAGATATTGATGTTTCGAGGTAAATTATCACGGGTGTATGCCTCTACTCCGCTTTGAAGTTGATCATTCACATAGACATTACGCAACCTATTCACAAAAACCACAATGCCATCTCCAATATTTGCCTGAACAGGTGAACCCATAGCTACTGTCGGTTGCCCAGGCAAAAATCTGTCAGGTGCAGCAACAACACCGCAGGAAGAACTCAATGTACAAGTTTCTCCTTGAATAATTTCAGCTATAACAGTTGCTGGCAGGGTAACAATGGGTAGTGTGGGATTTGGTCGGGCCTCCCCCGTACCTTGACGCAGATTAAAAGGAGCGGCTGCGAGGAAAAATAGATCATTGATAGCTCTGGTGGCAACTCTGGTACTGGCAGCGTAGTCAACTTTATCCCTTGTTCCAGCAGTCAGAGTAGTCATCTCTACCTGAGCGTTGGCATTCAAAATCACTTGACCACCACGAACACAGGTATAAAAACCTTCTACCTGCTCACGAGCGGCGGGGATTCTCTGCCAACCCGTCGGGACTTCGACGGTTTGGAAAGGATCGCAGTTGTATCGACGCTGATTATTAGTGGCATCAGCTAACCTATCGGTGACGGGGGAATGTTGCCAAGTACTAATATTTTGGGGGGTGGTGTAGTTGCCATTATCGTCCAAGTTTGGACCGAAGCGCCACAAGACTCGCGGACCGGTTAAGCTATTTTCAGGGCCTTTGGTATAGTAAACGATCTGATCGGGGAGCTCTACACCCGGATTGCTGGGGTCGGGAATTTGGAAAGCAAGAACGGCTCGCGCTCCTAGGGGTACTCGACTACTCCTGATCGCAGTTTCAGAAGTAGCGATAGTTTTTGCCCGTCTCACGTCATCTGAAACAAACTCTAGAGTACGATTAAGATTATTTCGGATTTCACTATCGGCATTAGCTCGATAATTGCTTCTGAGCAGGTTAATCACGCCAATTCCCGACACCAAGACGGCAATCAGCATCAATACACCTGCCAGTAAAAGTTCTGTAATTGTGAAACCCGCTTGCAGACGACGATGGGCGGATTTTTTCTGTAAACTACCTAAGTGATTGATGTACCTTAAATAAAAATGCATAGCTTTAACCTGTCCCGATTCCCATTTTATATACTTGCCTAAATAAGTACCTAAGCAAAATTAATTACACATATCTAACCCCCTCTTGCCTTTTGCCTCTTGCCTTTTGCCTATCTTCACTAGGAAATTAATTTTGCACGACTACTTATTTAACATTTATTGCAATCACGCAGATTTCATTAAACTATCGGTCAATCAAGTCGAAAGGGGTTTTCAGAAACCAGTGAAAATTTACTACTACCTATTTCCTTCACGATTCCCCCGGAAAACTCCCGATCGAGAATGTCTTGACCTAACTAACTTTACCACTAACTACACCATAGACCAAGAAAATCTTCTAGATAGTGATTTAGGTGTGGCCAGAGAGGTGTTTTTGATCAAAGCTAATAATCGCTTTTGGGGAGTAAGTGATTTTACAAGTGAGTTTTTCCGTACACTTGTATTAGTATAAGTGTTGACCCTCAAGGAGATAAGAAGGCACAAGGACTGGTTACAATCAAGGATGAGTAATTTTTCGATCGATGTCATCTAAATAATCATGCGTCTCTTACACACCATGCTCCGGGTCAATAACTTGCAGGAATCTCTACAATTTTACTGCGATGTGCTAGGAATGAAGTTATTGCGTCAGAAAGACTATCCCAATGGTCAATTTACCCTCGCTTTCGTCGGTTATGGCGATGAGGCTAATCATGCTGTCATCGAACTGACCTATAATTGGGGAGTCGATCGCTACGAAGTCGGTAATGCTTACGGTCATATTGCCCTAGGCGTGGATGATATCTATAGCACCTGTGAGAAAATTAAAGTTCTTGGTGGCAATGTCACCCGGGAACCGGGACCGATGAAACACGGTTCTACGGTGATTGCTTTCGTGGAAGATCCTAATGGCTACAAGATCGAGTTAATTCAACTAGGAACCCAAGGCGCTGCCGTGGCTACGGCTTAAATTTATTGCTGTCAAAAACTTATGTCTGTTGAAATTGAACGGAAGTTTCTGGTTAAAGGGTATTCTTGGCGATCGCTGGCTGCTGGCAAGTTGTATCGTCAAGGATATATTCCTACCCAAGATGGATTGACAACCGTGCGGGTTCGTGTGGTTGGAGATCGGGGTTATTTAACCATTAAAGGCAAGACTGAGGGCATTAGTCGCCAAGAATTCGAGTATGTAATTCCCCTAGAAGATGCGGCGCTCATGTTAGAAAACCTCTGTAAAAAACCTTTAATTGAAAAAATTCGTCATCGCATTTCTCTGGATAATTTAACTTGGGAAGTTGATGAATTTTTAGGGGATAATCAAGGTTTGATTATGGCTGAAATTGAGTTAGAACAAGAGGATCAAGTCATTACTATTCCTGATTGGATCGGCGAAGAAGTCACGGGAGATGAGCGATACTACAATATCAATTTGCAGAAATTTCCCTATAAAATGTGGTCATTGTCGTCTTAATTTCTTTCAGGGTTAACTCTGGGTAGATACGGCTTTTTCTGCTTCGTTTAGCTTATTGGTTACCCGTCGGAGAACGCCATTAATAAAGCGATAACCTTCATCATCAGAATAACGTTTGGCTAATTCGATCGCCTCATTAATCGCCACTTTTTGAGGTATATCGAGATAGAGCATTTCTGCCACGGCAATTTGCAGGATATCTCGATCGATTCTTGGTAAACGATGCAGTTGCCAATCCACTAAAGCACCGGTTAATTCCTGTTCGATTTCCCCACGACGACGATAGACTGTACCGATTAATTCTAGGGCATATTCCCGCACTTCGTACTGACTAGATAACTGGACAATTTCGGGGAAATCTATCACGGTTCCTAAACGATTAATGGCATTGTGGGTAAGAGAAATTGCTTCTTGTACCATAGTTTGGGCGCTTTTTAGATTTGTTGCCTTAGTATCACTAGCGAGAATCCGTTCATTACCACGACTAATTTCAGCAGCGGCGGTTTCTAAGGTTTCTTGAATTTCGACGGTTAAGGTTCTAACTGCGACTAAAATTAAATCGTTTAAAGTTTGCTGTTCCAGGTTTTCAGGATTGCCTTTAATCTGACTTAAACTCAAAAGGGCAAGTTCTCGAGCAATGCGACGGGGTTGTTGACGGGGAGGCATAGAAGTTTAGAAGGAGAGGAAAGAAAATTATACAACTTTATCGATCGCTATTCGGTTGGGTTAATTTTTCTCGGCGATCAATTCTTGACTAACCTCTATTCTAGCATAAAAGCTGCAAAAATCAGATTTTTCAAGTTTTAATTAGACAAAAGACAATATCTATCTTGAATCTCCCCTAATTTAGTTTCAGCTTCTTGAGCATTAATAGCTAATTGGGCAAACTCTAGAAAGCGTTTTAATTCCTTGCGTAATAAATTCCTTTCTACTGCCCAAGTTTCTCGATCTAGAGTCGGTGGCATAACAATCATATCAAATAAAGTCGCCTGTTTTTTATCGGGATGGGGGCGCAATATTCGCCCGCGACGCTGAATAAATTGGCGAGGATTACCACTACTAGCTAGAATGACTGCGTTTTGAATTGATGGTAGATCTACTCCCTCATCTAAACATCTAATTGCCACTAATCCTTGCAGATAACCCTCCTCAAATTGTTGGCGAATTTTTTCTCGTTCTTCTAGGGAAGTTTCTGCGGTATAGGTAGCAACTCGATAACCTAATTGATTGCCTAATAAATGAGTAACTGCCTCCACCTGACGACGATAATTAGCGGTATAGTGTTCCAGATAACCATCCCCACAATAAAACAAAGTATGATCCGTATCTAAACGCTCTTGCATCAGTTGTTGTAAAGCCTGTAATTTATTACTTGCTGAACCAACTAATCGTGACCTTTGCATTAACAAAGCGGTGAGGTTTTCATTACCATTTAAATTACTATTTTTCTGCAAAGTCCAGCCGATTCTTTGGGTTAATTTTGCGTATAATAAAGCCTCGACATCGGTCAATTCAACCAAGACTGGATAATAAAAATAATTGACTAAAGCTCCTTTACTAATAGCATCAGCTAGGGTAAATTCTGGTTGTAGAATTTGTCCAAAATATTCAAGAATAGCGTCGGTTCCTTCCTCATCAAAATATCTTTCAGGAGTAGCGGATAAAGCCAATCTTAGACCTAAAGAACGGGGTAATAATTCTTCTAATCGGGGGGAACCTAAATTATGTGCTTCATCACCAACGATTAAAGTTTTATCGGGAAAAAATTTTATTTGTGATTGAAAACCCTCGCTGATAAAAGTTGAGTTAGTAGTTAAAACGGTGACAAATTTTTGATTACCCGCTTGCACATTATATAATTCTGTGGATAGTTGACTTTGCCATGTATGGACACTTTCGTAGGCTAAAATCGGTTTAAGATTAAATTTTTCCGCTTCTCGTTGCCATTGATTAACTAGGTGACGATAGGGGCAAATTACTAATAATACTTGCAGTTCTATCGCTTCGTAAAGTTCCATGGCAATAGCTAAAGCAGTAATAGTTTTACCGCTGCCGGTGGCCATTTTTAAAGTTCCTCGTCCCCGGTTACGAAACCAACTGATAATCGCTGTATTTTGGTAGTCTCTCAATTCTAAATCGGGAGGAATTCTAGGAATACCAGAGGGATTAACTCGATAGAATCCTCGCAATTCAGCAACTTGCTTGATTTTGCGGGAACCCAGAAAATCCCTAGTTATTTTTTCCCAATCTATCCAGCAACTATTCATAGGACCTCTTGTAAAAATCAAAAATTGTTGTTAGGGTTGGGAGTCGGTCGTCAGGAGTCGGGATTCAGGAGATTGTTTTTATTTATAGCGTTTCCCGTTCGCAAGAGGTTTATAAATAGTTTTGGTATAAGTTTAAAAATAGCATAAAGCCAAAAACCGAAAAGCTAAAGGTTGCTCCCTATACAATGGGGATGGACTAAAAAGACCATCCCATAGCTGTCAAACCACTCTTAAATGTTATCCTAGAAACCTAGGCAATGATTGAGATAATTTACCTGGTCGCTACTTCCTCTTTTTGGGGAGTATTTTGCCGAAGTTTTTCTTGATCTTGGCGACGTTTTTTAGCATAAAGTTGGATTGTCACTGCCATTAATACCACTAAAGCTACAATTAACCAAGTGGTCAAATCGAGGGGTAATTGATTCTTAAATACTGCCAAAAGGACAATAACTACCAATAACAGGGTTGGTGCTTCATTTAAAGACCGAAATTGCTGTCCCGTCCAATTACATTCCCCTTTTTCTAGCTTTTTCATCATGCGACCACAGTAGAAATGATAGAGCAGTAAAAGAGCCACAAAGGATAATTTAATATGTAACCATCCCGATTTTAAAATTTCCGGTTCTGTGGAGATTAAACCGATCGCCATGGCCACGGTAACAATCATCCCCGGTGTGGTGATGATATTGTAGAGTCGCTTCTCCATGATCTCGTATTGCGCTTTCAGAATAGCTTGTGCGGGTTCCGTTTCTGTTGCTGCCTCTGCATGATAGACAAACAAACGTACTAAATAAAATAGTCCCGCAAACCAAACAACTACTCCAATCAGGTGAAATGCTTTAAACCAATAGTAAGCCATAGTCTATATTGTGATGTGAGTCCCGAATTAATTAGTCTAAGAGTTATCCATGCTTTCCCAGACTATCCCTATACAAAAGTTTAGACGGAAAATAGGGGTTTCGGTTGGGGAGCAGGGAGAAGGGAGAGGGGTGTAGGGTGTAGGGTGTGGGGTGTGGGGAGCTTTTTCAGTAAGTGATAATTTTTGCTTATGAAATCGTGAAATGTTTACTGGGAAAGACTTTTAGGAATATTTTGTTAAATAAACTATCAGTATAGACCTCGTTTCCACACAGAAACCAGAAGAGCCAAAACTCACATCTGATAACTGATAACTGATAACTGATAACTGATAACTGATAACTGATAACTGATAACTGATAACTGTCTCCTAACCCAATGTTGGACAAAGATAAGCAAAAATTATTTATTGACTCCACAAACTTGAGAATATTTAAATTAACATTCCGCAATATTTACAAATTCTTAAAAATTAATTGAGAAAGATTTTTATTTAACAACGATGTTATGCTGGTTACAGCGATTTTACTGAATTTCATAATGGGTTTTTCTGTGCTTTTTTGGGCAGCAACGGTTGAAACCCTTGCCACACCTAGAAGGTGATCCTAATTAAGACAGGTAAATGAGTCAATTTCACCCACAACGATGATCTTTTTTTTGTGTAGTTTTATTGCAAAAAAAAAGTTTTTTTGACAAAAAGCACAAAGTATGATAAGTTCTGGCGGATTTCTAGCTGCGAGTAGTTATTGGAGAGAAGGGAGCAGGGAAGTGGGGAAGTGGGGAAGTGGGGAAATGGGGAAGTGAGGAGTGGGAAGAATAAATAACAATAATCTCCTGACGACCGACTCCTGACTCCCATCTCCTGACGACCGATAGCTAATTATCTAAGAGCAAAGGTCGCAGAAAACCGCCATAATTCTCGTCATCTGTACCGATAAAGACTTCTACTTTACCTCTAGGAGATTCTCTGGTGGTTACAGCTTCCACTTTGGAGCCATCGATTTCTGCAATTTTTTGGGGATTAGGGGCAAGAATTAGGCTATTATCGCCTGTCACTTGACCTATACGGTAAACTGCACTTCTAAACACTCCCGCATTATCTGGATCGTCAGCGGAAGCTATGTAGATATTACCTTGCTTATCTACGGCCAAATCGGAGATGGGGCGAATATTTTTACCGCTACCAAAAGGACTCCGAAAAGTTACCGACTGAAATTCCCCGAAATTTAAGGGATTGAACGAGATATCCGTCCAGCGAATCTTTGTACTCTCTTGACTATCGGCCCGTTCTGCGTAGATAAATAGATAACGATCGCCTTGCCGACTAACAGCGATCGCCTCTACATTTTCCACCGCGATCGGCCAATTTATTTGCTCAACTAGCTTGACTTTTTGCTGGTTGTATGCTGCTAAAAATAGTCTTTGAAAAGGTTTTTTCTCGCCACTTTCAGCCAACAAAAACAAATTAGTTTCCGGGATATGAGTAATGCTTTCGAGATCGTTACTCAATCCCTCTGGATTTGGCCAATCTACCCTTAAAACCTGCCATAATAGCGGTTTTTCCTGCGTAGGTAGCTGTAAAAGACTCAGTCTTGGTTGAGATGGATCACTTTTTTTGCCCTTATTTTTGGCATCGTGAACCCCTAGAAAAATATCTGCTTCTACCCAAGCTAAACCACTGAGATCTGGGAGATAAGTCTCCAGTCGTCTCGATTCTTGAGCAAAAGAGACTTGCACGGCCGAAAAAAAGAAAAATAGGGCTAAAATCCCTGAAAAAACAGGTTTCAATCGGCCATTCTTGCTAAAAAATGCTCTCTTCTCTAACATCTCTTCCCTAACTCCTAATATCACTGATTAACTCCTCCACCACCCGATTTAAACCGACGGAATGGGAAGCCTTGCATAAAATGCGATCGCCGAAATCGATCACTTCCTTTAAACGATTAATTAAATCTGCGTGAGTTTGAAAACATTCGCAATCGACCCCAGTAGCGGACTCAGCAATAAATTTAGCTTCTGGGTCGTCCACCAAGACAAACAAGCGATCTATGCCTAGTTTTTGCACCCTCTCACCGACTTGGCGATGTAATTGCTCCGAAAAAGACCCTAACTCCTTCATTGTGCCTAAAACAGCAATATGACGCTGGCCGGGGGTAGCTTTCAGTAAATCCAAGGCCGCTAACATTGATTCTAGACCCGCGTTATAGGTTTCATCGAGGAGTAGGATATCTGGCTCTAATTGGTAACGTTTGGCCCGACCACTGGGTAAATTAACTTTAATTCCCTCTTGCAAAGAAGTCCAATCGATGCCTAAAATTTTCGCTACGGCCAAGGCCGCCATAAAATTTAAAGCATGATGACGACCGGATAAAGGTAAGTTAAAATCTAGTCCATTTACTCGTAAAGTAGTTAAATCCAGTAATTCCCCGACTATATCGCCGCCAGAGAAGCCATAGGTAATTGTTTCCCCCTGCCATACCCGTTTAGCTGTTTCGGTAAGTAAAGGGTGATCGTAGTTAAGAACAGCTATACTACTAGAAGGAGACTCGGCCAATAACTCACCCTTGGCCTCTGCGATCGCTGCTTCCGACCCTAAACGACCGATGTGAGCGGTTCCCACATTAGTAATCACTGCGATGGTCGGTCGGGTGATTTGAGCGAGCAGGGCAATTTCTCCCCGTCCCCGCATTCCCATCTCGATTACGGCACTATCGTGAGTTTCATCCAGTTCGAGGAGAGTTTTCGGCACTCCGATCTCATTGTTATAATTAGCTAGGGTTTTATGTACCTTTCCCCGGGTTGCTAATACCGAAGCGATTAATTCTTTAGTGGTGGTTTTCCCCACCGATCCTGTAATAGCCATCACGGGTATAGTAAATTGATTCCGCCACCAGTGGGCTAATTGCTGATAGGTTTCTAGGGTATTCTGGACTAAGAATACGGGAATATTTTTAGAAGAATTTACCGACACTGGCTGATCGACAATCAAGGTCGCCGCTCCTCTTGCGATAGCCATATCGATAAAATCATGACCATTAAAATTATCACCTTTTAAGGCTAAAAAAGCTTGTCCAGACTCAAGACTACGGCTATCGGTATTAATGCCAGATACTAAACTATCGGGTCTAAAACTTATGTCAACCTTATCTTGTAAGGATAATAATTGAGCTAGTTGATTGAGGGATAAATGACAAGGCATAGACAATAAAAATACTTAGAGTAAATTCCGAATAATCTAGAAGATAGATTGAGGTTTAACGGGGACTTAGATCAGATAAAATCGATTTTTCTTGGCTCTCTCAATCAGATCGGGTGCAATGTAGGGACGCAACGCTTGCGCCCATAATCTAATATTGTGAATATTTTTCAGCCCATGTCCGAGAGAGCCAACTCGATGGCGTAGAATGACCCAAAATAGGGACATCCTAAGAAGGGAGCATCTACTATCTAATCACAATTGACTCCTTTACAGCAGTTATCTGATCACCTCCGTAGGACTAGGGTAAGGGTTATTGCTCAACAGGTGGGGAGCGAGGATTAAAAAGTTAAGTAATCTCAACTTCTAGCCAATGGGGTCGCGGAGCTAGGGGATAATTAAGCCATCGTCATTTAGGCTGCGTTTATCCGTGAAAATTATCGTTATCGGCAGTGGTGGTCGAGAACACGCTCTAGCTTGGAAACTCCTACAATCGCCTCAAGTAGAACAAGTGTTCTGTATTCCAGGTAATGGGGGAACGGCAATTTTACCTCAATGTGAAAATATCCCCCTAGCAATGGAGGATTTTGCCGAAATTAGCCGCTTTGCCCAGGAAAATAGCGTCGATTTGGTGGTTGTCGGGCCAGAATATCCCCTCTCCCTCGGCATTACCGATCATCTTCTCGGCCAGGAAATAGCGGTTTTTGGCCCCACACAAACCGGGGCCTTAATTGAATCGAGCAAATCCTGGGCAAAAGAATTAATGAGCGAAGCCGGAGTTATCACCGCGGCCTCGGAAACCTTTACCGATGCAGAATTAGCCAAAACTTATATCCGAGAGCAAGGAGGGCCAATTGTGGTGAAAGCCGACGGATTAGCCGCAGGAAAAGGGGTAATTGTCGCCGAAACCGTAGATACAGCCCTAGAAGCGATCGATGATCTTTTTACCAGTGGCTTCACTAAAGTCGTGGTGGAAGAATTCCTAGAAGGGGAAGAAGTGTCTATTCTCACCCTCACCGATGGGATCAGTTTTCGTTCCCTGCTACCCGCCCAAGATCACAAGCGCATCGGTGAAGGCGATACCGGCAAAAATACCGGCGGTATGGGAGTTTATGCCCCCGCACCCATAGCCACCGCCGCTATTATCGAAGCGGTGGACCGAGACATCCTTGCCCCCATCGTCGCCACCCTGCAAAAACGCGGCATTGACTATCGGGGAGTCCTCTACGCGGGTTTAATGATTTCCCCCGCCGGAGAGCCAAAAGTTCTCGAATTTAACTGTCGTTTTGGCGATCCCGAAACCCAAGCGGTTTTACCCCTACTGGAAACTCCCCTGGCGCCGCTGCTGCTGGCTTGCGCTCAACAAAAGTTAACTGATTTCCCCTCTTTACAATGGCGCTCCGGTAGTGCCGTTTGTGTGGTGGCTGCGTCTGCCGGTTATCCCGACCACTACGAAAAAGGCCAGTTAATCACGGGAATTAAGGCAGCTGAAACCGCAGGAGCGATCGTTTTCCACGCCGGCACGGTTTTAAAACACGGCGATATCTTCACCGATGGCGGCCGGGTTTTGGGTGTCACTGCTATGGGAGCCAATTTTAATCAGGCGATCGAACTTGCCTATCAATCGGTGAACAGGATACACTTTCAGGGCATCTATTATCGTCGCGATATTGGCCACCGGGTACGGGAAAAATAAGGGTCAGTATTGAGGCTGGGGTAAGGGGGAATAGTTAGGGGTTTTGAGCATTAATTTAGCAGCCAATTGCCCCTTTTTTCCGCATCTCTCACCGCTAATCCTCACCTCTTTTTAGGATAATCCCTGACAAAAGCCAATCTGATTTGTCAAAAAACCAGTAACTATTGATAAAATCATGAAACTGAATCGCCCAACCAAATTGCCATCCCTATGCGAATTTTGCTCTATTCTTATAACTATTATCCCGAACCGATCGGCATCGCTCCCCTGATGACAGAATTAGCGGAGGGATTGGTTAAAAGAGGTCATCAAGTCAGGGTTTTGACGGCTTTTCCTTGGTATCCTAATAGTGAAATCGATCCCGAATACCGAGGAAAAATCTATCTGGAAGAAGAACGAAATGGTGTTAAAATTCAACGTTCCTACGTTTGGGCGCGCCCCGAAAGAAGTTTAAAAAATCGAATTTTCTTTGAATTGAGCTTTGTTTTTTTGAGTTTCTTTCAGGCTCTCAAAGGTGAAAAACCCGATCTAATTTTCTTAACTGTACCCGGATTACCCGTTTGCGTTCCCGCCGCTTTATTGAGTAAATTATATGGGGTGCCGATTATTCTAAACTTACAGGATATTCTGCCCGATGCGGCAGTTCATGTGGGATTATTAACTAATCAGAAAATGATTAAGATTTTTAGCAGTCTCGAAAAATTTGCCTACAAAACTGCCAGCAAAATCTCAGTTATTGCCGATGGTTTTACCAAAAATCTCCTCACTAAAAATGTGCCGAGTCAGAAAATTATTGAGATTCCTAATTGGGTCGATGTCAGCTTTATTAAACCTTTGCCGAAAAACCATAATTATTTCCGCCAAGAAAATCATCTTGAGGGCAAGTTTGTTGTTTTATATTCTGGCAATATTGCCCTAACTCAACCCTTAGAAACTCTGATCGATGCCGCAGTTCACTTAGTTAATATTCCTGAGATTCAAGTGGTAATTGTTGGTAAAAAAGAAGCACTCGATCGCCTAGAAAAGTATCGCCAACAACAGGGGGCCAGTAATGTGCTTTTATTACCCTTTCAAACCCGGGAAAAATTACCAGAAATGTTAGCAGCCGCCGATGTGGGTATGGTGATGCAAAAACATAACGTTATTTCCTTTAATATGCCGTCCAAAATTCAGGTATTATTAGCTAGTGGCCGTGCTATTATTGCTTCTGTTCCCGCCGATGGAACTGCCGCTAGAGCGATCGAGCGTAGTGGTGGTGGTTTGGTGGTTACTCCCGAAGATCCAGAGGCATTAGCTACAGCCATTTTAAAACTATACAAAAACCCAGATTTAGCAACTATACTAGGAGAAAAAGGACGACAATACGCAGAAGAAAATTATGCCTTTGAAAAGACTTTGGATCAATACGAAAAGCTTTTTTCTCAAGTAGTTAGTTAATAATTAGGTAATAGGGAAATGGGGGGATAGGGTAATTTCAACTAAAACCCTAAAACTCTAAAACCCTAAAACCCCAACATCTATCACCCAATCCCCATCATCCCATCAGCTAACCTCTAACTCCCACTTAACTATTTTCATGTTCGATAATTTCTCAAAAAAACTCCCCTGGCAAAGTCTCAAACAAGCGATCGCTTTTGTCTTAACAATTATTGCCTTAACCCCAGTGGTTACAGCTTTAATTTCTAGTGTTAATCAGCCCCAAATCCAATCGAATATTCAACTGTATCAAACCAATCTCAACCTACAAGCTACGACTCTCAGCACCGATGCTGATCCTAATAGCGAGGAATTTGCTAATCTTAAATTAATGCAAACTTCCCTGATTGGTGAAGAACCCTACAGCACCGCCGAGGAACAGTATTTATCCGCCCAGAAAAGTGCCAAAAAAACAATCACCGAACTAAAAAAATCAGCAGTTAATCCCGAACAAAAAAAATCCCTTGAGCGGGAAATCAATTCCCTAAAGGATTTAGAACTGAAATTAAGTCTCATTCAAGCTAGTCAAGGTGACTTGGATTCAGCACGGCAAATCTGGCAAGAGATCAAGAAAAAATCAGCATTTGAGAACTATAAACCTGCTATTTTAAAAAATGCGCTGCTGTTAGAGGGATTGTACAGTGAACCCCCCGAAATTGCTGCCGATGCTGAAGCGAGAATCGATCGCAATTTTCAAGGATGGTTTCGTTATACCATTCTGGAAAAATTATATAGTCTCGAAAATCGTCAAGAGGATTTACTCGCTTTAGAGGAAGAACAGAGTGAAGTGGCGGCTAAGGCGTTAATTAAACTAATTTTAGTGGCTGTGTTGCCTCTTATCGGCGGTTTAATCGGTGTTTTGCTGTTGATCTTTTTATTATTGCAGTGGCTTCTTCGCAAGCAGCGATCGCTGCTCTTTTTAGATGATAGTCTCGCTTGGCAAACTAAGTGGGGAGGAGAAACCCTCTGGTGGGGAATAATTATCGGTTTCTTTTTCGTCGGACAAATTGTTTTACCAGTAATTTTCGGGGTTTTATCGAGTTTCTTGAGTCTCAATCCCGAAAAATTTAACCTAGAAGCTAAAGCAATATACGTTGTAGTTAGTTATTTAGCCTTAACAGTGAGCAGTTTATCGGTTTTATACTTAGCGATCAAGCCTTTTCGCCCTTTACCTCCCGATTGGTTTCGTTTTAATCTTTTTAGTCCTTGGCTCCTCTGGGGATTAGCAGGCTATTTCGTCGCTTTACCCCTGGTTATTATCGTTTCTTTGCTCAATCAACTAATTTGGCAAGGACAAGGAGGCAGTAACCCGCTGCTGACTTTAGCCCTAGAATCCCAGAATACCTTCGCTTTAGTCTGTTTTGGCTTTACTGCTTCCCTGGCCGCTCCTTTTTTCGAGGAAATTGTCTTTCGCGGCTTTTTACTAGCTTCTTTGACTCGTTATCTGCCTGTTTGGGGTGCGATCGCGCTTAGTAGTTTGATTTTTGCCCTTGCTCACCAAAATTTGTCAGAAGTGCTGCCTTTAACCGTCCTAGGTTGTGTTCTTGGCTTTGTTTACACCCGCTCGAAAAATTTATTATCCTCGATGTTGGTTCATAGTCTCTGGAATGGTGGCACCCTGTTAAGTTTATTTTTATTGGGCAGCGGTGCGGGTTAGGTGAGGTAAAAAGTCTCTGGTTTTCGGGGTAGTCTAGGGATAATATCCAATACACTTGTACTTTATCTTGATGAGAGAAGGCTGTAATTTATAATTAAATATCAACCTAAGTGGGTGGGTGGAATTAAATATAAGATGAACGTAGGTTGGGTTGAAGCATGAAACCCAACGCCTGCATGGGTTACGCTACCGCTAACCCATCCTACAAATAATTGTGCCTCCCTACTTATCTCTGTTGGACAAACCATGACTATCGCTCAAAGCTTACCCCTAGTGGAGTCTCATGTAAACCCTGAGATAATCTTCCCAGAAGGCGAATTTTGGAGTGATGAACCACCCTGGGAAAGTAACCTACATCTACAACAAATTATTTTATTAATTCAGTGTTTAGAATGGTGGTGGCGCGAGCGAGAAGATTATTTTGCCGCCGGCAATTTAACCATTTATTACAGTCCTAACCAGAAAAAGTCAGAATTCTGCCGTGGTCCCGATTTT
>SFCA01000113.1:0-11820 GCA_007095475.1 Microcystis aeruginosa Ma_QC_C_20070703_M131 | reverse complement strand
TAAGTTCTTGTTGTTGCTCTGGAGTCATTTTTGTCTTTTCCCTACTCTTTTCTCTATCCCATACCCAATTGATGCTTTTGTCAAGTAGTTTATTTGTTCTTCAGCTTTGACTTGCTCCCGAGTAAATGTTCTAGGAGACGAGTTAAAAGACTTTTGAGCGCGTGTCTTTCACTTCTCCCCATCGATTCAATCTCCTCAATTAAATTGTCTAAATCCACCTCGGCAAACTGGCCTTTTTTTAATTGTTCTGCCGTGGTTTTTAGCCAGAGATAAAAATCTTCTTCGTATAGTGTTGGGGTCGCTGTTTCTGTCGCTCTAGTCATGACGGAACTGCCACAGGTGAAAACTAATCGGGATTCTATAATTAATTAAACCAAAAAAAAAGAGAGCGCAAGCTCTCCTTCTTGGTTATTTGCTAATTTTACTAACTAGCGACAATATATTCCTTGACGTTGGCCCGGCGACGGCGCAAATGAGCCAGGGCCTGGTGTTCTAATTGTCGCACCCGTTCCCGACTGATGTTCATTCTCTGACCGATTTTGGCTAGGGATAACTCTTTGCCATCGGTTAAACCGAAACGGAGAGTAATCACTTCCCGTTGTTGGGGGGTTAATTCGGCCAGGAGATTGGCTAAGTCTTGCCGTAATAATTCTTGGGTGATGAAGGTATCGGGAGAAACTCCGCTATCTTCCAATAATTCCGACAATTCCGTATCTTGGTTATCGCCGACGCGCACATCAAGGGAGATGGGTTGACGAGCCATACTGAGATATTCGCGGATTTGAGCGGGTTCTAGCTCTAATTCCAGGGCAATCTCGGCAGGAGTGGCACTTCTACCCAGTTTTTGGGCGAGTTCGCGCTGGGTTCTTTTGATTTTATTCAGTTTTTCGGTGATATGGATGGGTAAACGAATGGTGCGGGCCTGTTGAGCGATCGCACGGGTAATCGCTTGTCGAATCCACCAGTAGGCATAGGTAGAAAATTTATAACCTTTGGTGGGATCAAATTTCTCTACACCTCTTTCTAATCCCAGACTACCCTCTTGAATTAGATCCAGGAATTCCATGTTCCGCTTTTGATATTTTTTTGCGATCGCAACTACCAAGCGGAGGTTAGCTTCAATCATTTTCCGTTTAGCTCGATCGCCAGTCTTCAAGGCCCGATCCAGTTCATTTTCGCTTAAATTCACCGAATCCGCCCAATCCAAGCGATCTGGTTCCCGTCCTAATTGCTTCGATAGTGCTTCTTTCGCTTCTAACAGGCTCATCATCCGTTGGACTTGTTTGCCGTAAATAATTTCTTGTTCGTGGGTTAGGAGGGGAACTCGCCCAATTTCGTGCAGATAGGTACGCACCATATCGGCATTGAGGGTGGGCTGTGGTTGAGTTTGGTTGGTTTTTGCGGTGGGCATTGGTTTGGTGGTGACTCCTTGACACAGAAAAAGTCTGTTACTATTCCGACTCGCGGGTGAGTCTGGCTTATCTGAAGTCGGTATGAGTTTGATCGGAATTCCTCTGATTGTATCCTGCGCGTTTAGACGCGGGCAATCCCCTAAAGGTTCAAAGTTAATTCATTCTTTGGTATGATGTTAAGTTTATCCTCTTTTTTCAACATCTAGAACAAAACTACTATACCAAAGGGCTATCAACTACAATCGCTTGTTTTTGGGTCGCTTTTTCCTGAATCCTCGGCAGTGCCGCTAATATTGTTAGGTAAGATTACAAGACAAAAAGGTGATTTTCCCGATTAGCCGTCAACGATCTGGCCGACTTCGGACTCTTTCGCCCTCAGCTTTGAGAGGGAAACTGACAGCCGAGAACCGACTTCTATATATATGATGACCGATCAACACCAGCAAAGAGAGACATAATTATTGCGGATTCCCGAACTATTTTCTGTAGTATTTGCTACAAAATGTCAAATTAGCCGCGATTGAGAATCGGGAAAAATTGTTATAAAAATTAGGATTGCTAGGGGAGTAATAACTATCATAGAAACAGCAGGGCGGAGATCGGGATAAATTACCGTCGAAACCAAGCTCGATCGCAGTCTCCACAATGCCGTTCTGTGGAACTCCTGAACAATGAGGACTTACTATGACTAAAACCGTCGTTATCGATCCCGTCACCCGGATCGAAGGCCATGCCAAGATCTCGATTTTCCTTGACGATGGGGGGGAAGTGGATGATGTGCGTTTTCATGTGGTCGAGTATCGCGGTTTCGAGAAATTCTGCGAGGGACGGCCGATGTGGGAGATGGCGGGAATTACTGCCCGAATTTGCGGCATTTGCCCTGTTAGTCACCTACTTTGTGCCGCCAAAACCGGCGATAAAATTCTAGCGGTGCAAATCCCCCCTGCGGGGGAAAAACTGCGGCGCTTGATGAATTTGGGACAATTAACCCAATCCCATGCTTTAAGCTTTTTCCATCTTAGCAGTCCCGATTTTCTGCTTGGTTGGGAAAGTGATGCCGCTAAAAGGAATATTTTCGGTTTAATCGCCGCCGATCCCGACCTAGCGCGAGCAGGCATCCGTTTACGTCAATTTGGACAGAAAGTTATTGAACTTTTGGGAGCGAAAAAAATTCACCCCGCTTGGTCTGTACCGGGGGGTGTGCGTTCCCCTTTGAGCGAAGAGGGGCGACAATGGATTAAAGAACGACTGCCGGAGTCTAAAGCGACTCTTTACACGGCTTTAAACCTGTTTAAAGGACTTCTGGACAATTTAACCACAGAAATCGCCGCTTTTGGTAATTTCCCTTCCCTGTTTATGGGACTGGTCGGTAAACGGGACGAGTGGGAACACTACGGCGGTCATATTCGTTTTACCGATAGTCAAGGCAATATCGTGGCCGATAACCTGAGCGAAGACAATTATCGCGATTATATCGGCGAATCGGTAGAAAAATGGTCTTATTTGAAGTTTCCCTACTATAAACCCCTCGGTTATCCCAACGGTATCTATCGAGTTGGTCCGTTGGCCCGCTTAAATGTTTGTTCCCATTTTGGCACGGAGGCAGCGGATATCGAGTTACGGGAATATCGCCATCGAGTCGGTGGTGTAGCAACCTCTTCTTTTTATTATCATTATGCTCGTTTAGTGGAGATTTTAGGCTGTTTAGAGCGTATCGAACTATTAATCGACGATCCCGATATAGTTTCTCAACGCTGCCGGGCCGAAGCGGGAATTAATAATCTGCAAGGGGTGGGAGTTAGTGAAGCACCCCGGGGTACTTTATTCCATGATTATAAAGTCGATGAAAATGGTTTGATTGAAACGGTGAATTTGATTATTGCCACGGGTAATAATAATTTGGCCATGAATCAAACGGTGAAACAAATCGCCCAACATTATATCCATGGTGGCGAAATTCCCGAAGCGATATTAAACCGGGTGGAAGCAGGTATTCGTTGCTATGATCCCTGTTTAAGTTGTTCTACTCACGCTATGGGACAAATGCCGCTACAGCTAGAGTTAGTTAATGCAGCTGGTGAGGTGATTAATACTCGACAAAGGGGTTAATTATCTAAGTTGTTAGGGGGCAGCCCTTTCAAGGTGGGGTGACAGAGTAACTCCCAATTTGCCTCTGCCCTTTTTTCTCTTGACTTGGCATCTATTCCTTCCATTTCTGCATTTTGAACCAATTCTTTGGCTCTTTTTATCGTCATAGGAACTCTACTTAGGGTTTGCTGAAAAAGTTTTTCCTAGGGGTAGGGTGTGGAGTGTAGGGTTTTACCCATTTTCAGGGGGTCAATTACCTAATTTTCAGGGAAAAAGTCCCGGAATTTTCCCCCCGATCACTCCAATGGCTGGCACTTTTTGATTGACAAAAAGTCTAAAAGTCTTACCCAACAAGGTTTTTAGATTTATTCAGCCAACCCTAATTAGCAATAGTGACCTATTTCGACTCTTGGAAATTATCGCCTTTGCTAAGGATCTACAGGCTAAAGATACAGTAGCCTGGTTGATTAAAGAACTAAGTCAACAACTCTTAAAACCAGTAGTTCCCTTAGCCAATCGCGCCCATCTAGCACCCCTTTGCTGGCGCAATGGCGACCAAGAATTAGCCGATAATGTGATTAAATCAATTCAGGAATTACGCGCTAAACTCATCTCTTGTTATCCCCAAAGTCAGGAAAAAGAGGAAGTCTTAATGAAGATGATTTTTGAAAACTAATCAATTGAGGATAGGGAGAGGTTACTAACAGTCAATATTGCCACCTGAATCGCCTTTTCAATGGCTTGTTGTTTGCTTTCTAAACTAATCCCTTCCTCTTTGCTTCTTTGGGCAATCACACCACAAATACAAGCGGCAGTAAATCCATAAACCCCCGCCATTTTCAATAAAGTTCCCGCTTCCATTTCATAATTGAGAATATTTAAACGTCGATATTCTTCCGTGATTCCCTCTAAGTGACGCTGAAGATAAGGGTTAGCAGAAGACACAATTCTTTCCTGTCCTTCATAAAAACTATCCACAGAAGCGGTAATACCTAAATGATAATTTACTCCCAAAAATTGAGCCGATTTGACTAGAGCAACTGTCAAAAAAGGATCCGCCACTGCGGGATATTCTGGAGGAGCAATATCATTAGCTGCACCTTGCCTACATAAAGCCGCTTGGGAGATAATAATATCACCAATTTTTATTCTATTTTGAATTGCGCCACAAGTACCAATACGAATAATAGTTTTAATTCCCACCTGTATTAATTCATTAACCACAATACTCAAAGATGGCGCACCCATGCCACTGGTAGCCAGAAGAATTGGGGTAGAATTATCCAGATAGCCGAGATAACTATTTAATCCCCGATAATCCGATAGTAAACGTGCATTTTGTAAATAAGTTTCAGCAATATAGCGCGAGCGTTCTGGTTCCCCCGATAATAGGGTGATAGTTGGTTTTACTGTACCTAAATCCTCACTGCTAAAGTTGAGATGATAGGGTTTTTGGTGAGATAAGTTATTGGACATTTAAATCAAATTAAGGGCAGTTACTTTGGTTAAATAGGCTTTTAGTTATTATAACAACTTTAGGTTTAAATTAAAATTAAATATTTAATTATTGACAGAAGAGAATCAAGCTTAAGGACGACTATTGATATTAAGTTCTTGCACTAATTCCTGTACTGTGGTTGAGGGATTGGCATCAAAAGGATGTTTTTTTGCTTCATCTCTATCTTGAATAAGTTTTGCTGCATTAGTGATTGCTGTTGTCTGGTATGGCTTTAATTTTTCGTACATATCCTCTCGATTTTTTGCATATTGTTCTTTTTCGTTTAATAATTTACACTTTTTCATCTGAGTATTTAAAATTTTTGGGTATTCACTTCGGGATGTGGCAATATCCAGATATTGAAAGTGTAAAATAAACCAAATTTCAAAAGCTTCATTAGAATAGGCAATCTTGATATTTTGTTCTTTAGCGAGTCCTTCTGCTTGATTAAATTGCTCTTTAGAACAGTTATCTTTATCAAAAACACACCAGATTTGATCAAATGAGTCATCTTTGTTTAGATTATCTATAATCTTAATAGCTTTTTCGACTAAACTCAAGCTATTTTTACCTTCACCTTTCACCATAACTTCAAATTTCTTAGGAACAGCAAAAGCCTTAAAATAGTTAACTTCAGTTTTTTCTCCCTCGCAAATAATTAAAAATCTTTTTCTTGTTTCTCTAGTCTTAGTTTGGCGACGCAAATAATCAGAAGTATTTCTATTTTTACCCATACTAATTACCAATAATTGTACTTAAATCACCAATAAAAGGTATTGCTCCATAACGACCTTGAATATAATCTTTTTCAAAGGTATTATTATTATTAATATCGGCAAATTCCACCAAAGAATATAAATCTGTTGCTCCTTGATGATTTTTTTCGGTAAACCAAATTTGATCCCTCCTCAAAAATTTATGACTAAGTAAATTAATATCGTGAGTAGTAAAAATAAGTTGAGCATTTTTGGGATTAGTTTTCTGAGAATTAAATAATTCGATTATACTTCTAGTCATTAAAGGATGAAGTCTGGCATCCAATTCATCAATTACTAAAACTTCCCCTCTTTGCAAAGTGTCTAAAATCGGTGCTGACAGAGCCAAAATCTTTTTAGTTCCATCAGATTCATGATTGTCCATATCAAAAATTTCTAACTCAATCATTTTACCTGTTGAGTCATACTTTGGATGATAGGTTTTTATGGTAGCGGACTTTATTTCACCGCTAGAGTGACTGATGATATTTCTGACAACATCCGGTAAATCTTGCGGGAGACTGTCTAAGGAAATTTTTCTGGTTTCTGTTTCTAGGTTGAGATTGTCAATACTTAAATCTAATTTTTTAATTAACTTAGTCACATCATCAATCAAATCTTGTCTATTAGAAAGATAGTCAAGCGTAATCGCTTTTAATAATTCCACATCTAACCCAGACACAACACCTAAGTGACTAAACCAAGAGACAATTTCCACCGCCAGAGAATCATTAAATTGAGCCGCTAGTGATAAAAACAGAGTATTTTTTTTTGTCAATCCTCTTAGTATATTACCTTGTTCAATATTTTTGCTATATTCTATTTTATCGCCTTGCCGATTAAAAATTTTAGTTTCACGACTTCTGGGTGTACAAAATAACCATTCGGAAACTACTCGCTTTTGAGTTACTTCAAATCCATATCTATAAGTTTTATTTTTTAGCTGAAAAACTATTTCAAAAAAGGATGGTTTATCAACAGTTTCGGTACTTAATCTAAAGGGTTCCACATCTATTTTGTCAGTGATTTGTAATTTTGCAGAATTCATGACAAACCGTCGCATAAAATTGAATGCCAGAATTAAATTACTCTTACCACTGGCATTTGCTCCATAAATAGCGGCACTTTTCAGTAAACTAAATTGTTGATTAACCTTAAAAACATTATTTTTATCAAGCTCATCATTACCACAGGCATCCTCCGCAGCTACCATGCTGAGAGTTACTACATCTTTAAAAGAGCGATAATTGCCGACACTAAATCCGATGAGCATTGCATATTAACCCTAAAAGTCTCTAAGGAATAAAGGAGACGATACTTTTATTTTATGCACTTGTTGAGCATTTGAACAAGAATTGTCCTCAGAATCGGCAAACAATCACAGGAAAAAAGGTAAGGAATTGATTTTCCTTACCTAAGAATTGTACACTTTTGACAACAAATTTACACTTTTGCTGACTCTTTAACTAACTTGTCCCAACCCAATTCCTTGAGGTTATTGTTGCGACGCAGGGGACGAGTAGCTAACTCTAAAATATCTCGCGCATTGGTAAAACCATGAATTTGAGCAAAAGTAAATTCTACCGACCATTTAGTGTTAATTCCCCGCGCTTCTAAGGGATTTGCATGGGCCATTCCCGTAATCACTAAATCGGGTTTTAACTCGTAAATGCGCTGAATCTGATTGTAGTTATCAGGTTTTTCAATAATTTTCGGGATGGGAACACCCATATCATTACAGGTTTTTTCTAGTAATGCTAATTCGGCCGCTTGGTAGCGTTTATCCATGTAGGGAATACCGATTTCATCACAAGTCATCCCACAGCGAATTAGGAAACGTGCCAGAGAAATTTCTAGTAAATTATCCCCCATAAAGAAGACCGATTTACCGCGCACAAGTTGCAGATAATCCTCTAAACTTTCCCAAATTTTTGCCTCTCTTTCTTCTAATCCCTGGGGTTGTACTCCCAAAACCGAACAGATTTTTTCTATCCAAGCGCGGGTTCCATCCGGACCGATGGGAAAGGGTGCGCCAATTAATTTACACTTACGACGACGCATTAAAGTGGTGGCAGTTCGTGATAGAAAAGGATTGACACCAGCAACATAATAACCTTCTTCAATTACTGGTAATTCAGTAAAACGTTTGGCTGGCAACCAACCATCTATTTTAACTCCTTGTTTTTTTAATTCTAGGGTTAAATTAGTCACAATTGGGTCGGGAACAGAACCAAATAAAACCAAAGGAGTATGGTCTTTATATTCCGATTCTTCCTGTTTAATTTCTTCTTTTTTACGTCCAAAAGTTAAGAGTTTCTGGATAGCATTCCGTTCTTCTTTTTCATCTTCATGCTTAACTTTTTCGGGACATTTATGCACCATAGAAGCGAGGACGGTATCTTCTCCTTGAGTAAAGGCATAATCTAAACCATTAGCGCGCGCTGTCACGATAGGAATACCGATTTCTGACTCCAGTTTCGGTGCTAATCCTTCCAAGTCCATTTTGATAATTTCGGTGGTACAAGTACCAATAAAAACGATAACGCTAGGGTTTCTATCTCGTTTAATTTGTAAGCAGAGGCGTTTTAATTCTTCGTAGTCTTTTAGTTGAGCGGAAATATCCCCTTCTTCTAATTCAGCCATGGCATAACGCGGTTCGGCAAAAATCATCACCCCCATAGCATTTTGCAGGAAGTAACCACAGGTTTTTGTGCCGATAACAAGGAAGAAACTATCTTCGATTTTTTGGTATAACCAAGCAACACAGCTAATCGGACAAAAGGTGTGATAGTTGCCAGTTTCACAATCAAATTGTAAAGCGCTCGGTTCTTGAGTGGCAGTCATGTTTTTGGGGTCTCCTTAATTGCGGAATTGGTTTAGGTATTCAGTATGTGGATTGGTTTCAGGCAGTAAAGGAATGGCTTCAGCTTCTTGGATTTTTGCTCTTTCTTCTTCTCGTTTTTCGAGTTCTATCTCAGGGTCAAAATTTAAACCTAAAGCATCGACAAGTTTATTACTATCGTTGCTGAGAACACAAAAAGGACTCATCCACATAAATAATTGTGTTTCTAAAGCAGTAGCTACTCCCAGAATTAGATGAGAAGAAGGACGTTTTCCCCCATCAGGAGTGTTTATCCAAGAATTAGTAGCAGTCGTAAAAACCTTAATCCAAGCTTGATTAATTTGGTAGTAATCCAACCATTTATCTTTAAGTGCTGCTTTTAATTCCTCAAAGTTGCTCATTTTGTCCCCCTGACTGAATAATGATGTTCTCTCTATTAGAATTCCCAATGAGAGGAAAAAATGATCATCATCAAGTCCTCGATAAAATTCGTGGGTAGGGTGGGTTAGGCAACGATAAGTTAGGCTATTAACTAATAAGTTAATTATTCGCCGTAACCCACCCAGAAAAAGAGTTGATTGGTGGTTATTGGTGAGTTTTGGTGGGTTACGCTGTCCCTAACCCACCCGACAAAATAATCTAAACCATCATTAGATCTAATTCTTCCTCGGCGTTAACTTTGGGTTTATCAGCATTAAGATAGAAATCCGATAATAAAGTGAATAACTCCCGGTCGGCAGATTCTTTGGGAATAACTCCTTCTGGTTTGGCTAAAATCTGATCGGCAATATTGAGATAATAGTCACAAACGTAACTTAACATCGGGTCTTTGTCGGCCATTTCAAAGAGAGTTTGACCTTTAACTCTGGAGACGCGAATATCTTCAATTAAGGGTAAAACTTCTAACACTGGCATGGGAACATGATCCACGTATTTATTAATTAAATCGCGTTTTGAGGTGCGATTACCAATTAATCCTGCTAGTCGCAGGGGATGGGTGCGCGCTTTTTCGCGGACGGAAGCGGCGATGCGATTGGCGGCAAAAAGAGCATCAAAGCCGTTATCTGTGACAATTATGCAGTAATCGGCGTAATTTAAGGGTGCGGCAAATCCTCCACAGACCACATCCCCCAAAACATCGAACAAAATCACGTCAAATTCATCAAAAGCGTTCAATTCTTTTAATAATTTCACCGTTTCCCCGACGACGTAACCGCCACAACCGGCGCCGGCCGGGGGACCCCCCGCTTCTACGCATTTGACACCACCGTAACCTTCATAGATAACGTCTTCGGGCCAGATGTCTTCGTAGTGAAAATCTTTTTCTTGTAGGGTATCAATGATTGTGGGAATAAGAAAGCCTGTGAGGGTGAAAGTGCTATCATGCTTGGGGTCACAGCCTATTTGTAGGACTTTTTTGCCTCTTTTGGCTAAAGCAGCCGAAATATTACAGCTTGTTGTCGATTTACCGATGCCACCTTTTCCGTAGACTGCGAGTGTTAAAGGCATGGAAGTTCTCCTAAATGTACGCTTGAATGGTGAGTTTGTTTATCAGTGCTTCGATCGCAATTATTGACCATCTCCCCACCCCTTGGCAAGAGGCTCAATTTTTATCTGCTATAGCTAGAGTGAGATTGAAGACGTAAAAATTAGATTAACAATTTTTTAGAGCTTATAAAGTTTCTGAAATTGATAAAAACTTATAAAAAAAGCTTTGTTTATATATTTAATATAAATACAAACAATAAACAAAAAATCGCCAAAGCTTTACAAAAACTCGATAAACAGGGTTTTACCGTGCCAAACCCAGACAAAAAAGGCCAAGATAGAGGCAGTCTAGAGACCGATGTCAGATTTTCGTGAATAATCATTACAATTTTCGCAGACTAAATAAATCAGTCCCGAGAAGGATGCTGAAAAAAGCTGTAGTACAATTAGAACAAAGTACCTGTAGGATTTCCTATGCGAGTTAAGCAAAAAACGCTGACTACACTCTTATTAGAGAATAAAGCTCCTAAATATCGTCCTTTTCTGGGGTTTTTTCTGGCTGGGTTTCCTTTGCTGTTTTTAGCCTATGTGGTTTCTTTCCAGCGCGCTTATCTCAACTGCATGAGGTTAGGCACAAAAAGGATAGATTGTCAATATGTCCAAGAGTATAATTTTCCTGTTTCTAGTCGGGAAAATTTTTCTTTAACTCACATTAAAGCTACGGCTGTCTATCAAGAAGTTTTTATCAGTGTTGAGCAGAAAAAAACTGTTAATAACACGGTTTTATTGGTCGGAAGAAATAACTATCTCTACATCGAAAATTTTCGGGATGTGCAGTCAGCTAGTGATTTTAAAACTCAATTTGAGAGTTTTGTGAATAGATATCAAAATCAGGGAATTATTGCCAAAAGTCCCCTAGATACCTTGTCAGCACTGCTAGAACAGCATCATAATTATCCCTATTATCTCTGGGGTATGTTATGCTTATTCTCTGGTCTATTGTTACTTTATGATGCCAGCTATTGGGAGAGTTATGTCTTTAATCAAGGCAAGGCTACCCTAACCCGTAGGCGACAACATTTAACTTTTAGAAGTGAAAGTGATTATCTTCTAGAGAGAATTGTTGAGGCAAAGGTAGAAGATTACAAAGGCTTTTTGGGGTCTAATTACCAGCGGATTATTTTAACCTTATCCAACGGGGAAAAAATTATTCTCAATCGCCGTTTACTGGAATCTATCAGTAACGGAAAAAGGGAAGAAAAAATCCTGGCAATGATTGCCGAAAAGTTAAACTTAACTCAAGAGGAAGTGTTAATCTAAGTAAATGCGCTCAAATTCTAGTTATTTAAAGTCTCTTTTTTTCGGTTTCCTATTAGTGACTGTGTTAGTTTATGTATTGCGCGGCATGGGAATATTATCTTTTTTACCCGGAGGATTAATTTTGTTATTAATTCTGTCTTCCGTGGTGACGGGAATCCTCTACGGAATCGATAAAACCCGCCGTTTTTAGGAAAATATTGGCTCTTCCTTCCAGACAGAAACGAGAAGGCTGCATCTCATTTTTGTAAATCTACTCAGTTGGGATTTTTAAGGGGAAACTCTCTCCTAAAGTCGGGCGGGTAGTGATTTTATTGTAGTGGTGGTGGCTCAAACCTTTGCTAATTGGGCATTGTAGTCATGAATAAAGTACCAAATAGCCCCGATGTGATTCTCCACATTTTTAGAGAAAGAGAGGCT
>SFCA01000112.1:0-6977 GCA_007095475.1 Microcystis aeruginosa Ma_QC_C_20070703_M131 | reverse complement strand
TGAAAGGTATTCAGTATATTGTCGATGAAACAGGAGAAAAAACAGCAGTTGTTATCGATCTAAAAGAATGGGGTCAACTGTGGAATGAGTTTTATCAAAATTTACTCGATCGCTCTCCCGTAAACGAAGACTGGATAAATCGATCGCCTTTTCGAGAAAAATTAGATCAAGCTCTCCCATGGAATGCTAATCATCCACCGCAGTTATCAGATCTAGAATCCCTAGAGAGCAAACTCGAAAATTATGAGTGAGGTTTTACTTGATTTATCAATAATAATCTAGAGAACTTTTAGGGGAAATACAAATGCTAGAAATTAACAAAAGCTATGTATTAGACAAGGATCAAAAGCCGATTGCCGTTCAGATTCCCATTGCTGAATTTGAAAAAATTGAAGAAATCCTTGAGGATTACGGACTGGGAAAACTCATCGAAGAAGTTGAAAATGATCAAATCCTAGACAAAGAAAAAGCCTGGCAATACTGCCCGCATATACTGTAAAATCTATTTTATAGAAGTCTATAAAGAAATTGGCTAAATTACAATATAAATGCCTTATTTAAATCCCAATGCGACAATCCCACCAGCTAAATTAACCCGGTATTTGCTAGTTTTACAACCCAAAGATGATCAATCAGGCTTTCTGGCACAAGCAGGATATAATTTAGACAACTGGCAGGTATTGGAACAAGATTTAAGACGTATTCTTCTCAACGAGGCCACCTTAAATAAACAAACAAAGTTCGGTGATATTTATGAAATTAAAGGACCTTTACAAGGGGTGAACGGAATAAACTTACGAGTCTCTACCTATTGGATTATCGACTCACTTACGAAAGAAACAAGATTTGTGACTTTATTACCAGATTAAAAGAGTTAGACTATGAAATTTGATATGTTTTCCGAAGTTCAATTAACCGAAGATTTGCCAGAATCTAATTTGTCTCGTGGCACTCACGCGATTATCGTGGATTATTGTCCTCGACCCGAAGGCCAAGAGGATGGCTATGTTTTAGAAGTGTTAAATAATCAGGGAAAAGCCTATACAGTTATCGCTGTAGAAGTTTCCAAGATTGAATCGATTCAAAATCTTAAACAGGATGAATTTCAAATTATATAATTCTGTTATTCTTTTTTTTGTGTATGTCCCCAGGGATGACGACTGTTTTCAGGTTGTTACTCTCAAGCGCCAATGAAATATTTACCGTCCGCTCTTTGGTGAAATTTGAATAAGTTAAAATCAAAGATAATATCCCTATCGCTGCAATCTCAACTATCAATGAATCTCCTGAAAGATAGTAAAAAAATTCGTTTTGTTGACCTCTTTTGTGGTTTGGGAGGGTTTCGAGTCGCAATTGAACAAGTTTGTCGCCAAAAAAACTTAGAATCTGATTGTGTTTTTTCCTGTGATATAGATAAAGATGCTCGGTCAATTTATCAGGCTAATTTTGGCGACCAACCCCAAGGAGATATTACCGAAATCGCTGCCCTAGATATTCCCAATCATGATATTTTAATGGCGGGATTTCCCTGTCAACCCTTTAGTATTTGTGGTGATTTAAAGGGATTTGAAGATACCAGAGGCACGCTATTTTTTGAGATTGCCCGTATTTTAAAAGTCAAACAACCCGCAGCATTTATTCTGGAAAATGTCAAGCAATTGCAGGGACATCAACAGGGAAAAACCTTAGAAGTTATTCTCGATACTCTGCAAGATTTAGATTACTATACCGATTATCGGGTTTTGAATGCGCTTCATTTTGGTTTACCGCAAAAACGGGAACGAATTTTTATCGTTGGTTTCCGAGAAGCGCGGCGTTTTATCTGGCCAAAACCAGCTTTATCTAGAACAAGTTTAACGGAAATATTAGAGGAAAATGTCTCAGATTTTTATTATGCTTCCGAAAAAATTCAAAAAAGTCGCCTTCTGAAAAGAGAGGGGAAAAAACCTTATAGTGAACCGACTATCTGGCACGAAAATAAAGGAGGTAATGTCAGTGCTTATCCCTATTCCTGTGCCTTGCGAGCAGGAGCATCCTATAATTATTTGTTAGTGGATGGGAAAAGACGCTTAACAGAAAGAGAAATGCTACGTTTACAAGGTTTTCCCGATGATTATCAAATTGTCGGCAGTTATCAAACTATGCGAAAATTAACGGGTAATAGTGTAGCGATTTCCTGCGTAGCTGCTGTGGTTAATTCTGTAATCGAGTCTTTGTTAGATATTGAGCAAGCATCAACTAATTCATTCTCGTTCAATCGACACCTTAATTAAGTTTATTTTTGACTTAGGAGTTTTAGATAGTGGTAATTATTCAAGACGCTTTTAATTGCCTATATAGACAGTAAAAGCCTAGGAGATTATAGCTTGTTTGAGTCCTAATTTATGTCTCTAAAATTAGCTGACCCATTGCCTTGAGAATTTGGAGCAGATTAATTGCTGATTCAGGATACATTAAATTAAGTTCTGGCATTATCTGATAAGTGGGGTTAGTTTCTTGTCTGAGATGGACGAACATATATTGTAAGCCATTAGTCGCTAATCCCCAAACTGAGGGTTGTCTTTCTAAGCTATTGTAGGCATAAGTCAGTAATTGAGGTAATCCCTGACGTACTTCGATTCCACTCTCTTTAGCTTCAATGACTAAAATCCAAAAAGGGATATTATTGACAGTTGATATCGAATTATTCACCGTGACAATATCAAAGCGTCCGCTAATAGTTTTATCTTCATCCACAAGGATAATATTATCAATCCCTTCTTCAACCCTAATCTTAATCGGATAACGATAAAAACCCGCTAACCGCAATAAGGGAAATAGGGTTAAAACTTTAACTTGTCCTTCTGATGCTTTATCTTCCATCAAATAGGGTCGAAAATCGTTGCGGATTTGAACAAGTTCTAATTTTTCTGCCTCGCTGACGGTTTCCAAAGCTAAAAGCTCTGTAAATGAAACATCTTCAAGCTTTTCTTGGAAATTAAGATGACGTTGAACATCCGCAAGGGTTAGTTTACTCGTTTTGATGGTCAGCATTGATTTAGCAAGCAGTACATCGCTGTTCCCATGATAGCGGAAAATAGAAAAAGCGAAACCCAACCACCCCAAAGGTTACTACCTGTCTGATTATTTATTCCCCCTTTTGCATGAGTGCATGAGCAGAAAACGGGTTTCTCGGAGAAACCCGTTTTCTGTGCGTTACTCAACGGATTTAGTATAATAGGGGTTAATCTTCCCACACTTGTCAAACGGCCATGAGTCTCTGTCTCAATCCCGATTGTTCGCACAAAAACACCCCCACGGATAAATTCTGTCATAAGTGCGGTTCTCAATTACTGCTCAGAGAACGTTATCGAGCGCTAAAATTAATCGGTCAAGGGGGTTTTGGTAAGACATTTCAAGCGATAGATGAGGATAAACCTTCAAAACCCTATTGTGTAATTAAACAATTTTTCCCGTCAGCGCAGGGAACAGGAACTTTACAAAAAGCAGCAGAATTATTTAAAGAAGAAGCGATTCGTTTAGATAGTTTGGGAAGATACCCACAAATACCCGAACTTTACGCCTATTTTACCAGTAATGACGGGCGACAATATCTCGTGCAGGAATATATCGAAGGACAAAATCTCGAACAAGAATTAAAAGAGGAAGGAGTATTTAACGAAGCAAAAATTAAACATCTTTTGTCAGAGATTTTACCGATTCTAGAATTTATTCATAGTAAACAAGTAATTCATTGCGACATTAAACCCGAAAATATTATTCGCAAAAAAAGCGATAATAAATTGATTTTAGTGGACTTTGGAGCGGCAAAATTTGTCAGTCCTTTAAATCGTTCCATGACAGGAACAATTATCGGTTCTGCCGAATATATTGCTCCAGAACAGGGAAATGGCAAGGCAGTTAATGCCAGTGATTTGTATAGTTTGGGTGTAACTTGCCTTTATTTATTAACTGGAATATCTCCCTTTGATTTATTCGATGGGGGGGAACACCAATGGGTATGGCGACAGTGGTTAGTGGATAATCCTGTTAGTAATGATTCAGGGAATATTCTGGATAAATTAATCGAGTTTGGCACAAAAAAACGCTATCAATCCGCCTCGGAAGTGTTGCAAGCTTTGCAGATAAAAACATCAGTCTCTATACCCCAGACAACTATTCAAAAACCCGTTAATCCCGTTATTTCCGTTACTCAAACTCCCCCATCTATTCAGCTTAAAAGTGCCAAAGGAATCGATTATCGGAACTTAGAGGATTTATTAAAACGGCAGCAATGGGAGGAAGCGGACGAGGAAACTGCGAGAGTGATGCTACAGGCTGCCAACCGAAGGACAGAAGGATGGCTACAGTTAGAGGATATCGATAATTTCCCCTGCGAGGATTTGCGAACCATTGACCAATTATGGGTTAAATATAGTAGCGGTCGCTTTGGTTTTTCCGTGCAGGCGAAAATCTACCGCGAACTCGGTGGGACGCGGGATTATAACAAGGAAATCTGGAACGCTTTCGGGGATAGGGTAGGCTGGCGAGTGAATAATAGCTGGATATACAACTACGATGTTACTTTTGACCTAAAAGCACCCCTAGGACACCTCCCATTTGTGTATGGTTATTATGGTTATTGGTGTGAGTTAAGTTTTTTCTTGGATTGGGGTGGGGTAGGGGTTTGGGGTAAAGGGTGGTTCTCTTCTCTCGCGTCGAGACTTGTAAAATGTAACATATAAAGGTAACAGCCAATTTTTAAGAATCAGATATAACATGAAAGTTAGAGATGTAATTAGATTACTAGAACAAGATGGATGGTATTTATCGAGAACAAGGGGAAGCCACCGACAATTCAAACATTCTCTGAAATCAGGTTTAGTTACTGTTCCGGGTAAGCCATCCGATGATTTAGCGATTAAGACTTTACGGAGTATTTTCAAACAAGCTCAATTGAATAAATATCTAGAAGAAGGAGACAATAACTAATGCGTTATGCGATTATTATCGAAAAAGCTGAAAATAACTATTCCGCTTATGTTCCCGATTTACCCGGTTGTGTTACTACCGGTAAAACCCTAGAGGAAATCGCAGAAAATATGAAAGAAGCAATTCAATTTCATCTGGATGGATTACAAGAGGAAGGGCTGCCAATTCCCCAACCAGCCACCTATTGCGAGTATATCGAAGCGTAACCGATCACCTGCATCCTGTCCGCGACTTTTATCTGTTAACATGGAACTGTAAACATATTACTAATGCTCAAATTCAGAAAAAACTTCTCAATATATGCGCGGATTTCGGCTACAAATTACCGCTAATCTGTACACCTTACGAGTTAATGGGAGAATGAGCCATGTGGGAAGATGAAATACTCGAAGAAATTCATAAGATTAGAGAAGAACACGCCAAGTCTTTCAACTACGATATAAAAGCGATTTGCGCCGATTGGAGGGAGAGACAAGCGAAAAGTGGTAGAAAATTAGTTCGGTTAAATACCGCCCAAAACATGACAAAAAATAGCGAAAATGATACTATTGAGAGAACCAAATGCTAGAAATTAACAAAAGCTATGTATTAGACAAAGATCAAAAGCCGATTGCCGTTCAAATTCCCATTGCTGAATTTGAAAAAATCGAAGAAATCCTAGAGGATTACGGACTAGGAAAACTCATCGAAGAAGTTGAAAATGATCAAATCCTAGACAAAGAAAAAGCCTTACAATATTTAGAATCGCTTAAAAACAAAAATGTGGAAGGTTGAATACAACAAGAGATTTTTAAAAGAATTAACCTCTTTGCCAAAAGACATACAATCTCGTATTGAGTTGATCGTATTTTCCGAGTTAGAAACTGACAATCCTTTTGAATTAGGCTATCTCGATAAAATGAAAGGACATAAAGATAAATATAAAATTAGAGTTGCAGATTATAGGATTGGCCTGACTATTGATAAACCCAATCAAACCATCATCTGTCAACGAGTCGCACATCGTAGAGAAATTTACAAAACTTTTCCTTGATAGAAAAATACCGCTATCTTTATCTGTCAATTACTTTCTAATCATTTTAATCGATGAACAGGGGAATTGGAACTTTGAATTATGAAAAAATCACCTTCGGAAATGACTAACGCAGAACTCCGTCAGTATCTTTCGGAACATCGAAACGAAGAAGCTATTTTTAGTGAAGCACTAGAAGTATTATTAAGCCGAAAAAAAGACGGGTTTAACTATCCCGCACCTCAAACGATGTCAGACAAAGAAGTAGAAACGATTTTCAAGGAAAAATTAAATCAAATAATTGAGTAATAGAAATCGTGCGTTATGCGATTATTATCGAAAAAATTGATAGGGTTTCGATTCCTGTTACAGGTTGGCGATATAATATTGGTTGGATAAATGAAAGAAGTTCGATTTAGTGAGCATTCTAGAATCAAATTGAATTTGCTATCCGCTCGTGGAATTTTTATCACTCCTGAATTTATCCTCGAAACTGTACAATTTCCTGACAAAATAGAAATCTCTGAAGACAACAAGCGAATCGCACAAAAAAAGTTCAATGATAATTTAGTGATTCGAGTAGTTTATCGAGAATTCAGTGCTTTTTTCTTAATCATCACCTTTTACCCCGGTAGGATATCCCGATATGAACAAGATACACTATAGCCCAGATGTGGATGCTTTATTAATCGAGTTAAACAATAATCCAATTGCTTACGCAGAGGAGGAAGGGAAAATAATATTACATTATTCCAAGGACGATCAGTTAGTTTTAATCGAGATTCTAGATTTTGGTTGTTCTCTATCGGAAGATGCTAGACAAGAACTGGCAAAATCCATATCTTCTCGTGAATCGATTAAAATATAGTTATTAGTTAATATCCATCTCACAACAATTTAAATCATGAAAGGTATTCAGTATATTGTCGATGAAACAGGAGAAAAAACAGCAGTTGTTATCGATCTAAAAGAATGGGGTCAACTGTGGAATGAG
>SFCA01000111.1:0-6401 GCA_007095475.1 Microcystis aeruginosa Ma_QC_C_20070703_M131 | reverse complement strand
TCGACCAGTTTAGATATGTCCTCCTTTGTGTTAGCAACTTTCATCGCTTTACCGAGGGGACGGAGGTAAACATCTAGGGTCGCTTTACTGGTGTCAATGCCTACCCATTGAGAGATATTTTCCCTGATTAAACCTGAGAAATTGGCGGGATTGATGGTTATTTTTGAGAGCATACCCTTGATTTTACTCATCCTTGCCCGATCCGGTCTGTTAGCTTAACAAGGTTGGGTTGACGCAAGGAAACCCAACGCCCGCAAGGGTTACGCTACCGCTAACCCATCCGACAAATAATTGTGCCTCCCTACTTAAACCGGTTTTTCAAGATAATTTTATGGAAATTTGGGAAGATTTAGCTATTATAGCTTGGACAGAATTGCTGCTGGATAGTTATGAACAGTTAATCGGGCGATCGCTGTTGCCCCGGATCGGTACTGGCAAAGAACAGAGTAAAATGCTCTTTTATGCCCCTTTTGTGCTAGTTTCCCACGGTACACAAACTAATCCGATCTTTAACTATGGTAATCGCAGCGCCCTCGATCTCTGGGGTTTAACTTGGCCAGAATTATTAGCAACTCCTTCGCAAGCGACGGTAGAAGGAGAGGAAACCGCCCAAGAACGCCAAAAAATGCTGGATTTAGTCAAAAAACAAGGCTACATCAACGATTATCACGGGGTAAGGATCACGAAAAACGGTCAACTATTTCGCATTGAAAAAGCGATCGTTTGGAATATCATCGATCGTGATGGCATTTACTGCGGACAGGCTGCCACTTTTGCCGATTGGATTTTTCTCTGATTTATTGCCCCAATATGACCAACTCAGACCGAATTATTGTTCCTCTCGATGTGCCGGATTTAGAATCAGCGATCGCACTCCTTGATCTGTTGCCGGAAGTCAATTTTTGGAAAGTGGGACTAGAATTATTTGTCAGTAGCGGTGCGGAAATTCTAGGGATTCTGCAAGAAAGACAAAAAAAGAGCTTTCTCGATCTCAAATTTCATGATATTCCCAATACGGTCGCCGGGGCCTGTCGTTCAGCCAGTCGCTATCAAGTGGATTTACTCACCCTGCACGCTACGGCCGGAAGGCAAGCACTGACGGCGGCTAAGGGGGCAATCTCTGACCTGCTATCGCCGCCAAAACTTCTCGCTATCACCGTTTTAACCAGCCTTAACGCCCGCGAATTAGCCCTCGACCTCAAAATTCCCCTAGAACTATCGGAATATGGGTTAAATCTGGCATTATTGGCCAAGGAATCGGGAATTGATGGGGCAGTTTGTTCTCCCCAAGAAGTGGCGCAATTGCGGCGCGTCTGTGGAGAGGATTTTCTCTTAGTTTGCCCCGGAGTTCGTCCCTCTTGGTCAAGCAAAGGGGATCAAAGTCGGGTGATGACTCCGGCCCAAGCGCTTAAAGCTGGGGCTGATTATCTAGTAATTGGACGACCGATCACCGGTGCCGAGGAGCCAAAAATAGCATGGGCAAAAATTTGTCACGAATTAGCCGATATTTAGGAGTATTACTGGTTATTTTCGGGATTAACTTCCCAGCAGCTAGTCGTCCTCTTTCTAGCTGTCCAGAGGATTTAAATCTTTTAGTCGATCGCCTCTTGTCAGATTTACCCGGTTATGCTAATCGAGTTATTACCCGTTCCCAAATCGATCAAAAATTATCTACACCGGTTTTTGTGATTATTGCCGGTCGTCCCGAATTTGCACCCCTACCTTTAAGTGCTAATCAATATTCTGGTCAAATTGCCGATGACACTCAACAGGTTTTTTTTACGACTTTAGAGCGTCAGTATAGCAAAAATCGCTCTGTCACTCTCCAGAATTATCACTGGTTATTTTTAACTAAAACTGGGGAAGGATGGCGATTAGTGACGATTTACAGTCAACTAGCTGCCCTTCAACCCGCTCCAGTCCCCTTACCTCCCCTAGAAACCAGTCAAGGCACCATCGGCCAAGCAGTGCGTCTCTGGCTGCGGGACTGCGAAGCGGGGACATTGCGCTAAATTCGCTCGGCCAAAACAAAGCGGTCAAAACCGGCTAGGTCGTTAATAATCTGAATTTGTCGATAATTGCCCTGATTTTCCAGCATTTGCGCTACTTTTTCCCCTTGACCGGCTCTCATTTCCACTAGCCAAAGGCCTCCCGATCGCAGATAATCGGGTGCAGTGGCCACTAGATAGCGCAGCGCAGTCAATCCGTCTTCACCTCCATCGAGGGCCAAACGGGGTTCATGTTCCCGCACTTCAATTTGTAAGTCAAGGATTTCTGCACTGGGAATATAGGGAGGATTGGACAGCATACCCCTAATCTGTCCTTTCCACTTCTCTAGGGGGGTCCACCAAGAACCCTGTTTTAAGATAATTCTGTCGGCAAAACCGGTATTGATGATATTTTCTTTGGCGATCGCTAAAGCCGTTTGACTGTAATCGGTAGCATATATTGCTGCTTTTGTCAAGATACTGGCTAAACCAATAGCGATCGCACCGCTACCGGTTCCCAGATCTACCCAGATTCCCCCGTCGTCTCCTCTGACGGTTTCGCCAACAATATCGATTAATAACTCGGTTTCGGGACGAGGAATTAAGACTTCTGGGGAGACTTTGAGGGTAAAATTACGCCAGACCACCGATTCGAGCAAATACTGCAAGGGAACCCTTGCTTGAAGACGTTTTTGCCAGCGTTTAGTAATTTCCGACCAAGAATAACTCAAAGGGATTTTTTCTCGTTCGCGAAAGGATTGTAAGCGCAGGGAAAGATTATCTAAATCTGTCACTGCTTGCAGAAAGATATCCACTTCTTTCGGAGATAGTTGCGCTTGCGCTAAATCAGCGATCGCCTGTTGGCGCCATTGACTTAATTCTTGACCGGAAATACTAGCAGACACAAGGCTTAACGATTGGGGGCGGGGCGATTATTGGTATTATTATTAGGGCGTGGCTGATTTGCCGGCGGTTGTTTGGGAGCATTTTGGTTGCTATTTGCCCGAATAAAATCAATCGTTTCTTGGCTAGGATAGAGGAGAATTTTGGTTAAAGCTTCATCCTGGCTTTGTTGTAGGGTAGCGATGACACTTTCTAGGGGAATAACATCAATTTTCACCGTGGCTGCTTCGGCGGGATTAGCTTTTTTATATTGTTCTACCATTTGCAAAGCGGCGGCTTTTTCAAAGAAGAAAGGAATATAATCCTGATTATTGCGATTGATCACCAAAAAATTACTCTCTTTTCCTGCTTTCGGCACAAATAAAGGTACACCACCTTGATACTGTTGACCTCTTTCACTGAGCAGTTTTTTCGCCGATTCTACTTCCGACTCTTTGGGAACAAAATCGATAATTAAACGATTTTGATCGGTTTGACTGGTTTGCATTTTATAGACCTGTGCCAAAGAAACGGGCTGAACTTTAACTTTGCTGGCCACTTCAGGATTCTCTTTTTTCAGTCGTTCAAAAAAGTTTTGTGCATCCTGCTTACTAATAAAAACTCCCGTGAATTTCTGTTCTTTTTCTCCCACGGCAATTAGGGGAACTCCTTGATCGTCGGCAATAGCGAAGACAGGTACAGACTGCAAGGTTTTGACGATTTGTTCTTCCGGTAAAGCGAGTGCTTTAGAATAGCTGCCCAGCAGCGAAGTCAACATTGTCGTTCCTACTAAACCAAGAGTTGCCGTCCAACGAATGAGAGATTTCATCAAAATAATTACCTCGTTATTACTATTAACCAATATTTGCCGTTAATCTGAACTATATCGTCTGCTTAACTCCTCCGATTAGGAGTTTTTCGATGAATAACCAGCCCCAAAAGTTCCCTTTATTGGCTTGCTTCTGAACCATCATAGCTAAAAAGAGCCGCACTTGGTGAGATATGGTGGCAGCGTCAGCCCGGAAACAGGGGCAATTTACGGGCTGATCTGGGGAATAATAAAAATTAATTAGATTTTTTAAGGCATATTTTCCGAAAAAATCGCTCTATCTACGTTTTAAGTTTCCTTAAGCTTGCTTTTACCCTAATAAGCACCAACTTGAGATCAAAAGGCCTCCTCTTGTCTGAATCAGTTAGTCAACTGGCTACCTTTTGATCTTGGCAGTACTAATGACTTTCGGAGAGATGGTGCGGATGGGCGATCGCTAACCGCAGCCATTGATAGGAAACTAGATTTAAAATCAGTCCGATGATCAATAAAATTGCCATGAGAGCGATTTGATACCAGGCGATCGGTCTGACCAAAAGATCGGCGATCAGATGGGCTAAATTCAAGACAGAATAGACAATTGTCAGCCAGAAATGGACTTTTCTCAAGGAGCGACTTTCGCTAAAATTGACCCCGATAATCGCTAACATTGGCAGCAAAAAAAAGAGCAACATTCCCCAGAAAATCGGATCGAGATTGCTGGTTTGATGACTCTCGACGATCGATTGACCATGGAAAAGCGGCATTAAACCCAGTTGGGTGTGAAATAGGGTTCCCAAGAGGAATGTTGTCCAGAGAGCGGCAATTTTTTCGGGATATTTCGCTGTTTTCACGGTAATTATCCTCTTAATCGGTTAGTATAAAAGGTCGGGCTAGGTGAGAAAGTATTCTTAAATTTTTCCTAGTCACTTATCTATACATTCTAAAAAAAGTTTCTGTATTTAAAATTACTTTTTACAAAAAAACACAAAATAGTTTTTACTGCTGATCAGCCGTGGAGAAAGGCCGCTGCTATAGTGGTAAATTTAGCTAATTCTCAATCTAAAAATGTTTATGACCACAACCACTTGCGAGAGTAACTCGATCTATCCCGTGCGTTGGCAAGATAATAAAGTCTGGCTGATCGATCAAACCCGTTTACCCATGGAGTATGGGGAAGTTGAGATCACCAGCAGTGAAGCCATGGCCCGGGCGATCGAAACGATGATTGTCCGCGGCGCTCCGGCGATCGGGGTGGCGGCTGCCTATGGTATGGTTTTAGGAGCGCAGGAAATTACCACCGACCAGACAGAGGAATTTCTGGCTGATTTAACTAGAATAGCCGATCGATTAGCCCAAACCCGGCCCACGGCGGTGAATTTATTCTGGGCGATCGAGCGAATGTTAAAAGTGGCCAGGGAAAGTGGCCCAGAAGTGGCAGTAATTACCAAAAATCTCCTTGAAACTGCCCAAAATATCCAAAAAGAAGACGTGGAAACCTGTCGGGCGATCGGTCACCATGGTTTATTGGCGCTGCCGGAGCAACCGGAAAAACTGACAATTTTAACCCACTGTAATACTGGTTCCCTAGCCACGGCCGGTTATGGTACTGCTTTAGGGGTAATTCGTTCCGCTTGGACAGCAGGGAGATTAATACAAGTGTATGCAGACGAAACCCGGCCGCGGCTGCAAGGGGCAAAATTAACCGCCTGGGAATGTCTGCGGGAGGGAATTCCCGTCACCGTGATCACCGATAGCATGGCGGCCCACTGTATGCAGCAAAAACTGATCGATGCGGTGATCGTTGGGGCCGATCGCATTGCGGCCAATGGGGACACGGCTAACAAAATCGGCACCTATTCCCTTGCGGTGCTGGCAAAAGCTCATCATCTGCCTTTTTATGTGGCCGCGCCGCTATCGACGGTGGATTTTTCCCTTAAGGATGGTACGGGTATCCCGATCGAACAGCGCGATCGGGCCGAAATTTATCAGGTGGGGACGACAACCCTTTGCCCTAGAGATGTTAATTTTTATAACCCCGCTTTCGATGTTACTCCCGCCGCTTTAATCACCGCTATCATTACGGAAAAAGGAGCGGTAACACCGGCTGAATTAATTTTTTTACCTAAAATGTCGGATGAATGCCCCCGCTAGATTTTTCGACAAGATACTCACCTTTGCGGGGGATGAAATCCGACCAGAATATCAACCGCAGAGCATCGGTTTAATTCCACCATCTGTGGGTAAACTGTGTTATAATTAACTTAGCCAAGGGTCGAGGATTGTTAGATGCTAGTCGTAGAAGCAAAGCTAAAAAACGGAACACCAGAGCAATATCACCGGCTTGATGAAGCTATCAAAACTTCTCAGTTTGTGCGTAATTCTTGTGTTCGTTATTGGCGGTCCAATCAAGGGACAACCCGCAATGATCTCCAAAAACTTTGCGCGGTACTAGCTAACAATAAAGAGACACCATGGGTTAATAAATTAAACTCTCAAGCTCGTCAATCGGCTGCTGATAGAGCCTGGCAATCAATTACTAGGTTTTACCATAATTGTCATGCTAAGATACCGGGAAAAAAGGGGTTTCCTCGGTTCAAAAAACATAACCGTTCGGTTGAGTATAAACTAACGGGCTACAAACTATCAGATGATCGACGTAAAATCAAGTTCACTGATGGCTTTAAAGCAGGAGAATTTGATTTATGGTGTAGTCAAAAGAC
>SFCA01000110.1:0-42886 GCA_007095475.1 Microcystis aeruginosa Ma_QC_C_20070703_M131 | reverse complement strand
CATCTCAACGGTACTGTTGGGCAAACAGAAACCGACCCAAACGCCTTGGGAGAGTCCGGTCTCTGGATTCTTAATGGAGACATTGAGAATCTAAGCTGTCTCGTTGAACAAGGAATTTCTAACAGCAATGTGGAAAGAATCCCCCGTCACAGCGTAGCTTGACGGTGGGAGTATGTCAAAGGAATCCTAGGGGTGAGCTTTTTCCCCACTGACACCATTTTTATTTGTTTATATCCATTGGCACAGTGGGGAAAAATTCCGCCTCAATCCCATTGGAGGTGACGGCCAAGGGCGAAAAATAGACAAAAACTACCTCTATCCATAAACTAAAGGACTAGAGTAATTTTGAGAAACTATCTAGTTATCAATAGAATAGTTTGAATTAATGATTGATTACTTAAATCAAGAAACCATAAATTATTTATTAGTTTTAGATTATTTTTTTGTTAATATAGGCTAAACAATTATTAATTAAACCAGAGCTTGGTTCTATTCTATGAAAATCCAAGCAGCTCAAAGATGTATTCTTCTTAAAATTATCTTGGCTCTTCTCGACTTTGTGTAATAATTTTTGCCGATCAAATTCTGAAATGTTTACTGGGAAAGACTTTCAGGGCTATTTTGGTGAATAAATCAACTATCATTATAGGCCTCGTTTCCCCACAGAAACCAGAAAAGCCAAATCCTTGCATAATCGAGATTTACATGATATTATAAAGAAATAATTGAAGCAGAAAATTCTGGGTAATTTGGGTAGATTTGAGTATATTTTAGGGGAGGCTAAGTATATTGGCAATCTCTGCTTTTAGTAAGTATCAATAAAATCAACCAGAAAAAGGGGCTTGCCGAATGAAGAATAAGAAAGCGGAATTCAGAGAAGGAGGAAGGGAGTGAAGTCAATGTTAAGGAGCGGCTCTAATAATCGAAAAGCCAAAATTAGCAAATCATCGCCTAATTCGGCGAAACTGGTCAAAAAATATGGATGAAGTGCGGGTTATCGTTGTAGAAGATCACGATTTAACGCGCATGGGCTTAGTGGCGGCTCTCCAGCATCGAGAGAATATTCAAGTGGTAGGGGAAGCGATCAGTGGATTACAGGGACTGAAACTGCTAGAGGAGACTAAACCCGATGTAGCGATCATCGATATAGGTTTGCCTATGATCGATGGGATCGAGTTAGTGCGACGCTTCCAACAAAATCGGGGTGAAGACAGCTTGGCCACGAAAATCCTGATCCTAACAATGCACAAAACCCCAGAACAGGTTTTAGCGGCTTTTGCTGCTGGGGCTGATTCCTACTGTATGAAGGATATTAGCATTGATAAGTTAATCGAGGCGATTTATTCCACCCACGAAGGCAATCATTGGCTTGACCCTGCGATCGCCAATATTGTTCTGCAACAAGTGCGCCAAAATGTTCCCGTCGGTGCGGCTGCTGGGACCAAAACAGTGATAATTCAAGGCGTTGACCGAGAATATCACCAATTGCTGGAAAATGCCCCCCTAACGGCACGAGAGCGAGAAATTCTCGATCTGATTGTCGCGGGTTGTAGTAATGCTCAGATTGCCGAGCGACTCTATATCACCATCGGCACGGTGAAAACCCATGTCCGCAATATCTTAAATAAACTCTCTGTGGATGATCGGACTCAAGCGGCAGTGCTGGCCCTGCGATCGGGATTAGTGGATTAAAAAAACCGGCATCCTACCCGAGTAGGATGCCGGCTCGGTCAAAACTAGAAACTAGACTTGGGCTGCCACTTTTGCTTCGGCTGCCATTAGTTTTTCGTAGGTTTCACGCATTTTGAGACCGACTAACACTTGGAATAAACCCGTACCATTGGTGGAACCGGGATAATCCTTGTGTTTGAGCAGTAATTCGGTCATTTCACCGTAGTATTTAGTGCCGGTTTTGCTCAAATGGCTTTCGATGTAGATCATTTCTTCGAGGTTATCGAATTGACCATCTAGTTCCAGAATCGACACTTCATTCCCCAAGAAGCCATCCGGACCATAGTAGAGTTTAATACCGGGATAAGTGCAGGTCAATTTACGACCACAGGGCCGCCAATCGATGGTGGAACCTTCATCAAACAGATAAGCGGGTTCAAAGTTTTCCACCCCTTCTTTCTGGATTAAACGAACCCGCAGTAATTTACTTTCGTGATCTTCAAGTAATTTGGTGGGCAGCACTTGAATCACCACGTCAGCGTACTGTCTTTGGGGATCGATATAGGCACTGAAATCGGGTTTTCTAGAATTAATGGCCGCCATCACATCATCATAGGTGTGACCGCGCTCGGCCATATCCCGTTGAATTTTCCAGTTAACTTTGACTTCATCGCTAATATCGAGATAAACGCTGAAATCTAATAGAGACCGGACTCGTTCATCATATAAGGGGTGTAGTCCCTCGATCACGATTACCTTATTCGGTTCGATGATTTCGGGGGGATCGATCATCCCCGTTTCATGATTATAAATAGGTTTATTAATGGCTCGACCTTGCTTGAGAGCTTTAATCTGCTCATACATCAGGTCAAAGTTATTCGCTTTCGGATTGAGTGCGGTGACACCCACCTCTTTTCTCTGTTTGCGATCGAGACAATGGTAGTCATCTAAACAGATCACTGTCATAAACTCGGCCCCGAATAAATCCGTCAAACGACGTAAAAAAGTAGATTTCCCACAACCGGAGTCCCCAGCTACACCGATTAGAACCACGCGCTCTGGCTTATTGGCCATAGTTTCCCTCTAAATACACAACTAATTTTTAATCCATAGTATGTAATTAAACCAGACTCTGGATCGAGCCGTAACCCGCCGCCACAAATTTCTGCTGCTGACAGGTTGGGCAAGAACCTCACGCTAGAATGAGTAGGTATTTAATACTAGATATTCTGTTCAGATCATACCGGAATCAGTGACCAAAATCAGTAATCAGTAATCAGTGAGAAGACAGCACTGTTAATGCTATTTCATCCTCCTCACTTAATACCCCTGACTAAAAACCCAGAGCTGATAACTGGTAACTGATCACTGATCACTGTTTACTGAGCGCGTGCGATGGATGTGGAGAAATTTAGTCATTTCCCCCACTGCTAGAGGGGAACTGATGCGATTGCCTTGCATTCTCTCACAACCTAATTCTTGCAGGATTTCTAATTGTTGTTGGGTTTCTACTCCCTTCGCGATCGCCATTAAGTGAAAACTTTTTGCGATCGCCAGCAATGACGAGATAAAACGGGTATCAGAATTATTAGTCAGTTTTTTCGTCAAAGATTGCTCTATTTTCAGTTTTTTCACGGGAAATTGACCAAGATAGGCGATCGAAGCGTAACCACTGCCAAAATCATCGAGGACAATACTAATACCCAATTTCTGCAAATCCCCAAGAATTCGACCAGTTTCGTCGCTATTTTCTAGTAAACTTTTCTCGGTTATTTCCATCTCCAGAAAGGAAAACCCGATGTTGGTTTTAGTCAAGACTTCTTTTAGGGTAGTGTGCAACTGGGGGTCGCGCAATTGGTGCGGGGACAGATTGATCGAGATGGGAGTGTATAATAATCCTCGCTGCTGCCATATTTGTGCTTGTTGACAGGCATTTTTCAGCACCCAACGATTAAGCTCAAGGATTAACTCGCTTTCTTCGACTAAAGGTAAGAAACGATTAGGAGCGATTAATCCGAATCGAGGGTGTAACCAACGCAATAATACCTCTAATCCTTCCACTTGCCTGCGAGTAATATTAACTTGCGGTTGATAGTAAAGAGCTAATTCATTATTCCTGATTGCCTGATAGAGAAAATATTCAACTTTAGAACTACGAGGATTTTTAGGGTTAACATTAACTGCATCTGTCGGGTATGTATTATTTGTACTATTCTTGACCGCTACTAAATTTTCCTCCAGTTTCCGTAAAGTTACTTTTCTGTCTGTGCCGTCGGGAGGATAGATAACCGAAACTAAATTTAATCGGACGGCTAGGGAGTGATTTTCGATTTCGTAATTATTTTCTAGGGTTTTAATAATTCTTTGACTAACTTTTTCTAGATCACTAGCAGTATTAATTTGTGGCAGCAGGACAATAAATTCGTCCCCTCCCCAACGAGCGACGATATCCCCCGATCGCAAACTTTTTCTTAAACGTTCACCGACGATTTTTAATAGTTTATCCCCCAGTCGATAACCCAGTTGATTATTGACATTTCTTAGCCGCTCTATGTCCAATAACAAAAGTCCGATCAGTTTATGGTTTTTCCTAGCATTACTAATAGCACTTGAGAGACATTCATTAAAGAAAGAACGGTTCGGTAAATCCGTGAGAACATCTAGAAAAGATTCGTCTTGAATCCGGTTATCAAAACTAATGTTCTGGGATGGGGAATGATCGAGAATTAAGGTAGTTTTTGCATGGAGGTTATTCTGGCTATAATTTGCTCTATTTTCCGTCAAATTCCCTCGTACCTGTTCGTAAATTTTAACTGGTGCTGGCTCTATTTTTTTTTGACTGGCTATTAAATGAAAACTGGCATTTATATCACAGCCAAAGTTAATTAAATCACCATCCTTCAATTCATGAACTAAGCATTTAGACCCATTGACATAAATACCATTATGACTTTTATTTCCCTCTAAATCACCATCAAGAATCCAATAGGAAAAATTTTGGCGATCAATACTCTTTTTAATTAACGTCGCATGATAGCGAGACGCGTATTTGGAGCGAAGAATAATTTGATTATCGGACTTACGACCGAGAGAATATTTCATTTCTTCTAGGGGAATTGTTCTTCTACCTTGAGGATCTTCCACAATGAGGAGATAACGGGAATTGGATGAACCATTAATCATTTTTTCGGTACCTCAACAAAAATATAAGTGAATATGCTTCCTCAAAAGCCATGGCTTATTCGTCTTTAAGTTAATTGATTTTCTCAATAAATTGTTGGGTGTGATTCAGAACAGTTACTTAACGGCGATTGTGTCACCTCTTCTGGTTTCAAGGCCTGAGTCAACCAAAATCCTTGTACTTCACCGCCGGGGCCGGACGGTGATGACCGGCAGATCGAACCAACTTAATTGAACGACCGACCGCTGGGTTTTAGCGGTAGTCTTACGCTTTCCGACCCGTCCGTTTTGAGGGTCCGAATGCCCGACGGCCACTTTGAACAAGTCGAAAAAATCTCATGTTCAACCTTATTTCCTAGAAAGTTTGACTCGCTCAAGGCCGAATTTGACTTCTTTTCTGAACGAAACCCCCTACTATCTGTGGTCAAGGTTCAGTTTTTAGCTTGGTTATCGCTTTTTCGATTGTAGCTTAAAGCCGTCCTAAAAGGACGGGGTTTTCAACCCAAATTTTCGATAACTTAAGCAGGAATAGCCGGTGCTAAAATTATCTAAAACTAACTGTACCCCTGATTCCCTTGGGTCGCTTAAAGCTGAGTTGGCAAAGCTCTCATCCTGCATGATGCAGTTTTCGCTCATTTTGAGCGGCTGCATCTCACATTGGCAGCAAAACCGACAATCAGCAATTATCGGTCTTGGATTGGTACAAATGTATAAGTAAGCGCGTGTAAGCATCCCACCTGTAAAGCTAATGCTTTCCAGCGTTTGGGGGAGGCGCTTCCTCCACGGACAAATGAAACGGCGCGCACAGGTCGCGAGGTTCTGTCCTCCGGGGTTTGGGGGGTAGAATCCCCCAAGAGTCAAAGATTAAGTGATAAAATCAGCCATAAAGCCCAATTTTAGCAGCGGGTTTCCCTTTAAAAATCCTAACTTAGTAGATTTACAGAAATAAGATGCACCCCGCAGGAGTTCTCGCTATGGATAGCAACCGATTAATCGAAGAATTAAAAAATCCCGACTTTTATCCTCATTCCGTCAAAATTCCCGTTGAAATTATTCAAACCCATGCTTCAATTATCTTCTTGACAGGAGATTATGCCTATAAAGTCAAGAAACCAGTTAATTATAATTTTTTGGATTTCTCCACTTTAGAAAAGAGAAAATATTATCTAGAACAGGAACTAGAGTTAAATAAAAAAGTTGCCGCCAATATCTATCTGGAAGTTTTGTCAATTAATAATCAACAGGGTAACATCAGTTTAAATGGAGAAGGTAAAGCGATCGAATACGTTTTAAAAATGAATCAGTTTCCCCAAGAATGTTTACTGAGTAAAATGTTTGAACGGGGAGAACTAACGGAAAAAGCTATAAAATCTTTGGCTGAAAAAGTGGCAGGATTTCATCGACAAGCTGTGACTAATTCCTATATTACTCAATTTGGCAATTTAGAAATTATTAAACAAGCTTTTGATGAAAACTACCAACAAACTGAGAAATATATTAATTTTGTCCAAACCCAAAAACAATACGATGAAACAAAAGCTTATACAGATAAATTCTTCGCAGAACACCGAGATTGGTTAGAGGAAAGACAAATAAAAGGGATGATTCGTGAATGTCACGGCGACTTACATTTAAATAATATCTGTCAGTGGCAGGGAGAAATACAATTATTTGATCGCATAGAATTTAATGAATCTTTTCGCTTCGTTGATCTCATGTATGATATTGCTTTTACAGCTATGGATTTAACCGCTAGGGGGAGAAAAGATTTCGCTAATTTATTTGTCAATACTTATTTAGAACAAACCGGTGACTGGGAGGGTTTAAAAGTCTTGCCTCTCTACCTGACCAGACAAGCGTATGTGAGGGCAAAAGTCAATAGTTTTTTGCTTGATGGTGACAGTTTTTCTGAGCAAATTAAAGCAAATGCACAAGATTATTATCAATTAGCTTGGCAGTACACGCAACCGCAGAAACCGAGATTAATTCTGATGTCGGGATTTTCTGGCTCTGGTAAGAGTACCATAGGGAAAGTAATTGCTAAAAATCTTAATGCTATTCAGATTCGTTCCGATGCAGTTCGCAAACATTTGGCTGGAATTGACTTAAATCAAACAGGAAGTCTAGATATATATAGTCTCGAAATGAGTCAAAAAACCTTCACTAGACTGGCGGAATTAGCCCGAATTTTAATAACTTTAGGTTATCCAGTTATTCTCGATGCACGCTATGATAAATATGCTTGGCGAGAACCCTTATTAACCTATGCCCAAAATTTACAGGTTCCTTTTCATATTGTCCATTGTCACGCACCTATAGAAGTTTTAAAACAACGGATTGCCGCTAGAAAAGGCGATATTTCTGACGCTACTATCGAGGTTTTAAATGCTCAAATTGAGAAAACAGAACCTTTTCATGAAAAGGAACAACCCTATCTAATTTCCCTAGACACTACTAATCCCGATTGGCCAGAATTTTTAGAGAGTCAATTAGGTAAATAGGTTGAGATGAATCACCGATATAGCCATTTTTATAAAGCAGCAAGAAGGAGAAGCGATTATGGAAACTGTAGTGTTAAATCTAGAGACAGTTAATCTGACCGATGAACAATTTTATCATCTCTGTCAGGACAATCAAACATGGAATTTAGAACGTAATCAAAAAGGAGAATTATTAATTATGCCTCCCGTGGGTGGAAATACTGGTAAACAGGAAGCTAATTTGATTGTTAAAGTTGGGGTATGGAACGAGCAAACTCAACTTGGTGAGGTGTTTAGTTCTTCGACAATTTTTCGTTTACCAAAGGGAGGATATCGTTCTCCTGATGTTGCTTGGATAAAACGGGAGAGATGGGAAGCTTTGAGCGCAGAAGAGCGAGAAAAGTTCCCACCTTTATGTCCCGATTTTGTGATTGAATTACGTTCTCGTACCGATTCTTTAACCTCTTTACGGGACAAGATGCGCGAATATTTAGCCAGTGGTTTACGTTTGGGTTGGTTGATTAATCCTCAACAGCAGCAGGTGGAAATCTACCGACTAAATAGCGGTGTGGAAATTATTAATTTGCCTGCGATTTTATCCGGGGAAGATGTCTTACCTGGGTTTGTTTTGAATTTAACTTAGCAAGGATGACAGGGAATAACAAAGGGAATGACACCGAATCAGGATATCTTTGTCAAAACATTTCCAGAAAAGCGATCGATTGTCAGCCTGAAGGGGTATAATTCTCCCAAGACCAGCATCGAACTACAAAGTTCTCAATATCGCCAAAAAAAACAATCAGGATTTCAGGAACAGATGCTCTGGCTACTTCTTCAAAGAAAGAAGAAACTCTCAGCCACAACATTGATATTTGTCAATAATGTCACCCAAAATTTTCAATCATCACTTTAATCCCCTCAAATCCCTCTCTCTGGGATTATTTCTCCTACAAGCTTTCACTCCCCTGACCCTAGCAGCCCCCCCGCGAGAACCAGATCAAAGCGTCGGCTGTGATATTCTGGTGGTGGGTGGTGGTTTAGCCGGTGCCGGTGCGGCCTACGAAGCTTTATTATTAGGAAAAACCGTCTGTTTAACCGAGATTACCGACTGGGTGGGGGGACAGATATCTTCTCAGGGAACCTCCGCATTAGATGAAAGACGAACACAAAGAGAAAAATTATTTTTCCCGAAAGGTTATCTAGAATTTAGGGAAAGAATTAGAAAGCATTACGGGAAACGCAACCCCGGAGAATGTTGGGTAAGTGGGTCTTGTTTTTTGCCTTTTGATGGACATAAATTATTATTTCAACAGTTAGAAGACGCTGCCAAAAAAGGCAAAGGAACCCTGAAATGGTTTCCCTCCACGGTAGTCAAAGAATTAAATATTGAAACTTTACCCAATCGCGGCACCGGTCAACAGATTACCAGTGTAATTGCCATTCAACATAGTCCCGCAAAAGGTACTCCTCCCCTAAATACCGAGTTTTTATCGCAAAAAATGGAGGATATCTATCGCTACGAAAATTCTCCCCGTTTTGATAAGAAAATCCTCCGTTTTGTCCCCAAATCCTCGCAACCGAATCAATTAGCAGATTGGTATGTGATTGAAGCGACCGAAACTGGGGAAATAATCGGATTATCAGATATTCCCTACCGTTTAGGGGTCGATAAGCGCAGTTATCTCGAACCTTCTTCCTCTAGCGTCACTGGCGACCCCTACTGTACCCAAGGCTTTACCTATACCTTCGCCATGGAGGAAACAGAAAAACCCCAAACCCACGAGAAACCGGTTTATTATGAACGCTATGCCCCCTATTTTAGCTATGAATTGCCGCGATTAGCCGATTTTGACCTCGTTTTCACCTATCGTCGTATTTGGAGTCCGCAACTGGGTAAAGAGAAAACCTTTGGGGGAATTACTTTCACCGAACCCGTCCCGGGGGATATTTCCATGCAGAATTGGACTTGGGGAAATGATTATCGTCCGGGGACTGCTAAGGATAACTTTATCTACACCCGTGAACAGTTGCAAGAGCTAGGGCAGTTATCTCCGGGGGGATGGATGGGAGGATTACGCACCGAAACCCTCGCGAGGGGCGAAGAACACGCCATTTCCTACTATTATTGGCTAGTAGAAGGGACGACCGATTCCCAGTTAGGAGACGGGGTAAAAGTTCCCCATTTGAATAACCGTTATCTCTCTGGTTTTGATTCTCCCATGGGTACTGCCCACGGTTTGTCAAAATATCCCTATATTCGGGAAGCAAGACGGATTATCGGTCGTCCTTCCCTGACTTTCCCCGCTGGTTTTACCGTCACAGAAATCGATATTTCCCGACAAAATTTTCAAAGCGATTTCTATCGTCAAAATCTTTCCCCGGCAGAATATCGGCGCTTAATTGCCACCTTGGCAGGATTAGAGGGATTTTCCGTACTTGATGGGACATTATCCCCCGACAAGGCCGTTAAACGCAAGCGATCGACTATTTACCCCGATTCCGTCGGTATCGGTCACTATGCGATTGATTTTCACCCCTGCATGACGGAACATCCCCCCGAAAAACCGGGTAATACAGAAAAAGCAGGAGAAAGACGGGGACAGGGGCAAGCTTACCCTTTTGAGATACCTTTAAGGGCTATAATTCCCCAAAAAATCGATAATTTACTGATAGCGGGTAAAAGTATCGCCCTTAGTCATATTGCCGCGGCCGCCTACCGTGTCCATTCCTTCGAGTGGTCCTCCGGGGTAGCGGCGGGCATCACGGCAGTGTATGCTTTGGATAATAATGTACTGCCCTATCAATTGGTAGAAAGTGATTTTCTCATCGGCAATCAACAATTGCGAGAATTACGGCAAAAAATCGACGCAAGTGGCAATCCAACTGTTTTCCCCGATACCTCAATTTTCCAGTCGATGGATGATTGGTATTAATTAGGGTCTGCTGAAAAAGTTTGTTGAAAATCTTCGGGCATTTTTTGATTATTATTTTGCTTTTGCTCGGTAAATATTCGCTGAAGATAGGTTTCTTCTCCTATTTTTTCATCCACTGTTACCTCCGATACAATTGCCGCTCCTAAAGTAACCGTTCAGGGGGGAACGAAATCTAGTAAGCGGATGTTGCCGTAGTGTTGACCGTGGTGAAGAGTCTGCGTTCTCAAAACCGCAATGTCTTGGAATTTATCACCGAGGCAATCCGCACCTCTAGGAAAAGCAGCGCTTCTCCTAGAGGTGCTGCCCCAAGAGAGTCCTTCCACAGAGTCAATGCCACGGGCTGCTTGACCCCCCCCGGAACGTTTACGCTTAGACAGCTATTATAGGGGGTTGTGTGCTGGCAATTTCTAGCGGTAAGCGAAAAGCTGACGGCCGATGGCTTACTGCTATAAAATCGAGAATGCCCACTGATGGAATTTTCCGCCAATGAAGACTATCTTTCGATTAGCGATCGCTTTTTTTGCAATACTATTTATCCTATCTCCTGTCAATGCCTTAGCTGCCAGTTCTGCTGCTGTCACAGGAGCCAAGGCCAGTTATGAAAACCAGAATCTGACAGGAAAGGATTTTTCGGGACAAAATTTGCAATCTGCCCAATTTACTAACGTTAATCTGCAAGATTCTAACTTTAGTTCTGCCGATTTGCGCGGGGCGGTGTTTAACGGAGCCTCTATCATCGAAGGCAACTTTCATGGAGCGGACTTAACCAATGGGTTAGCCTATCTGAGTACCTTTAAAAATTCCGATTTAAGCGATGCCATTTTTGCCGAAGCGATCATGCTGCGTACCATTTTCGAGGGAGTAAACATCAACGGTGCTGATTTTAGTTTGGCCGTGCTTGACGCTGAACAAATCAAAAATCTCTGTGAAAGAGCCGAGGGTGTCAACTCAAAAACCGGCATCTCTACCCCGGAATCTTTAGGATGTGATCAATGATGCAAACAAGGGTTGGTGTTATTGGTGGTGGACAATTAGCTGGGATGATGGCACAGGAAGCCAAGAAATTAGGCATTTCTCTAATTGTACAAACACCACACCCAGACGATCCCGCCGTTGCTTTAGCTGACGGGGTTGTCTTCGCAGAAATAGCTGACGTGGAAGGCACAAAAAAACTGGCTCAACATTGTGATCTGATCACTTTTGAAAATGAGTTTGTTAATTTAGATGCCCTAGAAGAATTAGCGGCCACAGGAGTGAAATTCTATCCTAGTTTGGCAAATCTGCGCCCCCTATTGGACAAATACGAGCAAAAATGTTATTTACGCTCCTTGGGGTTGCCTGTACCTGATTTTTGGGCGATAGATAATTTATCCCCACTAGAAAATCATCCTTTTCCGCTAGTGCTGAAGGCGCGACGACAGGGTTATGATGGTCAAGGAACCTTTATTATCCGCACGCCTGAAGAATTAAACGCCAAAAAGCCGCAATTAGAGCGTCTTGACTTGATGTTAGAAGCTTATATTCCCTACGAGCGGGAATTAGCCATCGTTGCCGCTAGGGGATTAACCGGGGAAATCGTCACCTATCCCGTGGTGGAAACTCATCAAGAGGAGCAAGTCTGTCACTGGGTAATCGCTCCCGCCGCTCTTAACCAATCATTACACGCTCAAACCGAACATATTGCCCGTCATCTGTTAAGTAGTTTGTCGGCGGTGGGTGTTTTCGGGATGGAATTATTTGTCACTCCGCAGGGAGAGGTATTGATTAATGAAATCGCTCCCCGTACCCATAATTCGGGTCATTACAGCCTTTCTGCCTGTCTTACCTCGCAATTTGCCCTACAACTGCAAGCAGTGGCTAATTTGCCCCTCGGAGCCACGGACTTAAAATCTGCTGGGGCAGTTATGGTTAATCTATTGGGTTTTGAGGATAGTGACGGCGATTATGGCGAAAAAAGAGCAATTTTAGCGGCAATCCCCGGCGCTCAGGTTTTTTGGTACGGTAAAAAATCCCGTCCCGGTCGAAAATTAGGCCATGTCACCCTCTTAAGGGATACAAGCGATCGCTCTGAGTTATTGGCCCTAGCAAAACAGATAGAAAAGCTTTGGTATGGCTGTTAGGGAAGTGGGGGTGTGGGGAAGTGGGGAAGTGGAGCATTTGGCTGAAATTTCCCTAAACCCCTAAATCCCTATCACCCTGACTCCTGAACCCTGAATCCTGCTCCCAGCAACAAACTTTTTCAGTCAACCCTACTTAAAAGACATTTTTGATTGCCTCGGTCAGTTTTTGACTAATTAACTCGTTACCGTCTCGACTAAGATGAATATTATCGCGATAGAGGGAATCAGGATTAGAATGTGCTTGAAAAATGGGCAGAAAATCTAGATAAAAAATCTGCTGGTTGCTGGTGAAATCCGCTAGTCTTTGACGGGCTTTTAATTCATAATCTCGCCCCTGTTTTTGAGCTTCGCGAATGAGGGGGGTAATAGCGATAATTAAACGGGCTTGATTAGCCTGAGCAAGGGCTTGAATTTGGGCAAGAGCGGTTAAATTATTGCCCACTCGATCGCCCCCTTCTTGCACCGGTGGCAGGGGAGGATAACGCTTAAAATATCGATCGGACAATTCGATTAAAGCTAAAGCCGGCCGGCGAGCGGGATAATTAATTTCTCGTCCCACCACCGCCGAACTAGGAGCTAAAGCGAACAGATCATCGGTGTTCATTAATAACACAATCACCTGAGATTCAAAGGTGCCAAAATGTCGCAGATAGGCCAATTGATTGCGCGGTCCCCAAGAATTAGCCGAAGCATTGAGAACTTGCACTGAACCCGTCAGATTTTGGCCTAAATTTTTGGTGATTAAAGCAGAAATGATCTCTTTTTGATCCGTCCACCAGGAGCCATTAGCGATCGAATCACCGATTAACATGATTCTCGTCGTCTCTGGGGGCCGTTGGGGTGTAATCGGATCGCTCCGCATCGAATACTGATTAACGGCGATCAAATTGGAAAAACGGCGTGTTTGTTGATTAGGAGCCAAAAGATAGCCAATTTCGGCATCAGCTTTGTAAATAAGCGGATTACCGAACCCGAAGACAATTCTTAAAATAGCCTCAAGGAAAAGGGCAAGGGCGAAAAGAACGCCTAGAATGATTAAAGACAGCCGAATGATACCAATTTCTAATAACACGTATAGATGAGAGTTAGCTAATTTATGATCCTAAAGTGTCTCATACTTTCCACATCCATCTCATGAAAAGGAGTTAAGAGCAATGTCAGACTTAAATCGTGGCATCATGAAATTCGAGGGAGCCGATAAACCGGCAGTAGTGGCGATATCGTCGATTATCGTTATCGGTAGTATTATTGCTCTGATCCTTTGGGCAATGAAAGTCGCCTACATCTAGTTAACTAGAATAATTTCGCTCACTTTTGGCATCACTCGGTTTAAATTTCTGGCCATCACGATCTCACCTCTTGTCCCCTTGAGCCTGTAGGATAGGGTCAAGGGAGAAATTGCTAGTTCCCTCTATTGCGCTTGCTAGTCACACTCGACTCGAAACAGATCATCGATGAGCAGATCAACTTCTGTTTTAACAGAACTGTTGCAGTTACTCCCCCAATGGCGATCGCAGATGTACTTCAAAGCATCCCTGACTGCGCTATCCCACGCCATGGAGGATCAGGTTTTAGCGGAAGACGATCAACCGTTAGTGATTGCCAGTTTTCAGCGTGAGCGCTTTTATCGTCAAGAGGCCCATCGCTATCGACGCATTGCCCAAAAAAGCGGGCAAGTTTACGTTTTGTCCGCCCCAGAAACCGATTTTAAGCATAGTTCCGACCTTTACGAGACGATCGCTTTTCAACCGGAGGACAGTTTAGCTCAAGAATGGCATCTAGTGGTTATCAGTCGCCATTATGCTAGTTGTTTAATCTGTCGGGAGCGAACCCATCTAGTAGCCGAAGAGGAAAATAGGGCAGCTATGGATAATAATCGCCGTTTTGAGGGGATTTGGACGAGTGATCGCCATTTGAGTCAACAGGCCGCCCAAATTCTTTTCAATCATATTCTCGATTATCGTCCCGAACTAGCGGAGAAAATTAGGCGCGCCCAAGAAGAATACCTGATCTGTGAACTGACGGACAGGGATCATCAAGATGAACCGGATCCCTTTGTCCAGCGATTGGTCACTTATTTGCAAGCAGGACAGTATAAACTGCTGAAAGCCAATCGTTCCTTGGCATCGAAAGAACACAAGGAAAGACTGATCAACTCGGTGACAGCGGCGATCCGTCGTTCCCTCGATCCGGAAGATATCCTCCAAGTGGCAGTGCAGAAATTAGGGCAGGGATTGGGAGTCTGTCGCTGCGTGGTCTATCGTTGTAAGGAAGCCGACAATAACGCCACCATCGAACACGAATTTTTAAACCCCGGCATTACTTCCATCAAAGGACAAAAATGGCCCCTGAAAAATAATCCTCTGTTTCAGGAAGTGCTGGAATTGAGAGAATCCCTGAAAATCGAAGACGCTATTCACGATCCTCGTCTCCCCGGGGATTCCATTCAAAATCTGGTGCGGGAATGTTCCATCTATTCCTGGTTATTAGTGCCGATTTTTTACCAAAGTCGTCTCTTGGGAATGTTGGAACTGCATCACTGTGGACCCTATACCACCACTTGGAAAAGCGAGGATGTCGCTCTTGTGGACGCGGTGGCCACTCAAATCGGAGTCGCTCTCATTCAAGCCGAAGCCTACGCTAATTTACAGGATTTAAATGAACAATTAGCCGCTCTCGATCGCACTCGTTCTAATTTAGTCGCCATTACCGGCCACGAATTACGCACCCCCCTCTCCACCATTCAAGTCTGTCTAGAAAGTTTGGCCTCGGAACCGGATATGCCGGCGGAAATGCGCCAAATTATGCTTGATACTGCCCTGAAAGATGCGGAACGAATGCGTAAATTAATCCAAGATTTTTTAACTCTTTCTCGGTTAGAAAGTGGCCGGGTTAATTGGAATCCCGAAGCTTTATCCTTATCGGAATGTGTGGAATTAGCCATCAGTCACGTTCACTCCCGCAATCTCGACAACGAAAACCCCAAAATTAGCAATCTTGTCCCCCCTAATCTCCCCTTTGTTTTAGCCGATGGCGAGTGGTTAGTGGAATTACTCTCCAAACTTCTCGATAATGCCTGTAAGTTTACCGGACGGGAGGGAAATGTCTCGATCGAAGTCGCTTTGGGAAAACCAAAAACTCTAGAAGTAACCATTTCTGACACTGGACGCGGGATCGAACCCAATCGTTTAGAACAGGTTTTTGATCGCTTTTACCAAGAGGAAGGAGCCCTGCGACGCAGTGCCGGGGGAACCGGGTTAGGACTGGCTATCTGTCGTCAGATCGTTAATGGTTGGGGCGGCGAAATTTGGGCAGAATCCCTAGGCAAAAATCACGGCAGTCAGTTTCATTTTACTATTCCAATATTTAAAGATAAAACTAACGATAATCCCCAAAATACCGCTCCGAAAAAATCCTCCCGTCGTCCTGCTAGTAAACGGAAATAGCGGCTGGTTGCCCGTTTAGTTTTGGCTCTCTACTCGTGACTTCCTATTCCTTTTCTTCATCAAAAACTAAACAAAAAAGCATTGAAAAAGAAGCATCCAATCCCCAAGATATATAATAAACTTGAAAGAGTAATCAATTAGTCGTTTTTAGGTGAAAAAATTATGGGACGTGCCAAGAGAGTGGTTTTAGCTTATTCCGGAGGAGTCGATACTTCCGTCTGTATTCCCTATCTCAAACAGGAATGGGGAGTAGAAGAAGTGATTACCCTAGCCGCCGATTTAGGACAGGGAGACGAATTAGGACCAATTCAAGAAAAGGCTCTGCGCTGCGGAGCGCTCGAATCCTTAGTGGTCAATGCTCAGGAAGAATTCGTCAAAGAATACGCTTTTCCCTCAATTCAAGCTAATGCTCTCTACGAAAATCGTTATCCCCTTTCTACCGCCCTGGCTCGTCCTTTAATCGCTAAATTATTAGTAGAGGCCGCCGAGAAATACGGGGCCGATGCCGTCGCTCACGGTTGCACCGGCAAAGGTAACGATCAAGTGCGTTTTGATGTGGGCATTATGGCCCTTAATCCTAGTTTAAAAGTTCTCGCTCCCGCCAGGGAATGGGGCATGAGCCGGGAAGAAACCATCGCCTACGGGGAAAAATTCGGGATCGAGTCTCCTGTGAAAAAATCCTCGCCTTTTAGTATCGATCGTAACCTGTTGGGGCGCAGTATTGAAGCCGGTCCTTTGGAAGATCCGATGACGGAACCCCCGGAAGAAATCTATTTAATGACCAAAGCGATCGCCGATACTCCCAACGAGCCGGAATACGTCAATATTGGTTTTAATCAGGGGATTCCTGTCAGTTTAAACGGAGAAAATCTCGATTCTGTCACGCTAATTAGTCAATTAAATGACCTAGTGGGTAAACACGGTGTTGGTCGCTTAGATATGATCGAAAACCGGGTAGTGGGAATTAAATCGCGAGAAATTTACGAGGCCCCAGCTTTATTAGTTTTAATTGATGCTCACCGGGACTTAGAAAGTTTAACTTTAACTGGAGATGTTACCCAATATAAACGGGGAATTGAAGATACCTACGGACAGTTAATTTATAAAGGATTGTGGTACAGTCCCTTAAAGGAAGCGATCGATGCTTTTATCCTCAAAACCCAAGAACAGGTAACGGGATCGGTGCGGGTGAAACTGTTTAAAGGTAACGCTAAAGTGGTCGGTCGTCAGTCAGTCAATTCTATCTATTCTCCCGATTTAGCTACCTACGGGGCCGAGGATCAATTTGATCATAAAGCTGCTGAAGGTTTCATCTATGTTTGGGGATTACCCAGCAAAGTTTGGGCCGAAAAAACTAGAGGGAAGTAATCAACAATCCTCCCCTAAGTAAGTGGGTGTTAATTTCAGATCCTCCCGCCGATCAGCACCCCCCTTATTAACTATCCCTTATATAGCGGTAAGCGCTTGAGTGAGATACAAACCAAGCTTTGCCTAGCATGGTTTATAGCTCGTGACACTGTACCTCATACGACTGCACACCGCTATAGGAATCTTTCTTAACAATTTTGTCAGTAAGCACTCCAACCCTTATCCTGACTTGATTTCAGTTTTTTCTTTGTCAGTAAGGGTGTCAACAAGGAATATTACAAATTTTTAATCGAGTCTTGAAAGCCTTGTGCTACAAAGGTTTGAAATGTTAAGAAAGATGTGACTAATGGACAGCCTTTGATAAGGGGGGGTGTTGCCTTTTCTCATCTTAAAAAAACAGGAGACAGGACAATGACATCGATCGAATTGCGGCAAAAACTAATCAACCAAATTGATCGGCTGAGTTTTGAAAAACTTCTCGTTGTAGAAAAGCTGATCGAAAGTTTAGAAAGCCATTTACCAGAAACTTCAAAAAATATAGATTCTGCCCCAGAATCTCCAGCTTCAACAAATACTTATTTAGAAGATGATCCAATTATAGGAATGTGTTCTGGTGTAATTCCTAATCTTTCGGAGCGAGCGGAAGAAATTTTAGAAACAGCCATTAAACCTCGATCGGGATGGACATGGAAAGAATGAATTCTCTTGCTGATACAGGATTCATTGTTGCACTGATAGATTCTCAGGATTCCCATCACCGGGAAGTAAAAAACATCTATCTTCAGCAACAAAAAATCATAGTTCCTCAGAGTGTGTTAGCCGAGGTTGCTTATCTTTTAGGATGCAATGCTGGTATATCTTCCGTTATCCAGTTTTTGCGATTGCTAAAAACAAGTCGCTTTGAGCTAATGGCTTTGACAGAAGAGGATATTTCCAGAATAGGAGATATTTTGGCAGAATATCAAGACAGTAGAGTGGACTTTGTAGATGCTTCGGTTATGGCAATGGCGGAACGATTAAACCTCACAATAATTCTGACACTAGATCGCCGAGATTTTAGTCTCTATCGTCCTCAAAACTGCACTGCCTTTACCTTGCTTCCCTAGCTGAAAATTTATAGATTATATTATAATCATCTTAGGATTTTCTGAAATTCTCAAGAGTAATTCTTTTAATTAATATCTCTAGAGCCAATCAACCTAAGAGTCCCAATACCTTTTTTGTCTGTAAAGGTAATATGACGTTTATCTTTTGACAGCTTCCATCCAGATACTTTATACTCAACGGAACGAGAATGTTTTTTAAACTTAGGGTAGCCTTTCTTTCCTTTAATTTTATTTTGGCAATTATCGTCAAACCGAGTAATTGCCCGCCAGTTTCTTTCTACAGCAGTCTGGCAAGCATGGGAGTTTAAATCATCAACAAATTTAAACTCTTTTCTTAATGCTGTGTTGTCCCGAAATAACTCGGTTTTGCCAACACCCCGATTATCCATCCAATAACGCAGGACTTTATTCCGATCTTATCCAAACAGCTTTTGAGAAGCGGAACACCCATTTAAACGGGATTTAGTATCACTGGTTCTGAGTCACCACATCTCAAATTAGCCAAATTTATCGACCAAAATAAGCTAAACTAACAGCAAAAATAATAGATTTTTTTTTATCGGGATCACTTATGGACGGTATCTGCACCCTAGCCAACGATCGCGTTTACGATCAATTAGTCGCCCTACTCAACAGCATTGAGGTAAATGGGGGAAAAGATCTTCCTGTTTGTGTCTATCCCTACGATGACAACACCGAACGTATCAAGGCGGAAATTGCTCAACGTCCTAACGTACAGTTGTTTGATAATCAGGAAATTATCGAACGCTGGGAAAATTTCGCCAAGTTGATCTGGGATAGCCACCCGCAAGCCCGCGAACGTTGGTTGAAATCGGGTTGCACTGACCGATATTATCGGATGGGAATGCACCACCGTTTTATTGCTTTTGATAGTCCCTTCGATCGTTTTATCTACATGGATGGGGACACCTTGCTACTCGATGCCGTTGATAAAATCTTCCCTATCCTAGATAGCCACGATTGTGTTGTTTATGACTTTCAGCACAAAGATCCCACTCATGTCTACGAAGTTTCTCAACCAAAATTATTCGAGGTTTTTTCCCGCGATCGTATCGAAAGGGAGATTTTTTGTGCCGGTTTCTACGCTTCTAAAATTGGTTTATTCGATGAAAATCAGCGAGATTGGCTCATAGAACAATTGCGAGCAGGAGAAGCAGAAATTCTCTATCCGATGGCTCCCGATCAAACTATCGTCAATTATATGATGATGCGCTCAAATTTTTCTATATATAATCTAGCCCTTCAATTGCCGAAAGAAGAACGCACCGGCTGCTGTGTCACCTCCCCCCATTTTCAGGCTTTAGATAATATTCTTTACGATCAGGGCAACCGCTTGACATACATTCACTACATCGGTTTATCTTCCTCTCTGTTCACTCGACTTTGTAGCGGTGAAAATCTCGATTTTCCCTATCGAGATATTTTCTTACACTATCGTTATCTCTACGAACCTAGTCAACGTCCTGTTTTTACCGGTAGTCCCAAACCCTATCAACCACCGACCCCAACCTTTTGGCAAAAAGTAACCAGAAAACTCGGTTTAGGAAAATAATCATTAAGATTGAGAAGATCAAGGCCAGAGTTCCTACGGGTTTCACTCGTTCAGATCCTATCGGACTTATCTGAAATGACTATACATTTTCAAGGTCTAATCTTCTGCAGAAGAAGAGTCCAGGCGAAAAAAAGCGAAAAAGTAGCGGACTGTATAGCGCGCCACTACATCTCAGAAAAAACCCCTTACAATAGAGACAACAACGATCGGAGATCAATGGGGGTGAACGTCATGTTAGTGATTTTAACCGACGAACACATTCTCGATCCGGGTTCTGTCTGTCAGGGCTGTCTTTTAGCCAACCAGCAGGGACAACCCCGGTGGCGGGAGGGTAAACTGGGCTGTGGTCACTCCTTGGGCAAAGGGGGAAGCCAACAGCCCAATCTCTACGAGTGTCAGATGGGCTTTACAATTGCTAATATTGAAGGCTAATCAGACCAGCTAAAAGATCAACCTAGAGTTAAGTTAGGGGGATTTTCTTAGCGCTCGGAGGAGAGAATCAAGGCCATTGCTAATCCCCAATTCAGCTTAGATACAATCACAATAATGGCTGAGGGTTTCGTAGCATCGATCGTAGGCTTTTTGGGCTTGGGTTAAAACAGCGTCGGAAATTTCTATATCTAATTTTCTGGCTTGTTTAATAATTTTACCCGCTTTGATATTCTCGGAAGAATCTCCTATACCACGAGTACCAGTGGTTTTTAAAACTCGATATTCTTCAGAAAATCCCGTTTTCGTATCGAGATGACTCTGTAAACTATTAAAAACCAACTGACTTTGGTTTAATACCTGCTCATGGGTGATAAATAAACTCTTTTCTTTGCTGTTAATTAAACGAGCATAACTTTCTAAGGTGGCTAAACGACCGGTATAATAACCCAGGGCGTGCTGCTCGTTTTGATGGGGTTTAATATCTAGAATACTAGCTAAAGTGCGTTGCGGTTCTCGTAGTAAAAATATGGTTCTAACCCCATCAGATTGCAAAAAACTATGATCTAAAAACTTCTGATCGTGAAGAACTTTATCTAAAATATATTTATGATTCATGTTTAAATCTTTCAAACGCCAGTAGAGTTGAAACATTAAAGTTTTAAAATCCTGTTCACTCTCATAAACCAGATGAGTTTCGCCAAAACCGATAATTTCAGGATTAGAATTGAGGATATGGGTCAATAAAGACGAACCCGATCGCATATGGCTAAGGATAAATACAACCTGATAGGGTTGGGGACGAAAGAGGATTTTATAGGGGTCTTTGGGTGTATCAATGCGTACCTGAAAATACTTATAAGTTAAACGATGGGTTAAACCCTGCCAAGATTGGGGTAAGCGATCGAGGGCTATAGTCATAGGTTAATCAGGAATTGTGTCAACTTGTCGCTAAGATTCCCCTATAATGTATCCCATTTAAGACCCAAACAAAAGTGAGGTTTATACAAAATGGGATTGCCAAGTTGTTCGCTCTGGTTTTTTACGGCGCGAACCGATGTCTGGTTTATGATGAACACTATTCCCCATCTGGTCAAAATGAGTCAGTTTCCCTTCCAGGAAAAGGTACTCGCTATTGACACGGCCCCCTTAAGCGGGGAAAAGGTTAATCGCCCCGGACTGGGTACAATGGAGGAGTTAAGAACCTGTGCTGAAAAATTAGTTAAAGATGGCATAATCGATCGCCTAGTGGATTTTAACTACGATCCCAGCTATCGTCAGCGTATCTATCAAAAGCATTTCGGCAGTCCCCTCCGTTCCACCCATAACTACAAAGGTTATCCGATTTTCGGCTCGATCTTCAAAATCGAGTCATGTCGCAGCGATTATATGGTTCATTATGACAGTGACATGATGCTCTACCAAGAACCAGATTACAGTTGGATCCGCGAAGGGATCGAGTTAATGGAAACCCATCCAGAAATGATGTTTGTGCGTCCTTTGTCCGGCCCACCCCGGCCCGATGGTACGATTTGTTCTCCCCATCCTTGCACGAAAAATCCCGACGGATTCTATCAATTTAAATTTTTTGGTAGTCGTGCCTATTTACTTAATTGTCGTCGCTACGATCGCCTTTTACCGATCACCCCCCTCTGGTGCTCTTATAAAAATACCTTTCTCGATCACTTACCCGATGGTTTAAAAGCTTGGGGCAATATTTTGACCGGTAAAGGAAAACTCGACTCTTGGGAAATTATGGTTTCTCGCTCCCTAGAACAAAGCAACTACTATCGCGCCACTCTCACCAATGCCAAGGGTTGGACTCTGCACCCCAACGAGCGCTCTGCCGCTTTTAGGCAAGCTTGGCCGACTATTATCGAAAAAATCGAAGCGGGTATTTACCCACCGACCCAAGCTGGTTATTATGACCTGATTCCGGAATTATGGTATTAAAAGAGCGTTAGTTCTCTAGATTTGAGGTGAGGCGGTACTTAGAGATTGCAGGTGTGGCGATCGCCGCTTAGATTTCATAGCACCGGCTATAACTTCGTGAGCGCCTGTTGTTTTCGTTAAACGATGTAATATTTTGTATACACCGCAACTCAATGACGATTGCGTAATGTAGAAAGTGAGTGCGGCGACAATTGTACTTGTCAAACAATGGTATAGTACAAGTAAATTGCTAATTATCGGCAGGTAGCGTCTGTCATAGATATAGCTTGTGGAGTTAAAATATGTCTAGTATACACACTGGTATTGAGTGGACTGATAAAACGTGGAATCCAACAACTGGGTGCGATAAAATTAGCACTGGCTGTCTGCATTGTTATGCCGAAGCTATTACACAGCGTTTTCCCAAAAACTTTCCCAATGGATTCACCTTAACTTTGCATCGAGAAAGATTGGAAGAACCCTTACGTTGGCGCACTCCCAGTCGAGTTTTTGTCAACTCAATGAGTGACCTTTTTCATGATGATGTGCCTCTCGACTTTATCAGACAAGTTTTCTCAGTTATTCATTCAACACCTTGGCATATATATCAGATTTTAACAAAGCGACAAAGCCGTCTAGGTGATTTAGCGTCTAAATTAGATTTTCCAGAAAACATTTGGCTAGGTGTATCTGTCGAGAACCAAAACCACATAGATCGGATTGAATATCTTCGGACAGTGCCTGTTTCAGTGCGTTTCATTTCATGTGAGCCACTTTTAGGACCCCTAGAACTTAATTTAACTGGCATTGATTGGGTTATTGTCGGCGGAGAATCCGGGCAAAAACATCGCCAGATGAAACTTGACTGGGCAAGGGATATCCGCGATCAATGTCAAAATTCAGGGGTAGCATTTTTTTTCAAACAAGTTGGGGGAAGGACACCGAAAGCAGGGGGTAGATTACTTGATGATAAAATCTGGGACGAGATGCCTAATGCCTGGAATCAGCATATCCAAACATGGGGAAGTGTCCCACTTAAATCAGCGAGGCGTTCAGAAAAATTAGAGCTTATTGCTTAACTGGAAATGTAACCTTTAAATCATCCGCAAACGTTCCTTTTCGCCGTTTTTTGTCCTCGGGTGAATGTACTGTGATTTTTCCTTGAGATTCAAGATTGCTAAGGGCAGTTTTGTAATTCTTTTTAATGTACGGTTTTCCCTGATGATGCTGGTCGTAAATCTCTACCATCGTCATAGTTTTACCTGAAAAATTGTCCAACAACATAGATTCCAGTTGATCAAGAGGACGGGTTAGCTCAAAGAGTAACGGTTGTTGAAGAGTTGCAGGATTATACTCAAAAGATGGTACGCCCTGCGTCTGTTCAGAACTCTCTTTAGCCATTATCTCTTTCATAATTCCATAGCCTTTAGGATGCTTGCTTACAAAAATTAGGTGATGGCTAGTACGATTTCCCATTTCATGTCTGAAACGAAATGGAAGAACATATTTACCCCCCATTTCTTTCAAGGCTTCACAGATATATTCTACAACGGTTAACTCACGCTCTTGTGGAGTAAGTGTTTTCAATCGTTCGCGGAGTTGATCTGCTCGTACTTGTCCGAATAGCGCATTTATGTGTTCTTTAACTGCATCATTATTTAAACCCATGTTGATGCGATTGTAATTGAAGAAGAAGATGCAATCACAACCCCAATCTTTGACGACCGAATTAACAAGTTGAAGAGATAGCCCCTTGTAACCCCAAGGATCAACAAAAAGTAAAGTGGGAACTAATTTCATACTTTGGAAGGTTTTAACTATGTCCTCTCCCACCTCATATTTTGATATTTGAGGGCGGTATTTTAAATTTTCTATGCCTGGAATTGAATCTATAGCTTGTTGAAGAGAATTAACATTTTCGACATCGGCATCGTTAAAGATCGATACCAGCATATTTCGCATATCTGTATCGGCGATGGCAGTTTCTAGAACCTTTACTGGGGTTGATTTTGAGCCATCTTTATATCGTCCTGCACCAGCAAAAAGGTCAACATAAGCGATTTTCTGGTTTGAAGACGATCCCTTCTTAACTTTTGAAATTATAACTTTTGCCCAAGCCCAGAAATATTTCTCAACAATCCTAGCTTTGATCAAGGACTGTTCTTTTTGCTCATTGAAGAAGGAATTTTCAGTCATAAGCTATATCAATAGTTACGATGCCGAAGGCGCTAGTTAGCAGCAAGTCGCTCTCGTCGGATGCGTTAATCAAATGTAACATACCTTATTTTTGTTTCAATTAGAGAAGACAGGAGATGAAACAACCCAAAAGAAAACCCAACCACCGCGATGGGGAGATTGGGTTGTCTGGTTATCAATTGATTTTAAGGGGCCAAAGCGTTACCGCGCAGGAGAGAACCGATAGTTTTAGCAGTAATCTTCATCTGTACGAGAGGATTAGCGGGAACAACGGTTTTATAGAGATAACTGTCAAAAGTCATCTTCTGTACGTCCTTATCGGAACACATTTCCACAAAAGCTTCCCTGGTGGCATCGGTACGGTAGAAAACCCGTTGCAGGATATCTAATACCAGATAGGTCATACCGTATTTCTTGTCCCAACGCTTGAGGTAGAGTTTTAACTCGTCCTCTGTGGGGATACGTTGGCCGCCGTTGGTGACTTCGACAATGGTTTCCGCACACATCCGCGCCGATTTAGCTGCGAAATAGATGCCTTCTCCCGAAGACTTGGTAACTGTTCCCGCAGCATCTCCCACCAGTGCCACGCGACCAACTACACGACGAGGACGGGGATGTTCGGGGATGGGGTGAGCCTCCACGCGGATGATTTCGCCTCCTTCCAGACGACGGGCCGCGCGAGCGCGAATACCAGCTTGTAGGTCTTTAATCATGGCTTTATTGACCTTCATCGTGCCGGTACCGACGGCGACGTGATCGTATTTGGGGAATACCCAAGCGTAGAAGTCGGGGGATACGTCTTTTCCTACATACATTTCGGCCAGATCTTCGTAGTAGGCCATTTTATCTTGGGGAAGACGGATGCGTTCTTGGAAAGCGATCGCATAGTTGTAATCCCCAGCATCAATAGCTTTGGCAATGCGGGAATTAGCACCGTCGGCACCGATAACCACGTCCACCTTCAGAGATTTCATTTCCCCTTGGGAATTGCCGTGGGAGTGATCGGCGTAGTGTAGGGTGTAGGGATCGGTGCTATTGGTGGGAATGTCGAGACCGTAAACGGTTCCGTTGATTAAATGCGCTCCTAATTTATGGGCGCGTTCTCTCATAAAACCGTCGAGGACTTCCCGACGACACATTCCGATATATTCGTCTTGATTATCGAGATTGATATCGACTTCGACGTTAGAGGGGGAGATCATTTTCATTTTTCTCACCCGGCGATCGATAATTTCAGGAGGTAGGTCGAATTCGCTCACCATACAGAGAGGAATCGCTCCACCACAGGGTTTAGCATTATCTAATTTGCGTTCAAATAAATAGGTTTCAATGCCTGCTTTAGCTAATGTTTCTGCCGCCGAAGAACCGGCCGGCCCTGAACCCACAACAGCGACTCTTAACACTCAGGTTTTCTCCTACATACTTACGAGCGAGTACGCTTTGCAGTGTACCACAGGGGTTTAGCCGAAAGGAACGATATCCTCCGATTCTGCCCGATCTTGCAACAGTGCTTAACATCTTTTGTCACAAAAGTTTATTTTATTGCCTGTAGATGTTTTTTTATCGATCTGTTGTATCATGTTACACCAGTAGAGAAGATAACTGCTCTAAACCCCTCTCCCAAACTGGGAAAAGGAGATAGGTGCGGGGATTGTTAACAGCGAGGGATATTGTGATAATTTTGTACTGTGATGCTAATATTACTGTCTCGTTGAACAAGGAATTTCCGATAGTGATAGGTCAAGAATCCCCCGTCACAGCGTAGCTTGACGGTGGAAGTATGTCAATTCCCCAAGCGATTCCACGAGTGCTTGAACCCTGTAGTCGAGAAAAAGTTAGAGAGTCTGAGGAAGAATATCCTATATTTAAAAGCTGGGTACAGGAAAGTTTGCCTAAATATAGTGAAGTGATAAAAAAATTCCTTTTTCTCCAAAACAGTTTAATCTGGATGCCACTCAAGTCAATGTTCTTAAGCAGCTGAAAATGGTCAGGTAATAATCGTGACTTCTGCTCTTCTGCTGACCTCGGTAGTTACAATTTTTCTTTAGAGCTATGCTAAATACAAAAAAATCGCTCAATCTATCCTTACTTAAAACTCTTGGTTTAGTTGCTGTTATCGGTGGGCTAATGATGGTCATTGTCGAAATGCAACGGGAAAAGGTGAAAACCTTGACAAAAGAAAAGTTATTAGAAAGAAATTATAGTCAAGAATCTCGCCTAGAAAATACTCAGGTTCAATTATTAAAAAATATGCCTTCTTTTGGCTTTAGCAATATGTTGGCTAATTGGTCAATGTTGCAGTTTATTCAATATTATGGCGATGGGGATGCTCGCCGGGAAACTGGTTACGGTTTAAGTCCCGATTTTATGGAGATTGTCACCAAAAATGACCCCAAATTTATCCGCGCCTATTTGATGATGTCCTTGGCTTCTTCCGTGAATGCTGGCAAACCCGAAAGAACGATTGAGATTATGAATAAAGGTTTATCAAAACTGACTCCTGATGTTACTGATGCCTATTTTCTTTGGTTATATAAAGGAGTGGATGAACTATTATTCTTAGGCGATATTCCCGCAGCAAAAAACTCAAATCAAATGGCCGCCGATTGGGCGAAAATTGCTGGTAATGAATTTATCGAAAAATCCGCTAGGGGAACGGTAAAATTTTTAGAAACTAATCCCAATAGTCGCGCCCCTAGAGTCGGTGCCTGGATGTTAGTCTGGATAAATAGCCAGGACGAAGAAACCCGCAAGTTAGCCAAGGAAAATATCGAAAAATTGGGCGGTAAATTGGTTATGGTTAATGATAATCAAGTGATAGCAATTCCCCCGAAGGATTAGGAACTGACATATTTTTCATCCTGCCAAAACTTATGATTTAATAAGCCATCAATATCCTCAGCAAAGGGACAAACATCGGGAAAATTAGAGTCTGGATAATCCTCTTTCACCGCTTCTAAAGCTTCTCGATAACATTCTTCTAAAATCTCTATCATAAACCTTTTCAAACTAGGAGAATACTTAAATTCCTTCTTCAACTCCTTGCGAAAATTTCTAATTTCAATTTCCCACCCTCGATAACAATCGGGAAGAACCACATAACAACGTTTTAATAAATGTTCTAATAAACGAGTTAAAAAATTATCGACCGCTTTGCGTTGACTTTTCCCCAAAGATTCCATCTCCTCGATCAAATTCTCTAAATCAACCTGAGATAAATTCCCAGATTTTAATTGTTTGACGGTTGCTTCTATCCACAAAGCAAAATCTTGATCATAAAGATTTTTTACCTTGGCTAAAGTCATCATTTTTCTCCTTATTAAACTTAAATTAATTTCTTGAAAATCACACTAAATCTGGTTATTAAAGACTGATTATTTATTCCGCCTCTTGCCTCTACTCAACGGATTTAACATCAGAGTTTAACTTTCCCAAAACTTATGGTTTAATAAACCATCAACATCCTTAGAAAAAGGACAAACATCGGAAAAACTAGCATCATATTCAATTCGCATATTCTCCACCGCTTCCTGATAACAATCATCATAAATATCGGTTAAAAAACTGCATAAACTAGGAGAATCTTTCAGGATATCTTTTAACTTAGATTGACAGCGTTTAATTGTTACTTCCCAACCTCGATAACAGTCGGACAGAGGAAGATAACGCCGTTTTAAACCGTGTTCAAATAATGTAATTAAACGGTTTTTAAGTTCCCTTTTGTCTCGTCTTCCCAAAGATTCCACCTCCTCGATCAAATTCTCTAAATCAACTTGAGATAAATCCCCAGATTTTAATTGTTTGACCGTCTTCTCTATCCACAAAGCAAAATCTTGATCATAAAGATTTTTTACCTTGGCTAAAGTCATAATTTTGACCTCCTAATCTCAGATTATGGGCGCAAGCAGTTCGATCAACTCACTGACCACGTGCGCCCCTACCAGATTACATTTTAGGCGCAGTTGGACCCAGGCCATCATTGGCAAAATAATATTATCGTAGGGGCGAATTGCATTCGCCCTCAAATTGCATTCGCCCTCAAATTGCATTCGCCCTCAAATTGCATTTGCCCTCGAATAATGGGGGAATGGGGAGAAAAAAGCGTTCGACTGGCTCCTGACGGCTGAAAGAGTGATAATATAACCTTGATATTGACAATGGCGACTATGAAAATTTTAATTATGGGTGGAACCCGATTCATCGGCGTTTCTCTGACTAAAGTGTTAGTAGAACAGGGTCATGAGGTAGTATTATTCAATCGTGGCAATAAACCCGCTCCGGTTGCTGGAGTACGACAGATACATGGCGATCGCACTGATGCCTCGCAACTTAAAGAAAAGCTTAAAAATGAAAGCTTTGAGGCAATTTTCGATAATAATGGCAGAGAATTAAGTGATACTCAGCCCCTCGTCCAAATTTTTAGGGACAGAATCCAGCATTTTGTCTATGTTAGCTCGGCGGGGGTTTATTTAAAATCCGACCAAATGCCCCATAAAGAAGGGGATAAACTAGATACCAAAAGTCGCCACAAGGGAAAACACGAGACAGAAAACTATTTAAGCGAGATGGGTTTACCCTGGACTTCTATCCGTCCAGTCTATATCTACGGACCGGGCAACTATAATGACCTAGAAGCTTGGTTTTTTGACCGTTTGGTTCGTAATCGTCCTATTCCTATACCCGGTCATGGGGAACATTTTACCCAATTTGGTCACGTTGCCGATCTAGCTAAGGCCATGGCCGCAGTATTGGGTAATTCTCAGGCTATCGGTCAAGTGTATAATATTTCAGGCGATCGCTATGTAACTTTTAACGGTTTGGCGAAAGCTTGCGCGGCAGCCCTGGGGAAAAATGCCGAGGAAATCGAGATTGTTAACTATAACCCCAAAAAATTTGACTTCGGCAACAAGAAACCTTTCCCCCTGCGGGTTCAACATTTCTACGCTGATATTAATAAGGCCACCAGGGAGTTAAACTGGCGGCCTGAACATGATCTCGTCAGTGGTTTAAAAGATTCCTTCCAGAATGATTATCTCGCTTCCAGTCGCGATCAGCAAGAAATAGACTTGGCGATCGATGACCAGATCTTGGCAAACCAACAAAATTAATTTTCTGGTGGGGAGTTTTTTGCTGTAAGCAGTGAACTGATAACTGATAACTGATAACTGATGCAGCCTTAACCGGTCATTGGACATTCCACCAACCGAAGGCCGGCCCGACAAAGCGAATAACCACCCAAACCCCAGCTAAAACTCCTATACCAATCCAGGCACCCCTAGTGGTTAACTTGTAAGCTTGGGCCGCTTGACTTTTGCTAATCGGTAGCCAAGGCAGGATATTTTCTTCCTGTCCATACTTATCACCCAGGGCCGATTGACGACGTTTTGATTCACCCATACTAATGTCAATTATTAAGAGGTTTTTATCCGATTGTATATCGAAAGACAACCGCCTACACCCAATCCTAGTTCATCAAGGAGGGCGATCGAAACTGACGGCCGATGACTGACTATTATAGAATTAAAGGTTGCGACTGAAACAAGAATAATAATTATGGCAACCATTAACAGTAATTACTTAAAACTAAAAGCGGGTTATCTTTTCCCGGAAATTGCCCGACGAGTCCAAGCTTTTGCGGCAGCCAATCCCGATGCTAATATTATCCGTCTGGGGATTGGGGATGTCACCGAACCTTTGCCCCAAGCTTGTCGTGAGGCCATGATCAAAGCGGTAGAGGAAATGGGCGATCGCTCTAGCTTTAAGGGTTACGGGCCCGAACAGGGTTATGCTTGGTTAAGGGAGAAAATCGCCGTCCATGATTTTCAGGCTCGCGGTTGTGATATAAGTGCCGATGAAATCTTTATTTCCGACGGTTCTAAGTGTGATACGGGCAATATTCTCGATATTTTTGGGGATAATAACTCGATCGCCGTGACCGACCCAGTATATCCCGTTTACGTCGATACTAACGTTATGGCCGGACACACGGGAGAGGTCAACGACCGCGGCGAATACGAGGGACTGATTTATCTGCCAATTACCGCCGAAAATAACTTTACTGCCCAGATTCCGGCGGAAAAAGTCGATTTAATCTATCTCTGTTTTCCCAACAATCCCACCGGGGCCACAGCTACCAAAGAACACTTGACAGCTTGGGTTAATTATGCTAGGGCCAACGGATCGATTATCTTTTTTGATGCGGCCTATGAGGCCTTTATCACCGATGCCAGTTTACCCCATTCCATCTACGAAATCGAGGGGGCGCGGCAATGTGCGATCGAATTTCGCTCTTTTTCTAAAAATGCCGGTTTTACTGGGACTCGTTGCGCTTTAACCGTGGTTCCCCAAAGTCTGATGGCCAAAGCTGCCGACGGCAGCGATGTGCAACTCTGGAAACTCTGGAATCGTCGGCAATCGACCAAATTTAACGGCGTTTCCTACATTGTCCAACGGGGGGCCGAGGCGGTTTATTCCCCGGAAGGACAAGCACAAGTACAAGAACTTGTCAAGTTTTATTTACAAAATGCAACAATTATCCGAGAAAAATTAACTGCCGCCGGTCTAGAAGTCCATGGCGGCGTCAATGCGCCCTACGTTTGGGTAAAAACGCCCCAAGGTCTATCGAGTTGGGATTTCTTCGATAAACTGCTACATACCTGTAAGGTGGTGGGGACTCCCGGATCCGGCTTTGGGGCTGCCGGAGAGGGTTATTTCCGGCTGTCGGCTTTTAATAGTCGTGCCAACGTCGAGGCCGCTATGGAGAGAATTATCGATAAATTTCCAGGCTAATCGTTAAGAGAGGGATGTTTGCGGAAGCATCCCCCAACATCCCCATGGGGAATTGATAGACTGTTGACATACTCACCGACAACGGATCACCGATGCGACCCTTTTGGTTAGAATCCTTACAGGTAGAAAGATTAACGATCGCAATTGCCAGCTTACCGGCAGCGCTGCAAGGGATCAAGTTGGTGCAGTGGTCAGATCTGCACTGCGATGCCCAGCATTTGCCTGAAGCTGTCCTGCAAGAAGCGATCGCCATTACTAATCAGGAAAAACCCGATCTCATCTTCCTGACGGGGGACTTTATTACCTATAGTCCCAGGCCAATTTTTGCCCTAGTCGAGAGCATAAAAGCTCTCAAAAGTCAAGGGGGTATTTATGCTTGTTTAGGAAATCATGACAGTTATCTTCCCCACGCAAGGGAAACGGTCAGATCGGCCTTAACTAGCGTGGGAATTCGGGTACTCTGGAATGAAATCGTCACACCCTACGGCGAAAATTTTCCCATCGTCGGATTGGCCGATTATTGGTCCGGGGAATTTTTACCGCAAATCCTCGAGCAAATCTCCCCCGATATACCCAGACTCGTCCTTTCCCACAATCCCGATACAGCCATGATTTTAAAGGATTGGCGCGTGGATTTGCAGTTATCTGGTCATACCCACGGAGGCCAAGTGACTATCCCGGGTATCGGTTCCCTACCGATAATTTTAGAGGAACTTAGGCGATCGCTGCCCGAACCCTATGGTCAATGGGTTCCCCTTCACCGGCAGTTTAGCAGAGTAGTCCGATACTGGCAATGGTCCGAGGGATTTCATCGAGTCGGGGACAATCAATTATATGTGAATCGAGGCTTAGGAACCTATTTCCCCGGTCGTCTTTTTTGTCCCCCCGAAGTGACGGTAATTACTTTGGTCAACAGTAGTCAGTCTTGAATCAGTGATCAGTGATCAGTCATCAGTTATCAGATTTAAGTGTGCAGCATTAAATCAGCTGTTGACTATCTAAATTACTCGTTAAGACTGCACCGGAGTTGGGAGTAGGGAGAGGAAGTTTGAGCATTTGTACTAAAATTTCCCCTACGCAGTTTAAATTCAGTACAGCTTAGAAGCTTACTACTGTCTTTTCACTGATTACTGATTACTGTTTACTGATTACTGAAAAAAACCCCTATGACAGAAAATAGAGATAACTTCAACGAAACTTATAATGCACTAATCGAGCGCATTGTCAATCTAACTTTAGAAGGAAAAATTAGGGCTAAATCACAGGTTTATAATCTTTTGGCCGAGGGAGTAAAAAATGGCACAGGAGAAATTTTTGAGCGTTGTTTAACCGAAAAAATCATCGTTACTCGCTCACAGTTAGAAACAAAAATTAAAGCCACTAGGGTTTTGCGGGCCCTGGAAACCATCGAAAGTGAATGGGAAAAATATCAAACAAACAATCAGCAAAATTCTCTCACGGCAGCGGCGATCGATAATCTGGTGAAAATCGATCGAGAGGATCGTTTACTGACGTTAGTTAATTTAATCGATCCCAATCAAAATAATGCTTTAACCCTAGAACAATTACAACAGTTAGCCAAGCATTTACAGACAATTTCTCAGCAGCGGGGAGAAGCGGATTTATGGCAAATTGCCACGGGGATTAATCTGGGGTTAAATACTTGGTCACATTTATCGAATGATCTCACCAGTTGGCTCTACGAACAAAATCGCAATCTTGGTTTTACTAATGATAATGAGCGAGTGACACCCTGGCAAATTTGGGCAAGTAAAGTTAATCCCTCTTGGTTAAAACGAGTATTAGAAAGTTTAGCTAATCAACAAGCTTTTGATTCTCTAACCCAGGATTTAACTTTAACCGATTGGGTAGAAACTGCCATTGTTTTTCAATATATCCAAAGGGGACTAATTAACTTTTTTGATCAGCGTATCTATAGCGAAAAACTGGGAGCCAAATTATCCATTTCTACCTTTCTCACCTTTGCTTTAATTTGGTCATTGTTAACCAATAGTTTCGAGCAAGTTAGTAAAAATTCTCTCTATAGTCGCGGCTGTTTTCAGATGGCTTTACAAATTCTGAGAACCTTTGCTCAACGGGATTATTTTCCTTTATACGGAGGAATTTTTGCCTCCTTTTCTGGCAGTTATCTCAAGGAGGCATTAGACTATTTATCAATTCCTCTGCGTTATGTGGAAGGTACGGGAGAAAAGGCGAGAATTTTAACTTTAATTGCCTATTCTAATCGCATTCGCGGCGACTATCCACAGGCCAGAGAATGTCATCAACAAGCTTTAGAAATTGCTCGTCAACAGCAGGACTCTGCTTGTGAAATAGCTAATTTAAACCATTTATCCCGTCTCAATGCTATCCAGAAAAACTATGCAGAAGCGATTAATTTAAGTCAGAGAGCTTTAATTTTAAGTCGTCAACAGGGTAATAGTTTAGGACAGGCTAACGCTTTAGCTAATTTGGGTTATAGTCAGGTACAGGAAGCGCAACAGTTAGAGAGATATGATCCGGAAATTTATCCAAGTTCGATCGAGTATTTAAAACAGGGATTAAAGTTAGCGGAAAGTCTCCAAGATTGGCAAAGTAAATCTCTTTGTTGTAGCAGTTTAGGTTTGGCCTATACTATCCTCGAAAGACCCCAAGAAGCGATTAATATTCTCCTACAAGGATTAGAATCTGCCAAATACTACGGAGATGTATATCTGCAAGGTTTATTACTAACTTATTTAGGGGAAGCTTACTATCAAGACAATAATTTTGAACAGGCAATTTATATGGGTTCTCTAGGAATGTACTGGCTCCACGAAATCGGTGCAGTAGAATGGCGACAAGCTGCTAGTCTATTAACGGTTATTCGTGGCAAAAATATCGCAGCTTTTGAGCAGACTTTCAGTCAGGAACGTTCCTCCCTGATTAAATCTATTGGACTGGAAGGCTACCAATATATCTCAGAAATCCTCAGCAAATATCAACAGGGTAATTAGTGAATACACAGCCTAACTTATTAATTAATCTCTCGGTACTTTTTCCCCAACCCACGGGAATCAGTACCTACATTCTTAACCTCTTACCCTACCTGAAAAATTTAGAACCAACCCTACTAACAACTAATACTTATCCCGACTTTAACTGTTATTCTATCCCCAAGGGTCTCGCTCCCGATCGAGGAGCGAAAGGTCATTTAAAACGCTTACTCTGGACTCAGTGGCAGTTACCGTCAATTTACCGACAATTAAGGGCTAATTTACTCTTTTCTCCCCTCCCGGAAGCACCGATAAATTCTCCCTGTCGCTTTGTCGTCATGGTCCACGATTTAATTCCCCTGCGGTTTCCCAGTTTTACTTCCCCCTTAACCCACTATTTCCGTTATTATGTGCCGCAGGTATTACAACAGGCAAAACACATTATCTGTAACTCTCAGGCAACGGCCAAAGATATCACTGAATATTATCAAATTCCCGCCGATAAAATTACTTCAATTCCCCTAGCCTACGATCATCATCACTTTCGCCCTATTAAAGATAATAAGCCAGAACATCCCTATTTTCTCTATCTCGGTCGTCCCAATCCCTATAAAAATTTACCGCGTTTAATCGCCGCTTTTGCCCAACTGCCTCCAGATTTAACAGATTATCATCTCTGGATTGCCGGCAGCTTTGATCGCCGTTATACCCCCAATTTACAACAACAAGCGCAAGAATTGGCAGTCAGCGATCGCATTAAATTTCTCGATTATATCCCCTACGATCACCTACCCAAAGTTATCAGTCAAGCCACTGCTTTAGTCTTCCCTAGTCTCTGGGAAGGTTTCGGATTGCCCGTTTTAGAGGCTATGGCCTGCGGTACACCCGTCATTACCTCAAATTTGTCATCTTTGCCCGAAGTCACGGCAACAGCGGCAATTTTAATCGATCCCTATCGAGTCGAGGACCTGGCCGATGCCCTGAAAATTATCGCTCAAGATCGACAATTACAATCAAAATTAAGTCATCTAGGCAAAAAACGGGCCGATGAGTTTAGTTGGCAAAAAACCGGTCTAGCTACGGCCGCAATCTTAAATCAATATCTAGGGTGTGCTTAAAAAGTCTCTGAGTGGGAACGCTGGAATAGGGAAGGGAAAAATATCTTTACTGACAGCGTTTCTCCTCAACATGAAGTGTAACCTGATCGGTCATCGTTAGAAAAAGAAAAATAATTTGACAGATCGGCAGCATTTGCTGTAGGATTGATGATCGTGACCTTAATTGGAGAGATGGCCGAGCGGTTGAAGGCGCAGCACTGGAAATGCTGTTTAGGGGTAACTTTAACGAGGGTTCGAATCCCTCTCTCTCCGTCCCCAAAGCACCTCATCAGTAGCTAGTTACAATTAAAGACAATAGAGTATGAATTCTTACTCGAACGAGTTTGCTGACGAGGAATTGCCAGGGTAACAGGGGTAAGTTGGTCATGGTTACAAAATTATGTCAACAACCTCCCTGTTGTCCAGAAGTAAATCCCATTGAGAGAGTTTGGCTATATTTAAAAAACTTATTGGCATGGGGTAATTTTAACTCCCTTGATAACTTAAGAAGTAAAATTTACCATCTTTTAAAGGTAATGATTCGGTAGTAGTGGCGTAGCCCTGTTGCTTACCCGGTATGAATTGTGTAAAATATTTAGGGCTGGCTGAATAATGGTAAAACTCTTTTAAAATAAGGCTTTTGACCTGTTAAAATCCCCTGTTAGTGCCAGAAAATAGGATTGGGACCTTCAAAAACCTGGCATTATCCTTTTTATAGTACATAAGCTGGTACAAAAAAAAGAGGTCAACAAAGCCTAAAACTCCTGACTCCGTTCGGTGGTTCGACGGATTCGACAAGCTCTGCTGACGGCTGTGATTTCGTTTATCTTCGTTAAGATATATTATTGCTGGGGAGAACATCTCCTAGAATGGAGGCAACTTTCCCGACACAAATTAGGAGAAGCCCACGGATATAATGTAAAAGCATTCATACTCATTATTTTTCCACCATCATTCCCCCCTATCCTCTCTGGTATTATCCCCATGCTTGATGCCGTCATAATTTTATTATTCGTCTTCGCTATTGCCAGTATTGGTTATAGTGGCGTTGACTTGCTGCCGGTTGCTGTCCAGTCGCAAATCACTAATATTGAAGCGTTACGCTGGTTATCGGCGGGTTTTGCCTCAATTATTGGTTTAGCCCTTGGTTTAGTTGCCCAAACTACCTATCGTCGTCTAGAAACCCAAGTACGGCAAACTCCGATCGAAGTTATTTTAACCCGTTCGGTCGGTCTAGTTATCGGTTTGTTGATTGCTAATCTGATCTTAGCTCCGATTTTCTTCCTACCGATTCCGGGAGAGTTCTCGTTTATCAAGCCGATAATCGCTATTTTAGGCAGTATTATGTTTTCCTATCTCGGGGTTAGTTTAGCTGATACCCACGGTCGGACTTTTTTGCGTCTGATTAACCCCAATAGTATGGAATCAATTTTAGTGGCAGAAGGAACCCTGCAAGCGGCCGCCACCAAAGTTGTTGACACCAGTTGTATTATCGATGGTCGTATCGAACAATTGTTAGACACGGGATTTATCGAGGGACAGATACTCATTCCCCAATTTATCCTTCAGGAATTGCAACAGTTAGCGGATGGCAGTAACGACCAAAAACGAGTTAGAGGAAGACGGGGATTAGATATCTTAAACCGGATGCAGGAAGAATTTCCCGAGCGCATTGTCATCCATCCCGCCGATTATGAGGATATTAGCACCGTAGATGCTAAATTAGTCCATCTTGCCCAAGAAATTAACGCCACCTTGCTCACTAACGATTATAATCTCAGTAAAGTGGCCAATCTGCAAAAAGTCACCATCTTGAATGTCAACGATCTCGCTCAAGCAGTACGTCCGATCTACTTACCCGGGGATACTCTGGATCTGAAAATTCTCAAAGCAGGAAAAGAACCCACCCAAGGCATCGGTTATCTAGAAGATGGCACGATGGTAGTGGTAGAAGAAGGAAAAGATTATCTAGGGGGAGAATTGCGGGTAGTGGTGACATCTGCACTGCAAACCTCGGCCGGACGGATGATTTTTGCTAAACCCCAAAATTCCCTGATTGCCTAAAGGTAATAAAACCCAAAAAAGCCTCAAATACAACGCCAGAGGGGATTGTATTTGAGGTATTTTATTTTCTAAGGGAAGTTAAGTCACCAATCGAACTATCTAGCCAATTTATATCTAAATTAGGCCGGTTTATTGAGTACAGCCATGGACTGACGAGCAAAACCGAAATAACTATCCCAGAATTGTTTCTGACTATCGAGGGCAACTTTGGTGGCGGTTTCTTGGGCGGTTAGGTAGGATTTCACCCATTCTTGTTGATATTCGAGGGATTTAACCAAAGTTTCCGGAAACTCAAACACTGGTGTGGTCGTGGGAACACCATTACCCCAAGCAGACAGAAGTAGTTTCTGCCATTCGGCTAGGTATTTTTGGTATTCTTCAAGATAATTGGTGTTCATAGAAGTCAAACCGCTAACTAGCCCATCTGGACGGAGATGGTGAGAAAGTGGGGCGGTGTTGCCACCTTCTCGAAAGCAAAACCGGTGCAGAGATAAAATATAATATTCTCTCCCTTCCTTGATTATAACCTGAGTTTGCGATCAGCCAAAATCTTCATGCGATCGCCGTCAGCCCAGCCTATTTTTTGGTGACTCGGAACTGACGTTGAAGGATTATGGCCGAAATTCTCGGATCACTTGCCAAACCCTTAATACCTCTGCCACTGTCCATGCTTGGGCAAAAGCGCCCCTAGGGGTAAAAGGGGCATTACCATCGAAAATTTCACTTAAATTACCGATACAGCTATCCCGAAGATGATCGATCATCGGTGTTAAAAAACTCTCGGCTAGGATGGGATCGCCATAGACTTTTAGATGGGCTTCGATAAATGCCCCTAATAACCATCCCCAGACTGTCCCCTGATGGTAGGCACTATCTCTTTTTAAGCGATCGCCACTGTAAACGCCGCAGTAATCAGGATGATCGGCATCTAGCGATCGCAAACCGCGAGAAGTCAACAATTTTAAAGCACAAATATCGACAATGGCCTTTTTCTGTGGGGAATTTAATAACTCCTCCACGGACAAAGACAGGGCAAAAAGTTGATTCGGTCGTAAACTGGCATCATTACCCTTGTCCGTATCCAAAACATCGTAACAATACCCCAGAGAATCGTCCCAGAAGCGAGAAAACCCTTTTAAGGTCATTTTTCTCATTTTTTCGTAATCAGTGGCATCCATGCCCAAATAATGGGCAAATTGAACCATAATTTTTAGGGCATTGAACCAAAGAGCATTAATTTCTACGGGTTTGCCGATGCGGGGAGTAATCACCAGATCATCAACTTTGGCATCCATCCAAGTTAACTGTACTCCCGTTTCGCCGGCATAGATCAAACCATCGTCATCTAGGTGAATATTGTAGCGAGTACCGCGACGAAACCAAGCGATCACTTCCGTTAAAGCGGGATAAATAGTTCTGAGAAACTCAAAATCTTGGCTTTGGTTAAAATAGGAACGAATGGCTTCAAAATACCAAAGAATAGCATCGACAGCGTTATATTCGGGCATTTCTCCGCTATCAGGTAGCAAATTCGGCAATAAACCCCAGTCTAGATAACGGGAAAAAGTTAGTAAAATCTGACGCGCGATCGCAGGTCGGCCTGTGGTCAAAGTTAATCCTCTTAGGGAGATCATCGTATCGCGACCCCAATCACCAAACCAAGGATAACCTGCGATTATCGTTTTGCCATCCGGTTGATCCAGGAGAGGACGACTAACGATAAACTGGTCGGCAGCGAGGGTAAGTTGTTGCATCCATTCGGGCTGCTGGGGATTAATCAGACTATTTTCGTAGCGATAGCGAGACTCTAGAGAAGATTGACCGTCTAAATTCGGATCGGGACGGGTACTAGCGGCAATTGTCACCGATTCTCCCACTTTAAGAGTAGCCGAAAAACTAGCCCCATGGAGATGATTTTCTCGATCGATTAAACCACGATAACGTTCCACGGCCAAATCAAAGCGATAATACCAGATATGAGCGGGAAAAACCTCTCCCTGACTGATTAATAGATAAAAAGGTACAGCATTGTCATAGGCAATCACTCTTACTCCTTTTTCCAGGGGACTAATAGCCATTTGCCAGTTAAAACCCTGGGTATTGCCGTGAAAATCACGATAATTGACAAAAGCAGTCAGATTGAGAGTTAGGGGAGAATGGCCACGACGGTAGGTATAGTGAGTATAGGTGGTATTTTCTCCCGGTTCCATCCAAATGCGCTTTTCTAGTAAGGCATCCCCACAGATAAAAGTCCAGACGGGAATTGTGCCTTCCAGATGAAAACTTTCGATATTAATATAGCCTTGCGGTTCGATCGTAGCACCTAACCAGCGATTGCTGGCCAGATGATAAATTTTCTGGTTATATTGTATCGATTCATCGATTTTAGTCACAAGAAGCGTTCTTTGCGTCGGTGGAGCCAAAGCAGCGATCAACAGGCCATGATAACAGCGAGTTAGCAATCCGGCCACAGTTCCCGCGGCAAAACCACCGATACCATTAGTGACTAACCATTCGCGCTTTTCAGCCACTGGGAGACAATTACAGATATCTCGACCAAAACGGAGCTTGACCATGGGCTTCCCAATTCCTAGTAATTTTGTTATAATTAAAAATTGTGTCTTTATATCTATAGAGTAACTCTATCTTAAGGAGGAAAATCACCAGTGAGTAAACGTACTTTAGAAGGAACCACGCGCAAACAGAAGCGCACTTCTGGATTTAGAGCGAGAATGCGTAGCGTCAACGGACGCAAAGTAATTAAAGCTCGTCGGAAAAGAGGGCGCTATCGTTTAAGTGTTTAGGTTATTCTGGGAACCGACTAATTTTCGTGGGACTACCCCAAATTCATCGCTTAAAACATCGACAGGATTTTCAAGCTGTCTATGGAAAAGGGAGGCGTTATCACGGTTCCCACTTAACCTTAATTAGTTTAGAGGATTCTTGCCCAGATCAACCTCTCCCCAGTCGTTTTGGTATCTCGATTAGCAAGAAAGTTAGTAAAAAAGCGGTGGTTCGTAATCGACTAAAAAGGCAAATACGAGCGGTAATTCGGCAGTTATTGCCAGAAATAGCGGCAGGATGGCGAGGGATAATCATTATCCGTCCTGGGGCGATCGAGTGCAATTATGAACATTTTTTGCGAGAATTAAAGCAGTTGTTAGTGAAGGCCAATATAATTCATGGGCATTAAAGAAGAAACTTTTTATGAAGGGGGTCCGCACATCGGCGACCTAATCATCAATATCCTGCTAGGATTTACGGTGATTTGTTTACCTTTGACCGTTGGGGCAGTGGTACGGGCAATCTGGTTAAGATATAAGATAACCGATCGGCGGATTTCGATCACCGGGGGTTGGATGGGACGAGATCGCACAGATATTATCTATTCAGAAGTGGCAAAAGTGGCGAAAATGCCGAGAGGAATTGGTCTTTGGGGGGATATTGTCGTAACTCTCAAGGATAGAAGTCGTTTAGAAATGCGCGCGATGCCGAAATTCCGGGAAATTCATGACTACATTGCCGAAAGAGTCGCCGATAAAACCGGTCGTCCCCTAGAATCGATCATCAGTCAATAAAACAAAATAATCGATCGCCGAGATTCGATAAATTAGATTTGTCAAAGTGAACCCCTATTAAACGAGAAGGCATAGATTAAAGCCATGGATTTTGGAGTCGGATTTATTTCCACAAATATCATGTTGCCAATCCTAGATTTTTTCTTTCGGATTGTGCATAGTTACGGTTTCGCCATCATTGCTTTAACGCTGGTGGTCAGATTTGCCGTCTTTCCCCTCAGCGCCGGCCAGATTCGCAATATGAGAAAAATGCGAATCACTCAACCCTTGATGAAGGAAAGACAGACAGAAATTCAACAACGCTACAAAAATGACCCCCAAAAACAACAGGAGGAAATGGGCAAATTAATGCAGGAGTTGGGCAATCCCCTAGCGGGTTGTTTACCCCTGTTATTACAAATGCCGATTCTTTTGGCTTTATTTGCGACGCTGCGGGGTTCCCCCTTCTCGGATATTAACTACACCGTCGATTTACAGGTGTTGCCGGGAGAACAAATCGCCCTCGTGCAGCGCCAACCCTATGCTACCAAACCCCAAAACGTTTATATTGACGAGTCTCTCCACTATCCCATTACCGCTTTTTTACCCCAAGGCAATAAAATCGCCCCGGGAGAACAGCTAAAAATCGACCTGCAAAACGACCAGGGCAAGTCTTTAAGCCAATTAGCCACGGAAGCACCCGAAAATAACCTAAAACCCACCTACGAGGTGGTTAAAGGTCAAGAACTGGTGCAAGTTAATGAAGACGGTTCCATCGTCGCTTTAGCCCCCGGAGATGCCAGTATTAAAGTTATCGTCCCGGGGATTGCCGCTAATACGGGTTTTCTCTTTATTGAGGCCCTGGGAAGAATTGGGGCAACCGGTGCCAATGGTGAAATTCACTGGGATATTTTGGCGATGGTGATCGCTTTCGGTATTAGTATCTATGTTAACCAAGAGTTATCCGGTGCCGGCGCTCCTTCGGGGGGGGCAGCCCAACAACAACAAACGGTGAATAAAATCACCCCGATAATTTTTAGTATGATGTTCCTGTTTTTCCCCTTACCGGCGGGGGTATTGATGTATATCTTAACTGCGAACATCTTCCAAACTATTCAAACGGTAATTTTGATGCGGGAACCGTTACCGGAAAACCTGCAAAAATTGGTAGCGGAACAGGAAAAAACCGAAAAATCCCGCGATGCTCTCCCCTTTGAAAAACGTTCTAGCAAGAAAAAGGAAAAAACATCGTAATGAGTATATGGGAGCAAAATAGCGAGAAAGCTAAACAATGGCTGGAAAAACTGCTAAAGTTGATGGCCATGCCCACAGATGTCCAGATTGGTGTGCAGGAATTGGGAACTGGACCTTCCTCCTGTTGGTTAATTATTGATAGCAGTCAATTGAGTCCCCAACAAGTGGAACTCCTCCTCGCTAACAAGGGTGAGGGACTGGATGCGATTCAATCCCTAGCTAATACGATTCTGAATATTGGTGTCGAGTCGGCAGAACATCAGTTCTATATTGTCGAAATCAACGGCTATCGTCAACAAAGACAGGCAGAACTTTTCGACTGGGTGAATCAAGCGGCGACGCAAGTGCGGCAAACAGGACAGGAAATAGAATTAAAAGCCCTATCTTCGGCGGAACGTCGCCAAATTCATGCCTTTTTTCAGGAAGAAAACGATTTAACCACGGAAAGTCGCGGCGTGGAACCCGATCGCCGGTTAGTAATTCGTTTAAAATAAGATCAAAGGGTGGGGTAAAACCTGCCCTCTTTTTTATTTTAGGCAGATATCTCCTGTCTGGAGTTTCTTCACCTAACGGAAGATTTTTGATTGTTGCAGGAGAGTTCAAGGGGTGACAGAGGGGCTACAAGCTAGATAGAGCGGGGGGTCTAGCCAAACGACCCCCTAAAGAAATAGAGTGGTTAGGACAACCACTCAAAATTTTAAAATGTTACCTTCATT
>SFCA01000011.1:0-13488 GCA_007095475.1 Microcystis aeruginosa Ma_QC_C_20070703_M131 | reverse complement strand
AAATTTTCGGCTTAGTTGCTGGCAGCTTGCCGCCAACTCACTCCTCTAGATAAGTATTTTGACTCACGCTCCTTCCTCTTTTGAGACGTTGTGACACTTAGGGTGCGGAATGTGGGCTATACTCAGCGGATTGAGTATCAGCTGTCAGCCGTCAGCTTTTTTCTTCCCATTTCCCACTTCCCATCTCCCTGCATTTCCACACAGAGCAGTAATCTTCTGGTTGCCTTTTAGCCAAGCTCAGAACTAGGATAGGAAAGAACGAGGTATTAATGCAGCAAGAGAGGCTTATACTGTGACCAATGTAGCGATCGATGTCCGAACTTCTCTGTGGCAATGGCAAACATGGCAAGGATTGCCCTATCTTACCTGTAATCTCCTAGAGGACTGGTCCCACGGCTTTTTTACCCGTCATTATTACCCCCAAACCCCGGAAGCTTTTACAGCGGCTTTAGGAGCAAATGTACCGGTTTATCGGGTCAAACAGGTACATGGCGATCGCTTATTAAATCCCCAAGGGATTACTAACTCGGAAATTGTCGAAGCGGATGGAATTATCACCGATGCTTCCGGTCAAGGGATTTGGGTGGCCAGTGCTGACTGTACGCCCGTACTAATAGGTGATCGCTCTAGCGGTGTTGGGGTGGCGATTCATTCTGGATGGAGAGGGACAGCCAAGGGGATAGTTGCCAAAGCAGTTAAGCAGTTATTAAAATCTGGTAGTTGTTTAGATAACTTAATGCTGGCCCTGGGGCCGGCAATTGCTGGGGAAGTGTATCAAGTAGAGGCAGAAGTGGCCGCACAAGTGGGTTTAAGTTTATTTCCCCAAGAAACCAATCCCGACCAAATTCTAGGGAATTTATTTAACCTGTCCCCCTCCCCTTTATTTGCCGACGAGAAAAAAGGAAAAGTGCGCTTAGACGTGCGACGGGTGATTTACCATCAACTACAACAGTTAGGAATTAGGGATGAACAAATTGCGATCGCTCCTTTTTGCACCTATCAACAAGAGGAGCATTTTTTCTCCTATCGTCGGGAAAAAGCCCAAAAAATTCAATGGTCTGGCATAGTTAGCCGTTAATGATGACTGCACACTGATAACTGAAAAATCACCCCCTCTCCCATGCGTATTGTTTTTTTCGGAACCCCGACTTTTGCCGTTCCCACCCTAAAAAAATTATTAGCCAATCCCGATATAGAAATAATCACCGTCGTTACCCAACCAGACAAGCGCCGGGGAAGGGGTAATCAATTAATCCCCTCACCGGTGAAACAAATAGCCATAGAACAGCAAATACCGGTTTTGCAGCCCAAAAGTGTCAAAAAAAACGCTAAAATCTTAGATTTTCTCAGACAATCGCTGGCGGATGCCTTTGTGGTGGTTGCCTACGGACAAATTCTCTCCCCAGAAATTCTAGAGATGCCGCGATTAGGCTGTATTAACGTTCATGGCTCAATTTTACCGAAATATCGGGGAGCAGCCCCCGTGCAGTGGTGCATCGCTAGGGGAGAAAAAGAAACCGGCATTACCACCATGTTAATGGATGCGGGCATGGACACCGGACCGATGCTACTGAAAGCCTACACCCCGATCGCTCTTTTTGACAATGCCGAACAGGTGGGAGCAACCCTAGGACAAATGGGGGCGGATTTGCTCCTAGAAACCCTCTCTAAGCTCGATCAAGCAGAAATTACCCCAATTCCTCAAAATAACGACGATGCCACCTATGCCCCTTTAATTCAAAAATCTGACTACCTAATCCACTGGCAAGATTCGGGCCGGACAATTCACGATCGAGTCCGGGGTTTTTATCCTCATGCGCTGACCACTTTCCGGGGACAACCCCTAAAAGTGATGGCCACTATTCCCCTAGAGGATCCTGGTCAACTCCCCCCAGAATTACAGACAAAAGACCTTTCTCATCTAAGCGGAGAAGTGGGATCGATCGTGGCGCTCTGGAAAAATTTCGGGCCGGTAGTGCAGACGGGAGCGGGTTTATTATTATTAAAAGAAGTGCAATTATCAGGAAAACCACCGCGTTCTGGTGGGGATTTGGTCAATGGTTCCCGTTTAACTATCGGTGAGATTTTCGGTCAATAGTTTTCAGGGTATGGCTTTCCTTTGCTCCTCTATGCTTCACTGGTGAAGATTTTTTTCAACTTGCGAAAGCGATCGGAATAACTTCTTAATACTTCGATCGCAAACATGGGAGTTTCCTGCACGGCAAATAAAAACTGCGGTTGATTGAGATAGGCTAATTTACAATCAGTTTTGGCTATAGCTGTGGATTCTCGCAGTTTATCCCCATGCAGGAGCGCTCCTGCTCCGAATACATCCCCTTTTTCTAGAGTTTCTATCAATTGCCCCTTGATATACATCTCCACTTCTCCGCTAAGAATACCGTACATTAACTCGCCCTCCGTGCCATCGACAAAAATAACCTCACCAGCTGGAAAAGTGCGATCGGGATGATTTTCGAGAATTTTAATCGTTTCTACGGGACTTAACATGATTTAACAATAATTTTTTTGGGTTATCTCTCCCATTTTCCAATACATTGAACTCCCCGATCATCGTTTTTGTATCTAAGAATACTTGAAACTTCTCTACCTGAAAAAGATTCGGTTTGACTTTCAGAAATGCTTTGTTTAATCCTTGTCGGGGAGAGAAAATTTTCGTCTTCATACCTTTATCCTCTTCCTACCCATCCCGATTTTTGAGGCTATTTTTTTCTCTCTTATCTTCCTTCAAAAACCTTATATATATTTGCGCACGGATTCCCATTATACATAAAGTCTAAAGCAAGTCTCGCCATTTGTCAAGGGTTTTCCGAAAATCTCCCCACTTCCTTGACAAAACACCGGGGTTAAAACTGTTTGATCGCTGCTTGGGTGATTTCTGCGATCGCTGCTAAACTGGGACTAACTGGGCCGGTATCGGTGGATAACCAGAGAAGATACTCGACGTTACCCGCAGGTCCAGTAATGGGAGACCAAGTTAAACCCCGATAGAACCATCCTAAGACTTCGGCGGCCTGTAAAACCTGAAAAATCGCCGCTGCTTGGTCTTGATGGTCGCGAACTACCCCTTTTTTGCCGACTTTTTCCCGTCCCACCTCGAATTGGGGTTTGACCAATAAAATCGCCTCTCGCGGTGGATTTAATAGCGTCCACAGGGTCGGTAAAACTTTGGTCAGGGAAATAAAAGACAGATCCATAACTGCTAAATCGGCGGGTTTTTCCTGTCTGTATAACTTTTCTGGGGTTAAATAGCGAAAATTAGTTCTTTCTAGTAAAATAACTCGTTGATCCTGCCGTAAACTCCAGGCCACTTGTCCATAACCCACATCGACCCCATAAACCTGTTTTGCTCCTTTTTGCAAGAGACAATCGGTAAATCCCCCCGTGGAAATGCCTCCATCTAAACAAATGCGATCGCTGACATCGATGGCAAACAATTCTAAGGCCTTGGCTAATTTTTCGCCCCCCCTTGACAAATAGGGCAGTTTCTGCTTAACCTCGATCGCCGCTGACCGATCGATTTCTGTGGCCGGTTTATCAATGATTTGATGATTGACTTTCACTTCTCCAGCGCGAATTAATCGCTGTGCCTGTTGACGGGAATCACAGAGATTTTTGGCTACTAATAATAAATCTAATCTTTCTTTCGGCAAGGAGGACCTCCCAATAATCAGCGCCTAATTCTAAAAAATACCTTATTTTTCCGCAAGCAATCCCAGAAGGAAGATTATAAGTAAACATAGGGACAAGCGGAACCCATCAGCTAAATTTTCGCTGCCATCACGATATTTTATGGATAAAGATACTCGATTCGCCATTTTAGTCATTGGCATCCCCTTTCTAGGACTAGCTTACTGTGGCTTGATTTTTGCCGTGATGATCTATTGGGTCTGGGCCCGGGAACATCCCGTAACCATGGCCACTTTTTTCGTCCTTGCTCCTTCTTTGATTTCTGGCTCTATCTGGCTGTTAGCTTCCTATAAAGCCCGCCAAAAGCAGCGTTTGGGGTTATAGTTGAATGTAGAGGCCGATGGCATTCGTCCAAGAAGAATCAACTGGATTTTAGAACTTGGTTTAGGTCTTTATTGTCAACCTCGGCTTAACCGACAGCGATCGCTGTCAGGGATTGGGAAAAAAACCAAAAAGTTTAGCAGCCCCTCCTAAAATGGCGACAACTAGGGCGATAAAAATCCCCCGGTTGGTAAATTCCTGATAGGCAACCCTTGTCGTTAGTCCTTTAATTTCTGTAGTTAGTCGCTCATCTAAAGCTTTAATGTCCCCTCTGATCTCCGATTGTCCTATTTCTACTTTGGTTAACCGTTCATCGATTTTGTCGAATTTTTGATTGACATCTCTTTGTAGGGAGTCTATTTTCCCCTCGATCCTTGTCAGAACAGCTTCTAGGGAATAAGTAACGGTTTCGTTAGCCATTTTCTGTCTCCTATATTTCCTTTAATTGCGATCGCTGTCAGGGATTGGGGAAAAAACCAAAAAGTTTAGCAGCCCCTCCTGAAATGGCGACAACTAGGGCGATAAAAATCCCCCGGTTGGTAAATTCCTGATAGGCAACCCTTGTCGTTAGTCCTTTAATTTCTGTAGTTAGTCGCTCATCTAAGGCTTTAATGTCCCCTCTGATCTCCGATTGTCCTATTTCTACTTTGGTTAACCGTTCATCGATTTTGTCTATTTTCCCCTCGATCCTTGTCAGAACAGCTTCTAGGGAATAAGTAACGGTTTCGTTAGCCATTTTCTGTCTCCTATATTTCCTTTAATTGCGATCGCTGGCAGGATTGGGGATACCTAGATATGATGTCATACTAAATCCGTTGAGTATAGGATACATATCAGGACAGGCAAAAGGCAAGGGGCAAAAGAGGGAATAGATAATCAGTTTTTAATAACTGGATTTAGTATCAGTGGTTTTGGCATGGTGCGATCGCTCCAGCTAGTTGTGCAAGTGAGCAGTTAAGGGATTGACGTTGTTGAATAAATCGGTTTTACTTACCGTTTCTGGCTTAGTATGTCCAAAAACAATCAATAATCAGTCTTTAGTCAGAATCAGAGCAGCACAAGGCTGACATTTAGGGGCTAGGCGCGATAGGATAAAAAAGTGCTAGATAAAAACTCCTCTCCCTTACAGTCCTTAGTTGCGAGGCACTGGTTCAAGCTCATCTGTGGAGCTAGTTACCAAGATTTGCCCACGATTCGCAACCTCGCTTTGACCTATACTATCGCTGGAGCCGATTGTATTGATGTGGCCGCCGATCGAGCCGTGATCCTTGCGGCCAAAGAAGGCATCGAAACTGCCGAAAAAATCGCCGGATTCCCCCCAAATCGACGACCTTGGTTGATGGTCAGCCTCAATGATGGGGAAGATCCCCACTTTCGTAAAGCTGTCTTTAACCCGCAACTCTGTCCGGTCGATTGTCCCCGTCCCTGCGAAAAAATCTGTCCCGCTTATGCTATTGATGGGGGGGGAGTGATTGAACAGCGCTGTTATGGTTGCGGTCGCTGTTTACCCGTTTGTCCCCTGCAAATAATCGAGACCAGATCCCGTGTCTGTCAACCCGCAGAAATTATCCCCTTAATTATCGAAATGGGAGTCGATGCGATCGAAATTCATACCCAAGTCGGTCATGGAGAGGAATTTGCTCGACTCTGGCCAGCGATCGCACCTTTAACTAAAAACCTAAAAATCCTGGCTATAAGTTGCCAAGATCATGAATATATCATTGATTACCTCCACTATCTGCGAGAAACTATTTCACCCCTAAGCTGTCCTCTGATTTGGCAGACGGACGGCCGACCGATGAGCGGCGATATCGGCAAAGGAACCACCCACCCAGCCATTAATATGGCCAAAAAAGTCCTCTGTGCCAATCTGGCCGGATTTGTGCAGTTAGCCGGGGGAACCAATGACCACACCGTGACCAAATTACAGCAACTGGGACTGAGAGAAAAAATCGCTGGTATTGCCTATGGAAGTTACGCCCGTTCATTGATTTTGCCAATTTTAGAGCATTTAGACCAGCCTAACCTTGAAAATGACCCCGAAGCCTACCAAGAAGCCGTTAAAGCCGCTTCTATGGGGGTTGCTCAATTGAAAGCCTAACCTTGGTCAAAAAACTATAATATTTTTTTAATTGACAACTAACCCGTAAATGTGTTAGACCCCAAGAAAATCTTGGAAATAAAAACAGCCAATAATCGCCAAAACCTTTTATTATTAATGCCAGAAACCCTACCCTCCTCTCGGATGCCAGTGACCGACGATTTAAACAAACTCTTGGCAATTCTACCCGCGCGGATTCGTGGCAAAATCGAGGAACACCCGCGGCAGCATCAACTGATCGAAGTAGTTATGGATTTGGGACGCATACCAGAAGCGCGTTTTCCCGATGGGGCGATCGATCTGGGGGACGAACCGATCTCAAAAGAAGAAATCCAGTATTCGATCGCCCGGGTGGGCAGTTTTAGCGGCGATAATCGCGCCGGGATTGAACGCACCCTGCACCGCATCAGTGCCATTCGCAATCGGGACGGGGAAATTATCGGTTTAACCTGTCGTATCGGTCGGGCCGTTTTCGGTACAATCACCCTGATTAACGACCTAGTGGAAACAGGAAAATCCCTGCTGCTGCTCGGTCGTCCGGGGGTAGGGAAAACCACGGCCTTGCGGGAAATAGCCCGAGTTTTAGCCGACGATCTCAATAAACGGGTAGTGATTATCGACACCTCCAACGAAATCGCCGGGGATGGAGATATTCCCCATCCGGCCATCGGTCGCGCTCGTCGGATGCAGGTGGCCCGTCCGGAATTGCAGCATCAGGTCATGATCGAAGCAGTGGAAAACCATATGCCAGAGGTGATCGTGATTGATGAGATCGGTACGGAATTAGAAGCTCTGGCCGCTCGCACGATCGCCGAACGCGGGGTGCAGTTAGTGGGAACCGCCCACGGCAATCAATTGGAAAATTTAATTAAAAACCCGACCTTATCGGATTTAGTCGGGGGAATTCAGGCAGTAACTCTCGGAGACGAAGAAGCACGCCGCCGGGGTTCTCAGAAAACCGTTTTAGAACGCAAAGCGCCGCCCACCTTTGATATTGCCATCGAAATGTTGGAACGTCAGCGCTGGGTCATCCACGAAGACGTATCCACCACGATCGACCAACTGCTGCGGGGACGAGACGCAATTGCCCAAATCCGTTGGGTAGATGAGGAGGGAAAAGTACAGGTCACTCAGGAAGAACCAAAACCGGAAAACCTCACCCCTTTGCGCGGCAATTATCTGCCGGAAATGGATAAACCCAAGGGATGGCGGGCCGATGGCCGAATGACTCCCGTGGCCCGTTTCCCTGCGGGCCCTCTCAACCGGGAAAACGATTTCGATCGCCTCCTCGAACAATCTTGGCTGCAGGAAGACCAGGAAACGGAAAAAGTCCGCGTCCCCGGTCCCAATGGCGAAGATTGGCCGGTTTATGTCTATCCCTACGGAGTCAGTCGCGCCCCGATCGAACAGGTAGTACAGGCCCTAGATTTGCCGATCGTTTTAACCAAAGATTTACAGGGGGCCGACGCGGTGCTGGCCCTGCGTTCCCACGTTAAAAATCAGTCAAAATTGCGTCAAATTGCCAAAGTAAGACAAATTCCCATCCACGGCATCAAATCCAATACCCTGCCCCAAATTTCTCGGGGTTTAAAGCGGATTTTGGGCATTGATGACCCGATGAATCAGGAAGGTGCGGATCTGCGTTTATTTGCCCGCAGCGGTAGCGATGACGAGATCGAAGCTTTAGAGGAAGCCCGGTTAGCGGTGGAACAAATCGTTATTCCTACCGGTCAACCGGTGGAGTTACTGCCGCGATCAGCGAAAGTGCGGAAAATGCAGCACGAATTAGTGGAACATTACCGTCTCCAATCCGATAGCTTCGGAGAGGAACCGAATCGCCGTATTCGCATCTATCCAGCTTAGGAGTCGGGAATTTGAAGCGACGCACGCTCATCATTATGGGTACAGGGGTGGCGATCAGTGCGGTGGCCTCCCTGATTATCCATCGCCCCCAATCGGCGGCGGAATTACGGGACAAAATGCCCCTGGCTGAAAGAATTAAGCTCTGTCTCGATCTGGCCAGGATTAAACTAACCGCTACGATGGACTATCTCGATAGTTATGCCTATCTTGGCATTGTTTATCCCTATCTTACCAATCCAGAGCCATCGGGTTTTAATTTCTTCAATTGGCGACGGATGCTCAATAGTCCCACTCCAGGCACTTGGAAGGTAAAAAACGCCGATTTTTGGGCAGCAGGGGCTTTTGCTGCTTTGTTATGGAAAATGGCTGATTTAGACTCAGACCCTATGTATGGGGGCTTTTGGGCAGCTGCTGCGAAAAAATGGAGCGATCCCTTAAAAGAAACGAGTTTGAAGAACAAAGACATCGCTCTCAATAATGTACTGGTGTTTGCGCCTTGGTTTGAGTCGGGACAGGGCAAGGAAAAACAGGAAGCTTTAGAGATAACTTTACGGGGGGCTAGACAACTAGCGCAACCTTTTCAGGATGGCAAGGGGAGTTATCACAGCGATATCGGGACTTTTGGCTGGTTACGCAGGGCCGATCGCACTGATCAGCAAGAACATTGGCAGGTTTTTATCGACCATACGATCAATATAGAACAACTGCTCTGGGCAAGTCTCCACAATCCTGACCCCAAGGAAGCAAAAGATTGGCAAGAAAAAGCCCTTTCCCACATCCGCACCATTAGCGGCACTTTTGGGGCTAACCGTCGCCCGGGTAAAACGGGAACTTGGCAAAGAGGGTATTTTGATCAAAATGTCAACTCTCCCACCTATAGAAATTTCTTATTTAATGAGGGAAAACAGGGTTGGCGCGATGATAGCACTTGGTCTCGGGGTCAAGCTTGGTTTATTTATAGTGCCACGACGGCCTATATTTACACTGGCGATCCGGAAATGTTAATCATTGCCAAGTATGCCATTAATTATTATCTGGACAATTTGCCCGATCGCTGGCCCGGTGGACAAAGACGCGCCGGAGATTTTATCCCCCCCTGGGACTTTGATTATGCCTTGCAAAAAAATGCCGCTACGGAAAAGGATTCTTCGGCGGCGGCGATCGCTGTGGCGGGGATGATTCGCTTCTTAAAAGCTTTACCCAGCAGTGATCCCAGTTATGGAACCTATCGAGAGGCGATCGATAATATTCTCTTGAATTTGACTTCTTTTCAGTATTTTCCCGACGAAACCGCCCCAGAGATGAGTTTATTGCGTCATGGTTGTTATCATCATCCCGCCGCGATTCAACCCAGCCAAATCTATGATACGGGTTTAATTTGGGGAGACTTCTTTTTTATCAATGCTTTGGCTGAATACCAAGATTTACCCGATAGTTAACAGACTACTTAATTCTTGCCCTTTTTGAGGGGGAAGTGGCAAACTATTAACTGTTACCGTTGAATGGGAAAAGACTGTGGATATTCGCTTAATCGTTGTCGATGTGGATGGAACGATCGCCGGGGATAACAATCAGGTTAATCCGGCTGTGGTGCAAGCTGTCTCAGCCGTCCAAAAAAAGGGAATTCCCGTCGCTATTGGCACTGGTAGGATGTACCGCTCGGCTTTACGTTTTCATCAACGTCTGAAATCCACTTTACCCTTAATTGCTTACAATGGCGCTTGGATTCAAGATCCTGTTTCCCAAGTTCACCATCGACACACTCCTATTTCCCCCGACTTGGCGATCGATCTTTTAGATTATCTCGAACAACCCCAATGGCAAGAGAAAATCTCCCTTAATTTTTATATGGACGATGTGCTTTATGTGCGGCAATTAAACGCGGAAACGGAATTCTATCGGCAGCGATCGGGTATTATTGCCGAAGCAGTGGGAGATTTACGCAAAGTAGCCCACAAAACTACTAAAATCCTGGCCATGGGGGAAGATAAGCAATTTATCGCTGAGATTTGGCAGCATTTACAGCAACGCTATCAAAATCAAGATTTATACTTTACCCAATCGAGTCCGACTTTTTTTGAAGTTACCCACGTTGAGGCTACCAAGGGAAGCGCCACCCAATTTTTGGCCGAAGATATCCTAGGATTACAACCGCAAAACGTCATGGCGATCGGTGATAATTTTAATGATGTTTCTATGCTCACCTATGCGGGTGTCGGTGTCGCCATGGGTAATGCTCCCCAAGCCGTTAAGGATCAAGCCGATTGGGTTGCCCCCAGTGTAGACTTAAATGGGGTGGCCGCGGCCTTGGCAAAGTTTGTTTTAATTTGAGGAATGGGGGAATGGGGAAGTGGAGAAATGGGAAATTTCAACTAAAACCCCAACACCCTAAAACCCTAAAACCAAAAAACCAATCCGCTTTTTACCGAGAAAATTATGACTGTTAATACGCAAACTGTTACGATTCCTAACAAAGATCTTGACATAGATGCCTATTTAGCCATTCCCGATCGAGGGGGAATTTATCCAGCAATTATCGTAATTCAGGAAATATTCGGCGTAAACGACCATATTCGCGATGTTACCCGCAGAATTGCCCAAGAAGGCTATATAGCGATCGCTCCTGCCATTTATCAGCGATTTGCTCCCGGTTTTGAAACGGGGTACAGTAGGGCAGATATCGAAATCGGTCGTCAGTACAAGGAACAAACCAAAGCAGCCGAATTACTCAGCGATATCCAAGCCACCATCGATTATCTTTATAGTTTGCCACAGGTGCAAAAAACCGGTGTCGGCACGATCGGTTTTTGTTTTGGTGGTCATGTGGTTTATCTTGTCTCCACTCTAGAGGATATCAAAGTTACTGCCTCTTTTTACGGTGCAGGAATCACCACGGGAACCCCTGGGGGTGGTCAAGCGACAGTGAAGGTGACTCCCCAAATCAAAGGGACAATCTACGCATTTTTCGGGGTGTTAGATACCAGTATTCCTCAAAAGCAAGTGGATGAGACAGAAAACGCATTAACCCGTTATCAAATTCCTCATCGAGTTTTCCGCTATGAAAATGCCGACCATGGCTTTTTCTGCGACCAAAGAGCTAGTTATAATGCCAATGCGGCCAAATCTGCCTGGGATCGTGTGCTAGAGTTATTTAGCCTTCTTAAATCTTAATGGTCTGACTCCTCAAGCTTCAGCTTACACTGGAAGCAGTTCGAAATCACATTTGTAACCATTCTATTTATCATGACACCGAACCCAGCCTTTTCCATGGACGATTTTGCCAAAGCTCTTGATCAATACGATTATCAATTTGAAAAAGGGCAGATCGTGCGCGGGAGAGTCGATCAACACACCTCCGATGGAGCATTCATCGATATTGGCGGCAAATCCTCCGCTTTTATTCCTTTAAGGGAAATTTCCCTCGAAAATGTGACTTCCATTCCCGAAGCTTTACCTATAGGTGCAGAATTCGATTTTCTGATTACCCGTGGACAGGATGCGGAAGGACAAGTTACCCTGTCTCTGCGGCAATTATTACTACAAAAAGCTTGGGAAAATGTCAGGGAAATCTCTGAAAGTGGCAAGTCGGTGCAGCTGCGCGTCACGGGGGTGAATAAGGGAGGAGTGACGGGAGAAGTGGAAGGATTAAAAGGATTTATCCCTCGCTCCCATTTAATCGAAAAAAATGATTTAGATTCCCTGATCGGACAACTTTTAACCGCAACTTTTATTCAAATCGATCAAGAAAATAATAAATTAGTTTTATCTCAGCGAGAAATTGCTCGCGCTAACGCTATCAGTCAATTAGCTGTGGGTAAATTATTAAGTGGCACCGTGGTTAAATTACAACCCTACGGTGTCTTTGTCGATTGCGGTGGAGTGACGGGATTACTCCATGCTAAACAGGTGACAGGAGCCCCTTTTAATTCTCCCATGACTTTCTTTAAAGTTGGTCAAGCAATTCAAGTGGTAGTCGCGGAAATTGACGAATATAAAAATCGCATTTCCCTATCTACAAAAATCCTGGAAGCGCACCCCGGGGAAATTCTCGAAAACTTTGCAGAAGTCATGGAAACAGCAGCAGAAAGATTAAAACAAGCTCAGGGAAAACCCCCAGAAAGTTAGCGTAGGGTGGGTTAGGCGACAATAACTTAGATATTTTACCACCTATTTAGTATTCGCCGTAACCCACCATCAGTCATCAGGTGAATTTGTCTCCTGTCTCCTTTTTACTTGACAAAGATGTTTCAAGTTAGCGTAGGGTGGGTTAGGCGACAATAATTTAGATATTTTACCACCTATTTAGTATTCGCCGTAACCCACCATCAGTTATCAGGTGAATTTGTCTCCTGTCTCCTGTCTCCTTTTTACTTGACAAAGATGTTTCAAGATCGGATAGCAATTTTAGGGACTATGCACGGAAAAGAGCGGGTAATAGCGCCGATTTTAGCGCAAGAAATAGGTCTTAAGGTGATTGTACCCGATAATTTTAATACTGATCGCTTTGGCACTTTTACCCGGGATATTAAGCGCATCGGGACACAAATTGAAACCGCTCGCAGGAAGGCACAACAAGCGATCGAGCTTTCGGGATACGATATCGGAATTGCTAGTGAGGGTAGTTTTTACCCCTATCCCAACTTGCCGCTAGTTTCCTGTAATCGTGAATTGATTTTATTGCTCGATCGAGTCCATAATCTAGAAATAATTGGTCAAGCAATAGTCACGGAAACCAATCACGCTCACCAAACCGTAACTAATCTAGCAGCTGCTTTGGAATTTGCCGAAAAAATCGGCTTTCCTAGTCATGGTTTAGTGGTGATGTTTGATAAAAATTCTCTCGACTCCGAGCAGATTTTTAAGGGAATTACTGACCAGAAAAATTTAGTTAAAATTGTTGAAGATATTCTTGACAAAAACGGCAAAGTACACCTAGAAACCGATATGCGCGCTATGCACAATCCCACGCGGATGAAAGCAATTGCAGCTGCGACAGCAAATCTGGTGCAGAAACTTAATCAATTATGTCCTAATTGTGGTTGTCCGGGGTTTGATATTATCGAAAGAAAAGCGGGTTTACCCTGTGGTTTATGTCACTTTCCCACCTCTTTAATTAAACTGGAACTATACGGTTGTCAAAGGTGTGATTATCGAGAGGAAAAACTCTTTCCCAACGGTGAAAAAACCGCCGATCCGATGTATTGTGAATATTGTAATCCTTAAGGATAGCTTTTCTATGGAAAGAATTTTAGAACCAGAAGTAATGGATGATCGGGAAGAAGCGATCGAATATGATGCCATGGACTTCACCGAAGTTAATACTAATTTCGCTAAAGAAGCCGTACAATTGGCCGGTATGAATGCTAGGGTGTTAGATGTAGTGCGATTCGTTGGCTAGAAACTAGACAGTAAGACGTTTAGAGGATTAGCCGCTTGGTAAATGTAGTACCTTGATAACTTTATAACCTTACAGGTGCGGGTTAGTAATAACCTTA
>SFCA01000109.1:0-2727 GCA_007095475.1 Microcystis aeruginosa Ma_QC_C_20070703_M131 | reverse complement strand
ACGAATAAGATTTATCTATCAGCATCTTTTTTGAATACGGCCTCGTCAGCAGCGATAGTTAATGTAATTTTAGAAGAAATTGGGCATTATGTGGATGCTCAAATTAATCAGGTGGATAGCGCGGGAGATGAGGGAGAAATTTTTGCTAATTTAGTGTCGGGGAAAAGTTTAACCCCTACAGAATTGGCTCAATTAAAAGGAGAAAATGATCATGCGGTGATAAATCTTGGGGGACAAGCGGTAGAGATTGAGATGGCTTTCTCTTTCGGGACGACAGGTTATAGACAGTTTGGTACATCTGGGGGAGACTCCGGTAGTGGAGTCAGCAGCGATAGTTATGGCAATATCTATGTTACTGGTTACACTAATGGCAGTTTACCCGGTAATACTAATTTCGGAAACAATGATTTCTTTGTCGCTAAGTATGATGTTTATGGCAATCGACTGTGGGTGAAGCAGTTTGGTTCAGCCTATTCTGACTATGCTACAGGAATCAGCAGTGAAAGTAGTGGTAATACCTATGTTTCTGGTCGGACTGAAGGGGGTGAAGATGCCTTTGTTGCTAAGTATAATGCCAATGGTAATCAACTGTGGATGGCGCAGTTTGGCACATCTGGTTATGATTCTGCTACAGGAGTCAGCAGTGACGGTAGTGGCAATGTCTATGTTTCTGGTTATACTGATGGCAGTTTCCCCAGTTATACTAACTTAGGGTCTTATGATGCCTTTGTTGCTAAGTATGATACCAGTGGCAATCCAGTGTGGGTTAAGCAGTTTAGTACATCTAGTCATGACTATGCTGAAGGAATCAGCAGCGATAGTAATGGCAATGTCTATGTTTCTGGTAAGACTTTTGGCAGTTTCCTCGGTTATACTAATTTAGGTTTGTATGATGCTTTTGTCGCTAAATATGATGGTAATGGCAATCAACTGTGGCTGAGACAGTTTGGTACATCTGGTGATGACGAGATTACCGGAATCAGTAGCGATAGTAGTAATAATGTCTATGTTACTGGTAGCACTAAAGGCGGTTTACCCGGTTATAGCAATGTGGGGTCTTATGATGCTTTTGTCGCTAAATATGATGGTAATGGCAATCAACTGTGGTTGAGACAGTTTGGTACATCTGGTAATGACGAGATTACCGGAATTAGCAGGGACATTGATAACAATGTCTATGTAACTGGTTATACTACAGGCAGTTTACCCGGTAATATTAATGCGGGTGGTAGTGATGCTTTTGTCGCTAAGTATAATGCCAACGGTACTCTAAATTGGGTGAGACAGTTTGGGACATCTGCTGCGGACTCTGCTAATGGAATCAGAATTGACAGTAGTGGTAATGTTTATGTTACTGGTGATACATCGGGGGGTTTACCCGGTAATAGCAATTCGGGAGGTAGTGATGCTTTTGTTGTTGGCTTTGATAGTGATGGGAACATACTGAATAATATTTACTCTAATAACTTTGAAACGAGCGCGGGAAGTGAATGGTCGAAGACAAATCGCTCAACTACTCCCATTGGAGGAAGGAAGTTTCTGGGAGAGTTTAGCAATGATACGGTTAGTCTAACTTTAAATAATCCTCTACTGAACAATAACACGGTTACTGTTGAGTTTGATTTGTTTATTATCGGTAATTGGAGTGGAAACGGCGGTGAAGGCACTTTTACCCTGGCGACTTCAAACGGTCAAACCCTAGTAAATACTACATTTGCTAACTCTAATACTTATCCCCCGGCCTTCCAATCCTATCCTAATAGTACGGGTCAAGGTAACTATTCGCCCGGTACAGGTGCAGTTGAAAACAATACTCTGGGTTACATAAATACGTTTAACAATCCAATCGATTCAGTCTATCATCTCACTTATACTTTTACCAATCCTTCTAATGCTCTAAGCCTTAATTTCACAACTTCTAACCCAGGCTCTTACTACGGTGTTGGAATTTGGGGTATAGATAATATCTCGGTTCGTGTTTTAGATGTTCCTACAATCACCCTTGCTGTTTCCCCCGCAAGCGTCACAGAAGACGGGACAAATAATCTCATCTACACCTTCACTCGCACCGGTTCTACAACCAATCCTTTGACGATTAACTACAGTATTGGTGGGACAGCAACTAATGGAACCGATTACGCTTCTATTCCCACCAGTGTCATCTTTGTTGCTAATTCAGCGACTGCGACTGTAACCGTTGACCCCACTGCTGACACAACAGTAGAAAGTGATGAAACTGTCATTTTAACTCTTGCTTCGGGGACAGGTTATACAGTAGGTACGACCACCGCAGTTACCGGGACGATTACTAATGTCCCCGCTACCAGTATTACGCTTGCGGTCTCTCCCAGTAGTGTGACAGAAGACGGGACACAAAATCTCATTTACACCTTCACCCGTAGCGGTTCCACAACTAATCCTTTAACCGTTAATTATAGTGTTGCTGGGACAGCAACCAATGGAACTGATTACGCTTCTATTCCCACCAGTGTCATCTTTGTTGCTGGTTCAGCGACTGCGACTGTAATCGTTGACCCGACTCCTGACACAACTGCTGAAAGTAATGAAACCGTCATTTTAACCCTCGCTTCTGGGACAGGATATACAATAGGTACGACCACCGCAGTTACCGGGACGATTACGAATGTCACCCTTCCCACCATCACTCTTGCTGTCTCTCCCAGTAGTGTGACAGAAGACGGGACACAAAATCTCATTTACACCTTC
>SFCA01000108.1:0-16956 GCA_007095475.1 Microcystis aeruginosa Ma_QC_C_20070703_M131 | reverse complement strand
AGTTTTCCGAACAATTTCATCGCTGACAAAACGGATGACTGGTGCCGCTACTTTGTCTTGCCTATTTGGGGGACACAAGATTTTCTTTATTCCCCTTGACTTTTAAGACAATCGCTACGTTCATCTTATATTTAATTCCACCCACCCACTGACCAGAGCCGTTTTTAATAGTACGATTAACCCCCAATCTAACTTTAAAAACCCACTTCCCACTATCTTATTACCTTTTAAACAGGATTTCGTATGATTACGACGACAATCTTCGTGGCCAAATCTTGATTATTCTCCTTTCGATCGAGCTTAAAAACTTTTTTTCCCAGTCCTTGACAACTTATGTTAAGTTGATAGTGGCAGTTGCAAGAAATTAACTCCCAGTTCTCACCTAGAAATTGTTAAGATGAGGAATTTTTTCTCGTCGGTTTCTAGTGGGAAGAATGGAGTTGAAGACGATTACCTGTCCAACTTGATCGCAGTCCTTTGGCAGAGTGACTGACGGATAAGCTCGATCTGTTGGCAGATTTAGCTAGTTTTCCCGTCGCTAGTCATTCAATGATCAATGGGGAAAGATCGAGCCTACCTAATTTTAACTATCTTCTCTCCTCCCTAATTAAACAATGCCTACCATGACCTTAGTGTTACCAATGGTGTATTTACTGGTGATCTACCTCTTACTAGCGATCGCCAAAAAAGCTAAAATCAACTCCTAATCAGTGATCAGTGATCGGTTATCAGTTGATCAGATTTGAGTTTTAAGTGAGCAGTATTACAGCGTTTCTCAGATACATGAGGTTCGTTCTGGCAGCTGAAATAGTTGATTAGCAAGTATTAGTGTCTGCGCTTCACCTTGACGAGAAAGGCTGTAAATAGCAGTTTCCTACTGTCTTTTCACTGATTACTGCACACTGTTAACTGATCACTGAAAAAGTCTGACGGCTATAAAACGGGGACAGGCAAATAAACCTTTTCTACCCTAGGAGAAAAACCTAGCCATTGACGAGATAAACGAGCAAAAGTGTCAGGATTACCGCTAACTGCGAAGTTGGTAGGTAGGGGTGTTTCGGGATTTTTTAGACCTAATAATTCTAGTTCTTTTTCCGCCGCTCGGACAACGGAAGCGGCGGGATCTACCAAGCGCACGGAACTAGGTAAAAGACGACGTAAAACCGGAGAAAGATGGCGATAATGGGTACAACCATAGACCAGAGTATCAATATTTTCTGCTAGTAAAGGCTGAAGATATTCCCTAGCCACCTGCGTGGTGTAGGGGTCAAAAATGCGGTTAGCCTCGATCAAAGGGACAAATTCAGGACAGGGAATTTGCCAAACTTGGGCCGTAGGATCGATTTCTTGAATCGCCTGTTTATAGGCATTACTTTTAGCCGTAGCGGGGGTAGAAATCACACCAATTCGCTTTCCTTTTTCAACGGCAGTTTTTGCCCCGGGTAAAATTACCCCCAAAATCGGTAAATCTTTAAATTCGGCCCGTACTTCTTCTAAAGCCAAGGCGGAACTGGTATTACAGGCCATAATCACCATTTTCACCTGGCGACCGCTCATCCAAGTGAGAATTTCCCGGACAAATTCGATAATTTCCCCTTTAGAACGGGTTCCGTAGGGAAGTCTAGCGGTATCAGCGAAATAGAGAATCGATTCTTGGGGAAGTTGTCGATACAACTCCCTTAAAACGGTCAGTCCACCCACACCACTATCAAACACACCAATCGGACTAAATTGTGATTCTCTCATAGATATCGAGGAAAACGCTGATCTAAAGTAGCTTGATTTGATGATATTAAAACACGGATTTTTTGATTGGTAAACTAATGCTCCAATGATTTAATCATTAACGGAGATTTCGTTGAATATATTCAATAATCCCCCTTGCGATCGCTGATGCCATTTGTCGTTGAAAGTTGACATTGGCTAATTTAGAAGCATCCTCAGCGCCGGTAACGAAACCCACTTCCACGAGGGTAGAGGGCATTTTCGAGGTTCTCAGCACATAGAAACGGGCCCGACGCACCCCCCGATCGGGCAGATCGACACTGCGGACAATATTGCGATGGATAGTGTCCGCTAAACGGCGATCGCCGAAGTAATACACCTCTAGGCCATTGACATCCGGTCGTCCTTTCCCCATAGAGTTAGCGTGGATACTGACAAATAGATCGGCATCGATCTGGTTAGCCAGATCCGTGCGCCCTTGCAGGGTGACAAAAAAATCGCTATCCCTAGTTAGACGCACATCGATGCCCTGTTGTTGCAGGATGCGGGTAACTTCTAGGGAAATGGGCAGAATTACGTTTTTTTCCTGAAGGCCACCAATTCCGATCGCCCCCGGATCCTTACCACCGTGGCCCGGATCGATCACCACCAGAAAGCGGCTATTGCGTTGTCGGGGGGGATTAGGAGTGGGGTCAGAGGGGCGCGGAGGTGGGTTAAATTGCCCCGTATCTGGGGGTAAAGGGACAGGTATAGTGGTGGAGTCAGGAACCTGGGAAACGGGGCTAGAATTGCGGGAGGACAGCAATTCTAGGGCTAGGGTTTGATTGCCCGTTTGAGTTAATTGTCCCAGTTGAAAACCCGCGGCCGTCTGTACCAAAATCAGCACCTTATTGACACTTTCCTGACGTACCCGCAATTGATAGATAGGACTATTGCGACCAAAGCGCGGACCGCGAAAAGACTCGGCTAACTTAGCATTTTCGATGCGTAGTTCATAGACACCATCCCGGTTAACAATGCCGTTAGCTTTTAGGGGTAAATCCGCGCGAATTAAGAGGCGATCGTTATTACCTGCCAGATCGATCGAGGAGATCGTGGCCAAACGACTGCTAGAAGGGGGATTATTGGCAGTTTTCGCGGGGGGATTATTGGGACGGGGAGTGGGATTAGTGGCCTGAGTCGGGGGAGGTGAGGAGATATTATCCACGGAACTCAGACCGCCCCTAGGCAGTAAAACCAAGCCACCAAAACGACTATAGAGAGCTTGCCAATCGGGGCTATCTTTATTAACGCTTAGGGAAATCTTAGCCCGTTGATTGGCAGTCTGACTGAATTGAATATCACCGACCCCATAGCGATTGACGGGGATAGTTTGACCGGTGAGACTACCGGGTAAAGTGGCCCCGGGTAATTCAAATTCGATTTTTTTGCCGTCGCGGCTGCGTTGACTGCGGATCGATCGATCATCACCATTTTGCTCTAAACGGACAAAAAGACCATTGCGAGTGATCTGAAAATCATCGTTGTTGTCCGTCTGGCTAACTGGAGGTGGGGGAGTGGGACGGGTGGAACCGCGATCGGGGGGAGGTGTGGGGTCAGGGGTGACGGGTGGTTGCGTTTCCTCCCGAATCGGTTGGGGTTCTGGCAATTCCACTGTCCATTGGGTGGGCGAAATTCCGCGAATTTTTACCTGTTGAGGATCAAAGGTGTAGCCGGGGGCCAATTCAATCACTAAACGGGTAGTTTCCGCATCAAATTGACCAATACGGACACTTCTGACGATATTGCCAATGGGCCGGTTAATATTGGGTTGCCCTAACTTGATCCCGGGCAGATCGATCACGATCCTGGTGGGGTTAGTGATCATTTGCGCTCGCGGTTGCACTCGATTGTCGGTAGTGAACACCAGACGATTCTCATTGGTGTCGAATCGCCAAAAGACGAGCTTGCCAGCCCAAGCAGGGGCTGCCACCAGCAACCAAGTTAATGCGCTTAGGAATAACCAATGAAATCTCACGATCGATGCTCCCGTTGCTCAGTTATCAATTACCTTTTTTCGGTAAAAATGGACAATTTTGTCGATTTTTGGCCATCCATAGCTCCGTTAATGCTCTGAGAATGACTATCAATAAAAACAAGCTTATGGGACGTTGGCATGGTCTGCTATGTTTCTTATCAGTTATCAGTCATCAGTCATCAGTTATCAGCTTCTGAAGGTAAGAGGCAAGAGGCTCCAAAAAAGAATCTGGCAATTCTCCTACCTAAAAATAAGGTTAGAAACTAAGTACATCAAAGCTTTTAGCTTAACAAATTAGGATTTAGATTCGGCCCTTGTTATCAATGAAAAGACGGCACTGTTAGTGCCACTTAACACTGCTACTGGTAACTTATACACTGCCACTGGTAACTGCTCACTGCTCACTGCTCACTGATTGAGGGCTGCTGGTAGGTTCTTTAAATACTAACCTTAACAGGGGCGGAGCGATAAAGGTAGTCAAGATCACCATCATAATAATGGCCGCATCGGTAGCGGGGGATAAAGCGCCACTAGCAGCCCCGACTCCGGCAAAGACTAAACCCACTTCACCCCGGGGAATCATGCCCACTCCGATCGCCAAGCGATTGAGTTTTTCTTGACCGAAAACGGCTAACCCCGTCACCACTTTACCTAAAATAGCGACGACAATTAAGAAAGCCGCTAAAACTAATCCTTCTCGATTAGTGGGAATAGCGGGATTAAGGACACTTAAATCGGTTTTTGCCCCCACACAGACGAAAAATATCGGTACAAATAAATCGGCGATCGGGAACACTTGTTCTGCCAATTCCGATCGCTTTTCCGTTTCCCCTAGGACCAGGCCCGCGGCAAAGGAACCGAGAATCGCTTCTAATTGGATAACTTGGGCAATATAAGCAAGAATAAAGGCGAAAATTAGGGAAACTAAGAGCAATTGTCCCCTAGTTTTCATTCTATTAACTAATTGAACGTAAAAGGGGCTTAAAAAACGACCGATCAGGATCGCCCCGATCACAAAAGCGCTAGAACTAATAACTAGATAAATTACTTTGCTAATTTGCACTTCTCCAGTCTTCACCAAAGAAGCAACGACAGCGAGGACGATAATACCGAGAATATCATCGAGAACCGCGGCCCCGATGATAATTTGACCTTCTTTCGCCGATAACTTCCCTATTTCTGCTAAAACCTTGGCGGTAATGCCGATACTGGTAGCGGTTAAAGCTGCCCCGGCAAAAATAGCGGGAATGGTGGCCAGATGGAAAATATAGATTAAACCCAAAGTACCCACCAAAAAGGGAACCGCAACCCCCACCACTGCGACGACGGCTGCCTGTGGACCGACGCGAATTAATTCCGGCAAGTCTGATTCTAAACCGATCTCGAACAGGAGGATAATGACCCCCAATTCCGAGAGGACGGAAATCACCTCACTGGCAGCACCAAAAACGGCGGGAGATTCCTCCGGGGTGAGGGGTGAAGTGGATTCTAGGAAGTGAATTAGGAGAGAATCCTCGAATCCCGCCCCGCCTTCCGGAAAAACCAGTAATTTTAGGGCAGAAACCCCGATAATCACGCCACCGACTAATTCCCCTAAAACGGGGGGCAAGTTGAATCGGACGCATATTTCTCCCCCCAGTTTACAGGCGAAATAAATAACGGTCAAACTCAGCAGCACGCAGGCTAAAACTAAGGCACTATCAGCAGTTTCGGCTGCACCTGCCGAGGCTAACAGGGGAATATTAAGACTCCGAGCGGAAGAAAGAAAAGGCTGTAGTATCATCGCTTGCTCAAAATTACTCTCAATACTCTAACAAGCTTGCGGCCTATTCAGTTATTCCCGCTCAAAGTTTGCCCCTTGTCCAACTTCTACGAGGGGCTTTCCCTAGTCAGTGCAAGTGCAGTTCCAACCCGACACCAGCTTATACCATCGACTTTTTGCCAAATTCTTCCTGTTTTTAAAACAATATCGACTACCCCACCCCTGGCAAATTGTCGTCATTTATCCCCATCGTCAGGTGGAACGGGAACAATCCCTGCATTTTGGCGAAATCCTCAATTTATCAGGCATCAGACGCATTGATCGCTCTCCTGAGACTCTGGCAACAGTCTTACTGTCTCTAAACTCTAGCTCTCTTATCGGGCAAGCCATTGACAACCATAGCTAATGATGATAGGGCGGCTATCTACCTTCGGGAAACCGCCACCAGTGCCTGATCGCGGCTGGAATTGCTCCAGAATCAACTCACTCCGGGTTGATGACATCGAACTTTTAGGCAAAAATAGGGCTTTTGCCGCCAAAAAAGCCTATATTTGGGCTATTTACCCCCAGTTGACCCCTGACTAAAGGAAAGATTTTTGATTTTTGCAGCAGGTTGACTCCCATGGGGAACTGGTCACGGTTTCCTGATAGGATAAGGTGACTTGGGATTAACTTATGGTATTGAATAATATGTCTCTAAAACCTTACATTTCTCGCTTATTAGCTTTGGTTCTCGTCCTTGTCATCGGATTGATGGGTTGTTCTAGTAGTTCGGGGTTAACGGGCAATTATGGACAGGATACCCTAACGGTGATTGAAACTTTAACCACAGCCCTTGATTTAGTCAAAGATGACCCAAATAAAGCGGCAGTTGAGTCGCAAGCAAAGGAACAAATCAACAATTACATCTCCCTCTACCGACGAGATAAAAAATCCGGGGGTTTGCGTTCTTTCACTACTATGCAAACAGCCTTAAACTCTGTAGCAGGTTATTATACTGCCTACGGTTCTCGTCCCATCCCCGACAAACTCAAACAACGTTTAAAACAAGAATTTAAACAGGTACAATTCTCTCTCCAGAAAGGAATTTAGATACAGTGATCAGTGATCAGTGATCAGTTATCAGTAGAACTCGACCTCATATTATAAGCTGTACTGAATTTAAACTGCGTCTTGGAAATTTTAGTACAAATGCTCGAACTTCCTCTCCCTGCTCCCAACTCCAGCACTCCAGTGCAGTCTTAACGAGTAATTTAGATAGTCAACAGCTTGGTGGGATTGTTAAGTGACCGGTATTAAGTGCGAGTAACAGTGCTGTCTTTTCCCTGATGACTGATGACTGATTACTGTTGGCTGAAATGACTCCTGTAAAAATCAGACCAAATCTGGTTAGACTAGAAATACAAAGCGTATTATAAAAAACTACAAAATTGATTCAAGACGAAACCCTAGAATTATTGGAATGGCCGCGGCTATGTCAACACCTAGCTACTTTTGCAGCGACTAAACTCGGTGCGATCGCAATTCGTCAATTGCCGTTACCAGAAAGCAAAGAGGAAAGTTTAAACCTACTCTGCCAAACCAAAGAAGTTTATAGCTTAGAACAAAAATTAGATAGTCGTCTTTCCTTTGATGGGATTACCGACATCGGCGATGCCCTAGAAAGGGCGCATCTGGGGGGTTTATTATCGGGACAGGAACTTTTAAATATTGCCACGACTTTAGCGGGAGTGCGACGTTTACGGCGTTTAATTGACGAACAGGAAGATATACCGGTTTTAAAAGAGTTAGTAGCCGAAATTCGCACCTATCCAGAGATAGAACAGGAAATACACCGTTGTATCGATGAAGATGGCCGGATATCTGATCGCGCTAGTCCCCAATTACGGGAAATTCGGGGACAAATGAAGGTGATTAGAGAGCGAATTTACCGAAAATTACAGGATATCATGCAAAAGCAGGGTGGTGCTATCCAAGAAGCGGTGATTACCCAAAGAAGCGAACGCTGGGTGATTCCCGTCAAAGCAGCGCAAAAAGAGCAAATACCGGGGATAATTCACGATACTTCCAGCACAGGGGCGACTTTTTACATTGAACCTCACTCTATCGTTGACCAAGGCAATCAACTGCGGCAATATCGTCGTCTGGAACAAATCGAAGAAGAAAAAATCCTGCGGCAGTTAAGTAATCTGATCGCCGAAGCTTTTGAGGATTTAGAATATTTACTAGCGATCGCTACTAGGCTCGATCTGGCCACCGCTAGGGCCCGTTACAGTTTATGGTTAGAGGGTAATCCCCCCCACTTTATCGATGGTTCGGAAACGATCACTTTACGGAATTTGCGTCACCCTTTGCTCTGGTGGCAAAAACACCATGAACAGGGGGGGGAGGTCGTACCGATAAATGTGCAGATTAGCCCAGAAATTCGCGTTGTTGCCATCACCGGACCAAATACCGGCGGAAAAACCGTTACTTTAAAAACCCTCGGATTAGCGGCTTTAATGGCGAAAGCGGGCCTGTTTATTCCAGCGCGGGAACCGGTAGAGATCCCCTGGTTCGATCAGGTTTTGGCCGATATCGGGGATGAACAGTCTTTACAACAGAGTTTATCGACTTTTTCGGGTCACATTCGCCGGATTGTCCGCATTTTAGCGGCTTTAAATTCTCGTTCCTTGGTTCTACTCGATGAGGTGGGTGCAGGTACGGATCCGGCCGAAGGAAGTCCTTTAGCGATCGCTATTTTACAATACCTCGCCGCTCATAGTTTACTGACGGTGGCCACCACTCACTACGGGGAATTAAAAGCGTTAAAGTATCGAGATTCTCGCTTTGAAAATGCCTCGGTAGAGTTTGATGATCGCACTCTTTCCCCCACTTATCGACTATTATGGGGCATTCCGGGGCGTTCTAATGCTTTAACTATTGCCCAGCGTTTGGGATTAAGTCCCGAAATTGTGGCCGAAGCGAGAAATCATCTGGGGGGGTTATCGGAGGAGATAAATCAAGTAATTGCTGGTTTGGAAGCGCAAAGACGGGAACAGGAGTCAAAAGCTCAAGAAGCTAGTCAATTACTCCAACAAACGGAGAAATTTTATACAGAGGTGTCCACGCGGGCTAATTCTCTACAGGAGAGAGAGCGAGAATTAAAGCGTTATCAGGAGCAGGAGATACAAAAGGCTTTATTATCGGCAAAAGCAGAGATTAATGACGTTATTCGCCGATTGCAATCAGGAACAAAAACTGGTAGAGATGCCCAAAAAGCCACAGAGGAATTAACTGCGATCGCAGAAAGGTTATTACCGAAAACGGAAAAAACTAAGGTTAATTATCGTCCGCAAGTGGGGGAAAGGGTTCGCTTGCCCAATTTGGGACAAACTGCCGAAGTTTTAGCAATTTCACCGGAATCAGAGGAGATTTCCCTGCGTTTCGGGATGATGAAGATGACCCTACCCTTAGACCAGATTGAGTCTTTGGATGGTCAAAAAGTGGAAACTGCGCCAAAACCTGCCAAAAATTTGCCCCAAACTCCCACAAAACCCCAAGAGACTCCTTTAATTCGCACTGCTAATAATACCGTCGATATTCGCGGTTCCAGGGTGGCAGAGTCAGAAACGGATATCGAACAAGCGATCGTCAGGGCTACCCCATCGGGTATATTATGGATTATTCACGGTAAAGGTACGGGGAAATTGCGTCAAGGTGTTCACGATTTCCTATCCCGTCATCCCCAGGTAAAACGCTTTCAATTAGCACCCCAAAATGAGGGCGGTTCAGGGGTAACTATCGCTTATTTAACTTAGGGTTTGCCAAAAAGGTTTTTTGTCGGGTTAGAAGTCAGTTATCAGTTATCAGTTATCAGTTATCAGATGTGAGTTTTCAGTTCACTGTTTACTGTTTACTGATCACTGAAAATACTCCCCAACTCCCACTAATAAAACTACACAAAAAAAAGATCATCGTTGTGGGTGAAATTGACTCATTTACCTGTCTTAATGAGGATTACCTTCTAGGTGTGGCAAGGGTTTCAACCGTTGCTGCCCAAAAAAGCACAAAATAACCCACTATGAAATTCTATCAAATCGCTGTAACCATTGGAACATCGTCGTTAAATAAAAATCTTTCTCAATTAATTCTTAAGAATTTATAAATATTGCGGAATGTTAATTTAAATATTCTCAAGTTTTTGGAGTCAATAAATAATTTTTGCTTATCTTTGGTCAACATTGGGTTAGGAGTCAGGAGTCAGGGAGATAGGAGTCGGGAGTCAGGAGTCAGGAGTCATACTAAATCTGGTTATTAAAGACTGATTATTTATTCCCCTTTTTGCATGAGTGCATGAGTAGAAAACGGGTTTCTCGGAGAAACCCGTTTTCTGTGCGTTACTCAACGGATTTAGTATCAGTTCACTGATTACTGTTCACTGTTCACTGAAAATACTTCCCACTGTGCAAGAAGATTATTTTCTGGAGAATAAAACGTAAAAACAGGGAATAATAAACAGAGTTAACAGAGTTGCTAAAGACAAACCCGAAAAAACGACAATTCCTAAAGGTTGCAGGAATTCTCCCCCCTCTCCTAATCCTAAAGCGAGGGGAAATAAACCTAAAACCGTGGTCACGGTAGTCATTAAAATCGGTCGTAAACGTTGGGGAGCGGCCTTTAAAATAGCTTGTAGTCGAGTAAAACCGAATTCTTGCCGCAATTGATTGGCCAATTCCACCATAATAATCCCGTTATTAACCACAATGCCCACCAATAACACCACCCCGACGATGACAATGGCATTAATCGGGGTTTTGGTCAAATATAGTCCGAAAATTCCCCCCGCTAGGGCCAAAGGAACGGTTAACATAATCACCAAAGGGTCTATGAGTGAGTTATACTGCACTGCCATGACCACAAAGACTAAAAATACCGATAAACCCGCTAATAAACCCAAAGAACCCTGAATTTCTTGATTAGACGTGGCGGCAGCACTGGGTAAAATGCTGATACCATCGGGTAAGGGAGTGGAATTTAAAAGCGATTGTACCCCTGCGAGTGCGTCACTTAATTTCGCACCTTCGACCAAACTGCCGATAATAATAAAAACTTGACGCTGATTGATTCTCTGGATGACTCCGGGGGTTTTTCCCGCTTCAATCCTGGCGATATCTGCTAATTTTAAGTCTTCTTGTCTATTGACAAAAATAGGTATTTGTGATATGTCACTAATTTTTTGCCGCGAGTTGGGGTCCAATTGCACCCGGATATCGATTAATCTTTCTCCCCGTTGCAGTTGGGTGGGGATCGATCCTTGAATAGCGGTCCGTAGCGTTTGTCCCACTTCCAGGGTACTCAATCCCAAACTATTTAAGCGTGTCCAATCAGGTTTAATCTGAATTTCTGGTTGTCTGGGGTCAGCATCGGCACGAAAACGCGCACTAGGGACTTTTTCATCGAGAATACTGAGGATTTCTTCACCAGCTTGCTCTAAAGTTTTCCCATCGCGTCCCTGTAACATCACATCCACATCGGCACCAACGGAGGGAGAGTTATTAAGAATAATACCGCGCACTTGACCGGGGGTGAGACGCAAACGCACGTTAACGAGGTTTAATTGCTCTAGTGCTTTGCTCATGCGTTCGATATAGGCTTCCGTATTAGTGCCTTTTTTGAGACTAATCGTACTAGAAGCACGCAAAATATTTTCATTGGTAGTTGTGCCAAAAAGAGAACCGCCACTGGTAGTAAAAACATACTCAGTTTCCGGCTGTGATAATAAAATCTTTTCTACTTCCCGCATCACCTGACGGTTAGCATTTAAATTGATACCGGGAGGAAATTGAGCAAAAACGTTCACCTGTCCGGTTTGAATACGACTAAAGACTTCCTGGGGGATATATTGCCAGAGATAGAAACTACTTCCCCCTAAAATTAAAAAGGCCAGCAGGATAACAGGTATTCTGTAGCGGATGATTTTAGCTAAACAACGACCATAGAGAATAGTTAAACCTTCTAGACGTTGACTAAAGACTTTTAAGAGCCAAAACCGATGGATACCACTAGAAACCCGCATATTTAACAAACGACTGGCCAACATGGGAACAACGGTTAACGCACACAGCAGAGAAGCAGCCACAGCAAAACTGATAGTAAGGATAATCTCGTTAAACAGCAGGGAAATAAAACCACCCAATAATAAAAATGGCAGGATAGAGACGAGATTAGTCGCAGTGGAGGCCAATAAAGCAGATTCTACCTCTTGGCTGCTATTCCGGGCAATTTCTAAAAAATCTCGCTTATTTTGGTTTTGATTAACTTTGAGGGCAATATTTTCCAGCATGACAATGGAATTATCCACCACGATACCCACCCCTAGCGCTAATCCTCCCAAACTAAACACATTTATCGATAACCCAAATAACTTCATACAGATGATTGCGACGAGGGTAGAAAGAGGAATCGCTAGGGTAATGATAAAAGTCTGTCGCAGGGAACCGAGAAAGACGAATACAGTCAATCCTGCTAGAATTGTCCCTGCTAGTCCCGAAGAAACCACGTTATTAACCGCGTTTTGGATAAATACAGACTCATCGGTAGTGGGGACGACTTGCATCCCCCCGGTCATTAACCCGGATTTTTTTAATTCGGCAATGCGTTTTTTGACCCCTTCTACTACAGCAATCGTATTCGCATTCGGTTGTTTTTGGACGCTAACCCGCACGGCATTTTTTCCATTTAGGGTGACAAAAATTCTTTGTTCTTCTGTCCCATCGATAACTCTGGCCACATCCCGCAGATAGATTTTTTCTTCGGGATTATTACTATCGGTCAGTGCTAAATCTTGGATATCCGCTACGTTGTTAAATTTCCCCACCGCGCGGGTTAAAGGTTCCCCAGTTTCCCCCTCTAGTCGGCCCCCAGAGATGTCCTGATTACGTCTTTTTAGGGTGTCTAAAACCTGATTTAATCCCACTCCTAAAGATTGTAATCGCTGCAGGTCAATATTAACTTGAATTTCTTCTCTAACTCCCCCAATCACGTCCACCACTGCCACTCCTTCCACAAACCATAATTCTCTCCCTAATTCTTCATCAGCAAATAATCTTAAATCTTTTAGGGGTAGGGTATCAGAAACGAGAGCAAATTCATAGACGGGTAAACGAGAGGGTTCAAATTTGTTTAAGCGCGGTTCCTCAATAATATCTGGTAAATTTTGTCGGACACGATTAAAACTTTCGGTAGCTTCATTTAAAGCAACGTTTAAATCTCCCCCCGGTTGAAAAAATAAATCTACTCGCATCCTTCCCTCGCGAGTTTCTGAATAAACTTGCACTACTCCCTCGGTGGCACTCATTCCTTCTTCTAGGGGTTTAGTTACTTCTTCGAGAATAACTTCTGGGGAAACTCCAGGTACATTCATCCTTAAACTAATGCGGGGATAAGTGATAGAAGGAAGCAAGTCCACTTCTAAACGATTTAGAAAAAAAAGACCGATGATGATAACTGCTATAGTTAACATCAATACTCCTATGTGACGACGAATTGACAGACCGCTTAGGGAGATGTTTTCTGACATGATTATCTATGGGGGAGAGTAAACAGTGAACAGTAAACCCATAACTGATAACTGATTAATTGTGCATAACTCGACCAAAACTCCATAATTTTTGATAATAATGACGACTGACGCTATCCCTATCATCGGTGAGCAGATTTATAGCGATACCATTATTACCTGTTTCTTTTCCTGAACTGTGGATATATTGATTATTCCCTAGATATAAAGCCAGATGATTAACTCTTTTATCACCAAAGAAAATTAAATCTCCTGGTAGTAATTCCTCTCGGTTTATTTTTTGACAAAAAGCTTCCTGTTGATAGGAATCCCTCGGCAACCAAATGCCAAAAGTGGCAAAAGCAGCCTGGATTAATCCTGAACAATCGTAATTAGGTGCAAGGGTTCCCCCCCAGAGATAATGATTGGTACGGTTCATTGCTTCCTGAGTAAAAGTGATAATCTCAGGAATATGTTTTTCTATGTCCGAACGAGTTAGAGGAATTTTTTGATAAGCTGTGGTGGCCACCGCAATTGCATCTAAATCTTCTAGGGATAACCAAGCTAAATAATTATCTTCCCTTAGCTGAATTTGTAGCCCTTTCTCGGTAATTTCTAGGGAAATAAATTTTAATTGTCTTCCCCGTTGTGCTTGGGTAGCTAACTCTTGACAACTGGGAGAATTGTAGAGATTTAAGTCTTTTATACAGAGATATTCCTGGGTAGATGATGGGGGAAGGGAGATGGTTTGCATAAAAAATAGCTCAGAATTTAAGAATTAAATGGCATAAAATCTGTGAATAGAGCATTTAACTGCTTATTATTCATTCTTAATTCTCCTGACTACTGACTACTGACTACTGACTACTGGCTACCGACTCCTAACCCTAACAACAATTTTTGATTTTTACAAGAGGTCTAGGATAGCCAGTTCCTTAACAATATGTTACAATAGCTGGCGAGGGGGGGGTGGCGAATATCTGGAACTTTTGGGCTAGAGATAGATTCTAGGGATCAGCAGTCACCTCCTAAAGTAAGCTTTTAATCAGATGTTGAGGTTAGTCCATGGCCAATGTTTCGGGGCGGTTTGAAAAGCAAGAATACAGCCAAAACTCAGAAAATACCGTCACGGTGGTCAGTTCAGTCATGTCCGGTTTAAAAAAAGCATCTCCCCTGCAAAAGGGCTTATTTTGGGGAATAACCCTCAGTTTTACCGCCCTAGTTTCCGCCACTGTTGGGGCTGCCGTCGCTTTAATTAGTCCCTTACCCGCACCCATTGGGGCCATCTTCCAAAAAACGACTTTTCCCACTCAAACAGACATCCTTGAGGCTCAAGCTTGGAATAGCTTAATTAACCAGCAGCTTTCTCGTCCTGTTAATATTTTAGTTATGGGCATCGATCGAGTTTTAGATGCCAAAAACAGCGACGATGTATTTAAAGGTCGCAGCGACACCATGCTCCTAGTGCGCTTCGATCCTAGCGATAAAACCGTGAGAATGCTGTCTATCCCTCGCGATAGCCGCGTCAGAATCCCCGGCCACGGTTTCACTAAAATTAACGATGCCAATGTTCACGGTGGACCAACTCTAGCGGCGGAAGTGGTCAATAATACTTTAGGGGATGTCACCGTTGATCGCTATGTGCGGGTGACTACCGATGCCTTTAAGGAATTAGTCGATTTAGTCGGGGGTGTAGAGGTTTATGTACCCGAACGAATGTATCATAAAGATGTCACCCAAAAATTAGAAATTGATTTACAAGAGGGTTGGCAAAATCTCAACGGCGACCAAGCAGAACAATTTGCCCGTTTTCGTAATCAGCAATACGGCGATATTGGTCGCGTACAAAGACAACAAATTTTGTTAAAAGCACTCCAACAAAAGATTTTTAGTCCGACAATTCTCCCCAGTCTCCCGAAAGCAGTACAGGTTTTACAACAATATATCGATACGAACTTAAGCGTCGAGGAAATGCTGGCTATCGCTAATTTTGGCCGGGAAATTAAACAGGATGACTTAAGAATGATCCTACTCCCCGGCCGGTTTAATAGCCTCGAGGAATACGATGGTCGCAGTTATTGGATTTTGAACCGTCGCGAAATTAGAACCATTGTGGCTAATAATTTTACCGATAACTATTCGCGGGGAGAAACCTCCGTTTATAGTCTGCGGATTGCCATCCAAAATGCCACCCATACCAAAGGTTTAGCCCGTCGTAGTCGTGATTATCTGGCCAAACAGGGCTACACAAATGTTTATATTAGCGATGACTCCTCCCAAAAGCTAGAAACCACGGCAATTATTGCCCAAAAAGGTGATATTCAGTCCGCTAACCTCTTGAAAAATCAATTGGGAATCGGTAAAGTAGAATCATCCTCCACTGGTGCTTTAGACTCAGACCTAACTATTCGGGTGGGTGATGATGTGGCCCAGTTTCTCGACGCTCAACAGTAACAATGTTGAAAAATTTTTTTAGTCTGGTTTTAATTATTTTGCTGGCGATTCTGTGGCTACTTTTCGCGGCCCGTCCGGTGGCCTTGGCCCAAGATAAAACGATTAACTATAGTTTTGCCCAGCTGCAAGATCGGGATTTTTCCCATCAGGATTTGCGCGGAGGAGTTTTCGCAGCTGCCGCAATGCGGGGAGTTAACCTAGAAGGGGCCGATTTATCCTATAGCATTCTCACCGAGGCTGTCCTCTTAAAAGCTAACTTAAAAGGGGCCGATTTAACCGCCTCTTTGGTGGATAGAGTTACCCTCGATTTTGCCGATTTAACTAATACTATTTTTACCGATGCGATCGCTACTCGCAGCCGTTTTTATGACACAATTATTACCGGGGCCGATTTCACTAACGCGGTAATTGATAACTATCAGGTCAAGTTAATGTGTGAACGGGCCGATGGCATTAATCCCGTCACGGGAGTGGCCACAAGGGATAGTTTAGGCTGTAATTAGCAATTCCGGGCAGATTCTAGCTGACGGCTCAAAAATAGCCTACCCCCTACACCCCGGCTATCTCGATCGAGACAGTAGGGATGTAGAATAAAAATACTGAGCGAGGCTAGAGAAAGGAGAGAGACTCTTGATAATCGTCATCGATAACTATGATAGTTTTACCTACAATTTGGTCCAGTATTTGGGAGAATTAGCGGCTGAGTTCCCGATCGCCTTGCCGATCGAGGTCTATCGTAATGATAAAATCGATCTGGCCACGATCGAACAAATGCGGCCGGATGGAATTGTCATTTCCCCCGGTCCTGGTCGTCCGGTCGATGCGGGCATATCTCTGGAATTAATCGCCAAATTTGGCCCCCATTTGCCAATCTTGGGGGTCTGTCTCGGTCATCAAAGTATCGGTCAGGTATTCGGAGGGGATGTGGTCTCGGCCCCAGTCTTGATGCACGGCAAAACTTCCCCAATCTATCACAACAGTGAAGGGGTATTTCAAGGCTTAGAAAATCCTTTTACTGCCACCCGTTACCATAGTTTAGTGATCGATCGCTCCACCATGCCGGATAATTTAGAGATCACGGCCTGGGTAGAAGATGGTACGGTCATGGGAGTCCGTCATCGGGATTACCCCCAGATTCAAGGGGTACAATTCCATCCCGAAAGTATTTTAACCACTGCCGGCAAGGAACTTTTAAGAAACTTTCTCCGATCCCTCTAGTGTTTACCTATAATGTCGGCTTGAAGGCTCTCGGTTTCACCTCGGAGATGAAAAGCCGACCAGCATAGAACAGCACTTCGTCACATTTCGAGGGGCTTCGATGTAAAGGCTCAGTGACACGAGCACGACTAAAAATAACTCTAATCTATAGTTGCCAATTTAATTTTAGTATGCTAGAATAGTTTGCGTAGTAGGTCGATAACGCAAAATGTTTGTTTTAGAGTACAAGCTTAGAGGAAA
>SFCA01000107.1:0-15879 GCA_007095475.1 Microcystis aeruginosa Ma_QC_C_20070703_M131 | reverse complement strand
CTATCTCATCAAATTAGTCCCCCTATAGAACCCCCTTGAGCCATCTGGCACACTTTTCTCTTTTTGTCAAATTTTATGTTAAGAAAGATGTGACTAATGGATAGCTTATTAAGGGGGGATTAAGGGGGGACTAAGGGGGGATCGGCACCCCCCTTATTAAGGGGGGCAGGGGGGATCGAACCTAAAATCCATTTTTAATTTAATTATAACCAGCTACTTATGGTTTCAAGGGAATTGTCTAGGTAATTAGCTGAAGCCATCAGCCTTCAGCTAGAACAAGGTAATAATAACTAGAAAAATGGCTCTTCTCGACTGTGTGTGATAATTTTTGCTTATGGAGTCGTGAAATGCTTATTGGGCAAGACTTTTAGGGCTATTTTGCGGATATTCTATCAGTATAGACCTCGTTTCCACACAGAAACCAGAAGAGCCGAAAAATGGAAAAACTGATAACTGATAACTGATAACTGATAACTGATAGATTAAATCACCGTCCCGTCGGGAATAGTGGCATTTTTGAAAATAACCACGATGCCGCTGCGAACATAGAAACCTAAATCTTCGCGATTAGCTTCTTCCACACGATCTTTGTTAACAATTAAAACATTGGCACCAATGCGAGCATTTTTGTCCACAATTGCCCGACGAATAGTGGAACCGGGGCCGATACCCACGGGAATTTTGCCATTTCCGATGAGACTTTCCCGTTCGGGGAAAGACTCATAAAAGTCCGATCCCATCAGCATTGTATCCTCGATCGTGCAGTCTTTGCCGACTCGACTACGAATACCTAAAATCGAGTGATGGATGCGACATTCTTTGAGAATACAACCTTCAGAAATCATCGATTCTGTCACCGTACAATTGAGCATTTTTGTCGGTGGCAGATAGCGAGAACGGGTATAGATGGGGGCTTTTTCATCGTAGAAACTAAAGGCGGGATTTGGTTGTTGGGTCAAGGCGAGATTAGACTCATAAAAGGCTTCAATCGTCCCGATATCTTCCCAGTAACCCTTAAATAAATAAGCCTGAAGATTGTAGTCTTTAGCCGCCGAGGGAATAATTTCCTTGCCGAAATCGGTCTGTTCTTTATTGGCATCGAGCAGATCGATTAAAACATTCTTTTTAAAGACATAAATTCCCATGGAAGCGATGTAGGGACTTTGACGGGCCTGGTCGGGACTTAAGCCTAAAATCGTCGTATCTACCCGCATTCTTTCCAATTCTGCCCCTTTGGGTTTCTCATAAAAATCGACAATTCGCCCCGAATCATTAATTTTCATCACCCCAAAAGCGGAGGCCCGACGTTCATCGATGGGAACCACCGATAAAGTGATATCGGCGTTGGTTTCCCGATGGCGTTCGATGAACTTGCTGTAGTCCATGCGATAGAGATGATCTCCCGAGAGAATTAGATATTCATCGATATCCCAATCCTTCATCGTCCAGATGTATTGTCGTACCGCGTCGGCCGTGCCTTGGAACCATTGAGGATTTTCCATGGTTTGTTGAGCGGCCAAAACTTCCACGAAACCATCACTAAAACCCGTAAAATTATAGGTACGATTGAGGTGACGATTGAGGGAAGCGGAATTAAATTGCGTCAACACATAGATTTTGTCAATCTGGGAGTTAATACAATTGCTGACGGGAATATCGATTAAGCGATATTTTCCCGCTAGGGGGACGGCAGGTTTTGCCCGCAGTTTCGTTAACGGATAAAGGCGAGTTCCAGCCCCGCCACCTAAGATAATAGCTAATACTTTTTTCACGCGCGTAACCCTCGCGATTGGCTGTTTCCTTCTCAAAGTAAGTGTAGGATGATAGCGCACCTTATTGATAGAGGGGAAACAAAAATCTAGATCTAAAAGTCATCAAGAGGGAATTGATCGGAGTCTTTGCGGATAAATTCGCTAAAATCATGAATTTTTGGGCTAAATCATTAATATTCACCTTTTTTATCCCTTTACCGTACCTAATGCCCGCCACGGTGACAGGCGATCGCTGTTCTTGGTTAGCCCAAGGTTCCGATGTACAGACTTTCGGCAAACAGGGCCAAAGCGGAAAAGCTGGCAAGGTCGGCAGCCAAGGCAGAAATAGTGACAGTTTAACCCTTTTTCTCGATGGTTCTCCCCTAAAACTCGATATTTCGGGACAAAAAGGGGTAGATGGTGAAAATGGCAGCAATGGCAGCGATGGCAACTGTAGCGGTCAACCGGGCAACGTCACACGAAATCTCCAGGCGGCCGGTGGTGGCAACGGTGGCAATGGGGGTGATGGTGGTGATGGGGGCAATGGGGGCGCTTTAACCCTCTATGCCACTAATTTAGATTTTCTCCGACAAGTAACGGTCAATGCGGCCGGAGGCGCCGGGGGTTTTGGGGGTCAGGGAGGCCAAGGGGGTAAAGGTTGTCGCTGTTCCCAACCTTTTTGGACAATTCAAACCTGCAGCGGTAGGCCGGGTGATGCCAATTATAGCTGTACCACCAGAGAATTTAGCTGTCAGGATGGTCTGGATGGGGCGACGGGTAATAGTGGTCGTAACGGTCGCGGGGGACGTTTAGGACAGTTAACTTTCATTCAAATCGATCGCCCTTTAACTGCCGATCAACCGAGCGCAACTGTTCCCCTGTCGGAGTTAAAAGAACGGGGTTATATTCTATCTAAAAATAGTTGGGAAACTCGCACCGGGGCAATGTCTTTATTTGCCCCCGGTTCCCTAATCGATGATCAATATCGGATTTTATTAGATCGATCGGAACGTTCTTTTATTTTAATTTGGAATGCGCCCCAAGAGTTTAACCGGTTTGCTAATCAGCGTTTTACTTTAACCCTCGATGATCAAAAGGAAATGAAGGTAACTGTCCCCAGTGACCTCTGGATCGAGGGAACCACTCAAAAACGCAATAATGTTACGGAATTTGTCGTTTATAATGCTGTTTTTGAACGAGATGTCACCCAATTAGAAGCAAAAGATATTACAGGAAATGGTACTGATTTAAGGCTTTTTCTTGAAGATAAAGCTTCCCAATCGAATTTAATTGGCACTAAATTTAAGGTGCGTTATCGGGTCACTCGTTGGCAAGCAGACGACTTGGAAACCAGTCCTAGAACCGATTTTGTCACTCGCTACGAAGGAGATATGCCCGCTAATTTAGTCCGACAGGACGGCAATCAATTTATTCTGGATATCGGTCAATTACCCTTACCCGTGGAATCTTTGCGATCGGGTACGGGGATAGAAATTGAGTTACTTGCCACTCGTTCTTTTGCCGGTTATTCCAAAGAACAAAAAATCGTCATCCGCGACACGATTAAAGGAGCAAATATCCCACGGAGGTAAGTCAAAAAAGCTCCCTTCTCCCAACTCCCGTGCAGTCTTAACGAGTAATTTAGATAGTCAACTTACCAAAAAGCTTTAAAATATCTTGGTAGGAAGACTGGTTATTCTCTGGGTTTTCCCGGAGAATGTCCCGATCAGCGAAAAAATCAAGGGAAAGATGGGCAGTATTTTAAGTGTGGCGCCGATGATGGATTATACCGATCGCCATTTTCGCTATTTTTGGCGACAAATTAGCCGTCGTCCCCTTCTCTACACGGAAATGATCACGACGATGGCGATTCAACACGGCGATCGCTATAAGTTGCTGGGGTTCTCCCTAGTAGAAAAACCTCTAGCTTTGCAGTTAGGGGGTGATAATCCCCGTCTTTTGGCAGAATGCGCTAAAATAGCCGAAGATATGGGTTATGACGAGGTAAATCTCAATGTGGGTTGTCCTAGTTCTCGGGTAAAAGAGGGCAATTTCGGCGCTTGTTTGATGGCTAACCCGGAATTAGTCGCGAGGGGAATATCGGCAATGAATCAAGCTGTATCGATTCCCGTGACTGTAAAACAGAGAATTGGCATTGATCATCAGGATAGTTACGAAAATATGGCGAATTTTGTCCGTATTGTCGCGGATGCGGGTTGTCAACGTTTTACCATCCACGCGCGTAAAGCTTGGTTACAGGGATTAAGTCCCAAGGAAAATCGCACCGTCCCCCCCTTACGTTACGATGATGTTTATCGCCTGAAAAATCAGTTTCCCCATTTGTTTATTGAAATTAATGGCGGTATCATTAATTTAGAACAGGCTAGACAACATTTACAATTCGTAGATGCAGTCATGATCGGTCGGGCAGCCTACGATAATCCCTATTTATTTGCCACAGTCGATCGAGATTTTTATGGGGAATCGGTTACTCCTCCTACCCGGGAAGAAGTCATCAAAAAAATGCTTCCCTACATCGATGAGTGGGTGAGTAAAGGTTATAAATTACACCAGATCAGCAAACATCTTTTACAGCTTTTTGCCGGTCAGCCCGGAACTAAGGACTGGAAGCGTTATATTAGTGAAAATAGCCATTTTCCTGGGGCCGATTCTGGGGTAATCTGGCAAGCTTTACAGCAAGTAAATTCCCTAAATGATCTGGCTAATCTGTCAGCTTCTCATTGATTTATTTTCCTCTCTATGATTACCCAATCCTCAATTACTGCCGGGGTAAAAAATTCAGCTATGGCGGATTTTGTTTATCAACCTCCCCCGGCAGCTATCACAGCTAAACGTATTTTAATTAAACCTAATTTAGGTTATCCTGTGCCACCACCGGTAACGGTTAGTCTGCCGGTATTAAGTCAAGTTTTGCGGGGATTGAGAGGGGTAAATCCCAGGGCAGAAATTATCTTGGTAGAGGGAGTTTGTTCGGCTATTTCTTTGAGAGAAATTATCGATATTTTGGGAGTAAAATCTATTCTCGATCCTGGAATAACTATTCTTGATGCTGATAGTTTACCCCAGCAAGAATATCCGAATCTTTCCCCTTTTCCTGTCCGTTTTTCCTCGATGTTTGCCCCTAAAATTATCGAAGAAGTGGACTGTCGGATCACGATTGGAACCTTAAAACGCACCCATTTAAAGGATGAACCCTTGATTTCTGCTTCTTTAAAAAATCTCTATGGACTCTTTCCCCGTAGTCATTATCAGGCCCGTAGTCCCAACTCCCGGGGGCAATTACATCGCCCCTCCGTACCGCTAATTTTACAGGATGTTTATTTTTGTATCGGTCATCTTTTTGATGGGGCAGTGGTGGACGCTAATCTCAAATATTTTAGTAGTAATTGGCGACCGGATCGAGGAAAATCTATTCCTCTGGGTCAGGTGTTTTGGGGTGATGATATGATTAGCGTGGATCGCAGTGCTTGTCTGTTGGGTGATGAACCGATGCCGAGTTATTTAGAGGCGATCGATTCCCTTCGTTGTCCCAACCCCGGTTTTACGATGAAATCTAAGGTTTATAGCTGGGAAAATCGATATAACCTTCCTTGTCAAAAGAATACCAATCCTTCATCTCAGCATCGGGATTAAGGGGCCAATTGTTAGCGAATCTTTCCACCAAATCGGGATTACTGATATAGGGGCGACCGAAAGCAATTAAATCCGCATTTCCTAACTGAATAGCGGCTTCAGCAGTTTCTTTTGTATAACCACAATTGCCGATTAAAGCACTGTTAAAAACAGCCCGAAACTCGGATAAAAGCATCGGTTTACCCTTTTCATGAAAACCAAAAGCCAAGCCATCTAGCAGATGCAAATAAGCTAAATTGTACTCATTTAATCTTTGGGCAACATAGAGAAAAGTTTCTCGAAAATCCTCGGAACCCATGTCATTATAGACCCCATTGGGAGACAGACGCACCCCCAGCCGATGACTGGGAAAAACAGTTAAAATTGCCTCGACTATTTCCTGTAAAAAACGATAGCGATTTGCCAAACTGCCACCGTACTTATCCTGACGCTGATTAGTAACCGATTGTAGAAAAGTATCGATTAAATAACCATTAGCCCCGTGAATTTCTATGCCATCAAACCCCGCTAATTTTGCCCTCTGAGCGGCCTTGCGGTAATCGGCGACAATTGCGGGGATTTCCTCGGTTTCTAAGGCTCTAGGGGTCTCGTAGGGCTGTTTACCTATGGGTGTATGCAACTCCCCCTTAATCTTAATTGCGGAAGGGGCAACCGGTAAAGCCCCATTTTCCTGAAAAATGGGATGAGAAGCGCGACCACAGTGCCACAATTGACAAAAAATTGGTGTTCCTTTTCTTTGGGCGATTTTTGTCACCATTTGCCATGCTTGCGCTTGTTCATCGGTGTAGATACCGGGGGTATTTTGCCAACCGTTAGCTTGGGGAGAAATTACCGTCGCTTCTGTAATCATTAATCCGGCGCTGGCCCTTTGCCGGTAATACTCGGCCATTATCTCATTGGCAAGACGTTTTTCTCCGGCTCGCGCTCGCGTCATGGGAGCAAGCACAAGACGATTTTCTAAGTTTAAATCTCCCAATTTAAATTGACTTAAAAGAGCCAGGGAAGTAGTGAAGGAAGTCATCGAATTTGCCGATAGAGAGTTTAGGTTAATTTTACCGCAATTAGTTAAAACCAGACAATCACACCCGAGGATGATTGACTGGCTATCTGCGAGATTGTTCCTCTCCTAAGTGAGGAGAATTAATCGGGTCAATTAGCTGACTATAATTGATCTTGTTCATAAATATGACTATAATTACCAGTTATTTAATTTATTCATCTTCCAAAATTAAAGAGACATAAACTATATTTTATGGTAGTTGAGTCATGATGGGTCGGGATAAAATAGTGTAATTACGCTTATGTTTACCTGACCAGAAATAGTCATTGTCCAGAGGTCTAGTAACTGGTGTTTTTCCGATAAAACAGGCTTCCTAGGGACTGAAACGAAACCCTTACTATTCGGTGCTTGCGAATTTTAAGAGGGTTTTTCAGAATCAGCATTTTTTAGGGAACCTAACCAAAAATACCCAAAAGAGGCACACAGCCCCCAGAGCGCGTTGATAAAAATGGGAAAACACGAGTTTTTAGCAAGCATCGTGCATTTAATTGTGCTAATCTCGAAAAAATTGCTGTTTTTTCACGATTTATTTAGAACTAATTTATTAGTAAAAAAAGATGTTAAAACAGTCTTGATCGACTTGGGCTTTGTGGCTAGTATGTAAAGCATATAGCTTCTTCGTTGGAGACACCTGAATGAAAGCCCTATTACTGTGGCCGCTGATGCCCAACTCCTTTTGGTCCTATCAAGAGACTTTAGATCTAGCCGGTTTAAGATCAACCAATCCGCCCCTGGGTTTAATTACGGTGGCGGCCCTATTGCCATCCGATTGGGAAATCCGGTTTGTTGATCGCAATGTCCGATTGGAAACGGCTTCGGATTGGGAGTGGTGCGATTTGGTAATCATCTCCGCCATGATCATTCAGAAACAAGACTTTCAAGAATTGATTGCCAAAGGGTTGCAGTTGGGTAAAAAAGTGGCTGTGGGCGGGCCTTACCCCACCTCCTATCCAGAAGTCGCCCAAAAAGCTGGGGCAGATTACCTGATTCTCGATGAAGGAGAACTGACAATCCCGCTGTTCCTGGCGGCCCTGGAGCGGGGTGAACCGAGTGGTGTCTTTAGAGCCAGCGAGAAACCTGATGTCACCATGACACCGATCGCCCGCTATGATCTACTAGATCTGGATGCCTATCTGGCGATTACCGTGCAGTTTTCTCGGGGTTGCCCCTTTCAATGCGAATTTTGTGACATCATCAACCTCTATGGCCGCAAACCGCGCACCAAAACCTCAGAACAAATGTTAGCTGAGTTGGAGACGTTATATCAACTGGGCTGGAGGCGCTACATTTTTGTTGTGGATGACAACTTCATTGGCAATAAGCGGAATGCCAAGGTGTTTCTGCGGGAGTTGATCCCCTGGATGGAGCAACACCAGTATCCCTTTAAACTGATTACGGAAGCTTCCCTTAATCTGGCCGAAGACAGCGAACTGATCGAGTTAATGGTCAAGGCCGGCTTTGTGCTGGTGTTTATGGGGATTGAGACACCAGATACCGATAGCTTAATCGGCATTAACAAGGTTCAAAACACCCGCCAATCCCTGATCGAATCCTGTCATAAAATTACCCGCATGGGGCTGCAGATTATGTCTGGCTTCATTATCGGTTTTGACAATGAGAAACCAGGCGCAGGGCAGCGGATCAAAGATTTTATTATGGAGGCGAGTATTCCCCAGGGGCAGTTTAGCCTGCTCCAGGCACTGCAAAATACTGCCCTGTGGAATCGCCTGCAACGGGAAGGTCGTCTGGTGGATGGCATGGGCACTTTCCATCAGGGAGCCATGATGAACTTTGAGCCAACTCGCCCGGTGGAAGAGATTACCGAAGAATACATCGATGCTTTCTGGGAAATCTACGATCCTGTTAACTACCTGAAACGAACCTTCAACCATTTCATGATCATGGGGGGATGGCGCGGCAAATCGAACCGTAAATTAGATTGGCAACAGTGGCAATTGTTCCGTTCCTTGCTCTGGCGGCAGGGGATTATCCGACCGACGCGGTTCCGTTTCTGGTGGCAACTGGCGGTGATTGCTTGGGTCAAGCCCCGTCTGCTAGAAGAGTATCTAGCGACCCTAGGAATAGGCGAGCATTTTTTTGCCTATCGCTATGAAGTCAGAGAACAATTACTAAAACAACTAGCCGATTTGAAGCAACAGAAAGCAAGGGTAGCCCAGCTGGAAAAAACGCTCAAAAGCTAGACAATAGCACCGACGAACAGTCAATGCAGACATTTTGGCGAATTTTTCTTTTGTACGATAGTTTTCCTGAGTTGAGATTCTCCCCCCTTACTTTAAGTAAGGGGGAAAAAAATCAATTGGCACGCTGTTCAACCAACAGTTGGTAAGCATGATTAAAATCAGCCGTTGTAATGCGAATATCAGCTGGGTCAGTCATTCCCTGATGGCGATAACGACGAATTGCCATCAGTGCCGCTTGGTTACATAATAACGCTAAATCTGCGCCATTCCAGCCTTCGGTTGCCTCGGCCCAATAGCCTAAATCCACATCCTCTAAAGGACGTTCATCATTATGGACACCCAGAATTGCCAAACGACTAGAGGCATTCGGTAAATCAACTTTTAACTGTAAATCCAACCGTCCCGCTCGCAATAAGGCCGGATCTAACGCATCTGGGCGATTAGTGGCTCCAATCACTAAAATGGTTGCCCCCGTTTGCAAACCATCTAACTCCGTGAGGATTTGTCCCACAACCCGGTCACTCACTCCCGAATCCCCACTATAACGACCTCTTGCCGGCGCTAAAGTATCAATTTCATCAATAAAAACCACACAAGGGGCTGCCTGACGAGCTTTGGCAAACAACTCACGCACCGCTTGTTCGCTCGCCCCTACCCATTTACTCAAAAGCTCAGGTCCATTAATACTGATAAAATTAGCTCGCGCCTGAGATGCAACCGCTTTGGCCAATAAGGTTTTTCCCGTTCCAGGGGGACCCCAAAGTAAAATCCCTTTGGGAGCTTGGGCTTTGGTTTGCGTATATAATTGCGGATGGAGTAATGCCCCTTCCACGGACTCCTGTAGGGTTTGTTTAATCTGTTCAAGTCCGCCAATATTGTCCCAGTCCACATGGGGAGATTCCACTTCCACAGAGCGCAATACCGCCGGTTTAACTTCTTTAAGGGCTTGCAAAAAGTCGGCTTGCACCACCGTCATTGTTTCTGGAATTTGCGAGTCAATCGTAGGAACCTGGCGTCGCAAAGCACTATAGGCCGCTTTCTGGCAAACGGCTTTTAAATCTGACCCGACAAATCCCACCGCATTATCGGCAATCAGAGCTAAGGAAACTGATTCATCTAAGGGCATGGAACGGGTGAGAATTTGCAGGATTTCTAAACGGCCTTTGCGGTCAGGCACCCGAAAGAGGACTTCTCGGTCAAACCGTCCGGGGCGACGGAGGGCAGGGTCAAGATGGTCGGGACGGTTTGTCGCCGCTAGAACAATCACCCCTTGACTTTGGGCAAAGCCATCCATTAAACCCAGCAATTGGGCCACCAGTCTTTTTTCTACTTCCCCTTCAACTTTACTGCGATCGGGTGCCATGCTATCAATTTCGTCAATAAAAACGATACAAGGCGCATTCTTACCGGCTTTCTCAAAAATTCCCCGCAGTTTTTGCTCGGCTTCCCCATAATATTTGCTGATCACCTCTGGTCCGACTAAGGCAATATAGTTAACACCGAGTTCTTCGGCCAAAGCACGGGCAGTCAGGGTTTTACCGGTTCCAGGTGGTCCGACTAAGAGAACGCCGCGAGTGGGTTCAAGTCCTAACTTGGCCAACAAGTCAGGGCGTTTCAGGGGAATGGCAATTAGTTCCTTGAGTTCTTTAATCACTTCCGTCAAGCCACCAACATCTTTCAGGGAAGCCGTGGTCGGTCCTTCGGGCGGTGTCACAGTGTCTTCAACCCCTGAATCAGTGGGAGATGACCGATTGCGATTGACCTCAAAATCATCCCCGCCAGAATTGCTCGGACGAGAAACTACCCCTGAACGGGGAATACCGCCAGAACGGGGAATATTACTCAAGGGACGGGAATTAAATTGCATTTCGGTTTTAATTTCCCCTTTTTCCAGTTTCTCTTCCAAGATTTTAGCCAGTTCGACTAATTGCTCGAAGCCTTTGAATAATTCTGCCATAAAATTTCTCCTGAGTCAAGTGAAAGATGGGGACTGCAGCAATTCTCATTTTAAGGTTTCATGACATTAAAACCCTTGCACCTAGAGGGGTTAATAATTCTTAACGAGTCTCTAGATCGCTGAAACAACGCAAAATCGTTTCAAAATGAGAATTGCCGTGGGGACTGGGTGATAGATGGGGTGAAGAAGTCCGACTTGAGCAGACTAATTACCTTTAAAATAACAGATCTGCCGCGCTTTTTACCCGGGCCAGAGGTTCTACTGACCGGGGTAAACTGGGTAAGCGAATCAAAGTTTGATCTGGGAATAAATCCCGATCAATTTCCTCATTAGCATGATAACGATTCTGCACGACATAACGTTGATAGACTCCCATTTTTTTCAAAGATGCTGTCAATCGCAGTTGTTCGGCAACGATAGCATCTTGGGCTTGCAAAACTCCAATAAATTCTGTATGTTGGGGGTCTTTGAGTTTTTTCTGGGCAGACATCACCTGTTGTCTTAAGGTTCGCAATCGTCCCATTAAATCTACACGCCCTAAGACATTTTGATACTTCATCCAAAGCTTAAAAATCCAACTTAACCAATCTCCTAAGGCCGTTGGCATTTCCAAAAATCGCAGGAGATGACCGGTAGGAGCCGTATCTAAAATAATCAAATCTTGTTGTTTCTGGTCTAATAAATCCATCACTGTTACTAGGGATAACATTTCATCAATTCCTGGCAGAGATTGAGCTACAATTTGTCGCCAAGCTTCTGGAGTATAAGCTAGTTTGATGTTTCCTTCTTCCTTACCTTCACCACTAATCATTTCTGCCAGTTCCCATAAATAATCATCCCGAAATTTTTCTAAAATGATATTAGCATCAACTTCTTGACCACTTAAATTAGCAGTTAATTGTGTGGATTGATGTCCTAACTTTGTCCCAAAGGCATCTCCCAAAGAATGCGCTGGATCAATAGAAATAATTCTAATTTTTTGATCGGGATGACGATTAGCTAACGCCCAACCAATGGCCGCGGCAACGGTGGTTTTTCCCACCCCCCCCTTGCCACCAATGATAATGAGTTGGCGTTTGTCGTCAATAAAATCACTAAAACTCGGCAGAATTTTTTGCGGCCATTGAATAGGAGGCGGGGGAGTAAATTCTACTTTTTCGATGATTTTAATTTGACTCATGATCTGATCTAATGCTTCACCTCCTAGGGGTTCTTTTGATTGTTGGGGCAGGGTAAAAATTGTCTCTTGACCTGGAATTTTTAGGAATTTATCCAGGAGTTGCTGTTGCTCACTATAGCGATCTAAATTTTGATTAGGATCCGTTAGAATTCGATTAATAAATAAGCTGCCGCAGGGAATATTTAAGTGATGCAAACTATTGAGTAATCGTTCGGTTTCTAAGAAACTCATCGGTTCGGCAATTGCCACAATTAAACAAAGGGTAAAATCCCGATCTTGTAGGATTCGTTTGCCTTCGGTTAATTCTGCTTGTGTTTTGACTAAAAAGTCATCCACATCATCGGCATTGTAGGTTTTTGAAAAAGTTTGCGAAATAACACGATGTTTTTCTTGAAACAACTCTAAAGAATTTAAAATAATCTCTAAAAAGTCTTTAATTCCCAATAAATTCAAGGTATGACCAGAGGGAGCCATATCAACAACAATTCGATCTACAACATTGTCAATAAGTAATCGCTGAATTTCTAATAGACCCATAATTTCATCTAAACCTGGCCAGTCTAAATCCCAAACAGGAGTTAAATCTTCTCCTTCAACAAAACTGCCCCGTTCTACTAAAAGTTCTAAAAATTTTCCGTATTTTTCTTTAAATTCTAAGAGCAATTTTTCCGCATCTAATGCCCTAACTTTTAAGTTGGGTAAGTCTTTTACAGGTGATGCTTGATCGCTAACTTCTGTTTGCAATACATCCCCTAAAGAATGAGCAGGATCGGTTGATATTAACAGGATTTGTTCCTCGGGAAATAATTTAGCCCAACGGCGAGCAAATCCACAGGAAAGGGTGGTTTTTCCCACTCCTCCTTTGCCACTAAACATAACTAAATGTCGAGTGTCATAACGACTTAGAGAGTTATTTACCAAGTTAAAGTTAGTCATAGAGAAATCAAGTTAAGTAAAGTGATAGGGGGGAGAAACTTGTCCTAATTGTAATTCCCAACGGGGGCAGGCTTTCTGCCAATGCAAGACTTGCTCGATTAGTAAAGGTTCTTCTTGAAAATCAACTAAAAGATAAATTCGTGATTCTGTCCCTGGAGCAGTAATAATTCTCGTTGACGAATAGCTTTGGTCCACTAAATGCACGAGATTTGTCCATTCCGAACCTTGCAAAGTATAAAAATCTTGTTGGGCTTCATAAAGCTGTTTTTTGGCTAAAAAATATTGTCTGCCCCTGCTTTCAGAAAAGAGTACAGGCTCCTCTGGCTTACGGGGAATACATTTTAAAAGATATTCTCCTTTTCCCTCAAGTTCTTCAATTTTTTCTTGATATTCTTGGCCATGAGAACAAAGATGAGTCAGTAAATTTTCTGACTCTAAAAAAGATGTGCCAAAACGTAAGGGTAAAATAGTGGTTTGTTGAAATAATTGACAGATGACTCGATCATGACATAAAACGGATTGAATCAAGCGTTCATCATCATTTTGTAAAGTGTCTAAACTAACTTCGGGTTCGACTACGGCCGATAGCTCTCCACCAGTTATCAGTAACAATGGGTTAGCCATTCCAACGGGTAGTGTTAGGCTTTCTATGGGGGTTTTCAAAAAAGCGTAAGTATATAGATTGTACAATTTCATAGGGTTTACCAAAAGAAAATTGACGATTTTTTACAAGTTTTTATATTGGGGCGTTGATATGCTAGAATATTCTAAGTTATTCAGGGATTGTTATGACAACCACTCGTCCACCCAGACCAATTAGATCTAAAATTAGCACCATGCCTCGGAAACAATCTGAAGCAGATCAGCAACTTGAGCTTTATAAGTTAATTACTGAAAAACAACGTATCCAAGAAAAATTAGAAATGATGGAGCGGCAGATTCAGCAGTTAAAAAGTCGTCTCACGTCTGTGACAGAGCAAATTGAGACTACAGAACAAAGTATTCAAAATTTGCGTACAGCCAACCCTCCTAGTGTAGCTAAAAAACCTGATTCCCCCAAAACTGTTGCTCACTCCTCTAATAATTCCAGTAATTTCCAAACTTTTTACCTAGAATATTAAGGCTTAACCAAGGGCTAGTTCTGACCAAGCTTCAACGAGTTCTTGAGCTTGTCAAATCCGCCCTTACTAAGCTTACAATTTGTGATTTTGTTCATGATCTATGTGGTGGGAAAGATTGCCAGTTCTGAACGTGGGAAGTATAGAAAAATTCTAGAGAGAAGATTCAGATTCGTTTTCTGCCGCCTCTTCTTCTAAGGCTTGAATTTTTAATAAAAGTTCTTCTTCCTGAATTTCAAACTCTTCCTCAGAAATATTGCCCATATCGTAAGCTAGTTGTAAGGATAATAATAATTTGTGCAAATTTTCAGACTCATCATATTCTATATCTGCACGCTCTTGAATTTTCTCCCCAATCCAGATCAGACCCCCAATAGGACCGGTAACAGGAAGAAATAAAAGATCGAGAAACATAACTAATACTCTCCTTAGACAAGTTGGGCAAAGGTATAGGGTGCGGTTAAATTGTTATAGCGAATTCTTAGGCGATCGCCAAACTGCTGATCGATCGCTTCAACGTTTTGGCTAAATTCTGGCTCTTGCTCCCAGGGAATTAAATAAGCTGCATTGTAAATCATGTCATCCGTCATCGGATCGCTTTCAATCACCTCTTGGGCGCGATGATTTAATTGGTCTCTAAAGACTTGAATAATGTCTTGTTTCCGTTGCAATACAGTGGCTTCAATGAGTTGACCTATATGAATAATTTCTTCCATATTTAAGTTTTTCCCCATCATCGCATCCCGTTCTTGCTTCAACTTAGGATTAGACTCCAAAGCCGCTTGTAATTCCCACTGATTATCCCAAAAAATCTTAATGCTAACCTCTCGTTGTCCTGACAGTTTAGCAAATAATTCTTTCAGTTGGGTTTTATAGGGATTAATTAATTGTTCGGTGACGGATTCCCAGGTTTTGATAACTAAGCCAAACCGCAGGGGCAACAACGTTGTAAACCCTGCTTCCATGACAGTTTCTAATACTTTTTCATGGCAAATTAAATAGCGACGGGATGCCAAATACTTCTCTTTATGAGCAGCGGAGTAGAGAAAACTAAAACCCTCAATCATCTCACTGTGAACTGGCTCATTATCAATCCCTTGCAAAACGATTCCGTCAGGAACTGGTTCGGGAAATATTCCATATAAATAAAGACCCACTGTCATCAGTATTCTCCCAAATTAAACCGGCTGAGAAGTTAAAACCAAACGAAGCTTGAGATGAATTAAATCTAGTTGAGCTAAACCCAGATCAACATTTCCTTCCACAACAACCCCTGTATTGAGGAGTCGATCCACTAATTCTAACACAGAAGGCTTAATACCCTCCTCTCCCGGGTAATAACTCCCTGCTTCCGGTAAAAGAGTTCCAAACTCTCCTAAGTGGACATTTAACTCTTCTGGCTCAACCTCAAAAATTTCACATAAATAGAGAATTTGTTCTTGCAATTTTTGGATACTTTCTGCGGCTCTATCTAAATCAGACTCACTGAGAACCCCTTTTTCCATCCGGCGAATGATTTGGGCTTCGAGCAATTGGCGTACCAGTTCCACGACAGTTAACAGTAAAGGGGCTAAACCAGCTTGGCTATTACTTTCTGGACGGGTCAGCAAGGCTTGATTATCAGAATCGTAAGGTGTGCAAGCAAGTGTCATGGTTGGAATTGGTAAATGAGCAGTTTTTGACGGTGAGTCTCTAGTGGGGAGCTTGGCCAAGAAATTTTATCTGAGGGAAAATAATGATTTGACATACCCCACGCCGTAAACGGAAGTGGATTCTTCTAGCATCACTGCTGAGAATTTCTGGCTCAACGAGTCCACTTGAATTAGATTCTTGGCGAAATCCAACCTCTGGGTGGTTCTCTCCTCAGACTTTCGCGACCTTACAGAAGCCTGTTCTCGGGGGACCCTACGATACAGTTCAAAACCTCTAAAATAATTGGTTTCTCTGGTACTTGACGCTGAGAGCTTTTACCTATAGGAGCATTCCCCTATAGAACCCCATAACTCTAGTTTTCAAGGTGCG
>SFCA01000106.1:0-15270 GCA_007095475.1 Microcystis aeruginosa Ma_QC_C_20070703_M131 | reverse complement strand
TTTATCAGGAAGAAGAATTTAGTCCCACTTTTCCCCTAGTTCCGAAAACTAAACTCTATGAATTTTTAGCCACTGCTAAAGAGGATGAAGTGAGGGCAGAAAAGAATTTAAGAGCATGGTGTCAACAGACTTGCAAAAATTAGGTGGGCAATGCCCACCCTAATCTTAGGATGGCGGTTTGTAGGTAGAAGCAACGGATAATTCTTTTAATTGCTTCGCTGCCACTGTTGAAGGTGCAGAAGTGAGTAAACAACTAGCTTGCTGGGTTTTCGGGAAAGCAATCACATCGCGAATTGATTCTTCTCCTGCTAACAACATCACCAAGCGATCTAAACCGTAGGCGATGCCACCGTGGGGAGGGGTTCCGTATTCAAAAGCTTCTAACAAAAAGCCGAACTTATTATAGGCTTCCTCTGGGGATAGACCGATGGTAGCGAAGACTTTTTCCTGTACTTCCCGTTGATAAATCCGCAAACTGCCGCCACCGATTTCAATACCATTAAAAATCATATCGTAGGCTAGGGCGCGAGCCTGGGCTAGATCGTCTAAATCTTCGGGATTAGGGGCAGTAAAGGGGTGATGCAATGCTTCGAGGCGTTTTTCCTCGGCGTTGTATTCAAACATCGGGAAATCCGTCACCCAGAGGAGGTTGATTTTCTCCGGATCAATTAATCCCAATTGTTCCCCTAAAACTAAGCGTAGGCGGGATAGGGATTTATTGACTGTATCGGTATCTCCCGCCCCAAATAAGAGCAGATGGCCCGGTTTTGCGCCAGTCTTCTCGATTAAAGCCTGTTTTTGTGCCTCTGTCAGGTTATCTTTAATCGCACCAATGGTATCAAAATCGTAGTCCTCGCGCACGCGGATGTAGGCAATTCCCTTCGCCCCCGCATCGGTGGCTTCTTTGAATAAATCCCCACCCGGTTTGATTCTGACGTTAGAAATCGCCTCGTTACCGTTGGGAATCGGTAAAACTTTCACCGTCCCACCACTAGCGATCGCACCTGAAAACACCTTAAATCCCGAATCGGCAAAAATCTCCGCCACATTGACCAATTCCAAGCCAAAACGGGTATCAGGGCGATCGATCCCATAGCGATCCATAGCCTCAGCATAGGTTAAACGGGGCAGGGGCAGGCTTATATCGATATTTTTGACTTTTTTGAAGATATGAGCGATTAAAGCCTCATTCAGGGCTAAAATCTCAGGTAAGGAGAGAAAACTCATCTCCATATCCAACTGAGTAAATTCCGGTTGACGATCAGCGCGCAGATCTTCATCGCGGAAACAGCGGGCGATTTGATAGTAGCGATCCATTCCCGACACCATTAATAATTGCTTAAATAGTTGCGGTGATTGGGGTAAAGCGTACCATTGGCCCGGGTTGACACGGGAAGGAACCAGATAATCCCGCGCTCCTTCGGGAGTCGATCGAGTTAAAATTGGCGTTTCCACTTCGATAAAATGCTGTTCATCTTCGAGAAAACGGCGCATTTCCTTGACAACTTGGTGACGTAGTTGTAAATTCTGACTCATACGCTCCCGGCGTAGGTCTAGATAGCGGTATCGCAAGCGCACATCTTCCCGGACCGATTCACTTTCGGAACTAGAGACGACAAAAGGCAGTTGTTTAGTAACCCCGTTGAGAATCTCGATGCTAGTGGCGTAAATTTCAATTTCTCCGGTGGCAATGCGCGGGTTAAGGGATTCGGGCGGCCGTTGACTAACTGTTCCCGTCACCTTGAGGACATACTCGTTTCTGACGGTTTCAGCAATGGGATAGGAAGCGGGGGTTCGTTGGGGATCACTGACGATCTGGACAATACCACTGCGATCCCGCAGATCGATAAAAATAACGCCACCGTGATCGCGACGACGATCGACCCAACCGAAGAGGGTGACACTTTTTTCAATTTCGATCGCGCTAAGGTCGCCACAGTAGTGAGTTCGCATAGTCTAACTAGAGAATTACTTATATTACGAATGTAGTATAGAAAGGATGTGGCCAGAAAAAAATCAGACGGCCTTGCTCATTATGCCAGTATTTTGTCGCTCTTGTCCCCTTGTTTAGGGTATTTTTATGGTCTCTTAGTCCTCAGCTATCGGCTTTTCGCAGATCGGCTATAATCAACAAGGCTCATCTAGCAGTTATAGTCATTTCAGATAAGTCTGATACAGTCTAGACCGACAAAATCCTGATGAACTCTGGGATTGATATTCTCAATCTTGATTGAAATGACTATAAGTAGTCAGACATAAATTCTCTTGTCTATCTTAAGAAATGTAAATTGCCGCAATTCTTACTGACGACCGACGACCGGCTACTGACTCCTTACCCCACAGTTAACTTTACTTTTGTCCAACTACTTACCGATTGTCAACGATTAAAATCATGAATTCCTTAGAAAAAAAAATGGTGCAACTGTTAAGAGAACTCAGGGAAGATCACCATGTTTCAGGGGTAAAAGCGGAATTCGAGACGGAAGGAACCCGACTGACGGAAGCGATGCGGTTGAAAGAAATTAGTCTGAAAGCGGGGGTGGATTTTAATCTGAAAATTGCTGGTTGCGAAGCGATTAGAGATATCTTTGATGCGGTTAATTTAGGAGTCGATCGCTTGATTGCTCCCATGGTAGAAACAGCCTATGCTTTACAAAAATATCTGCGGGCAGCTAGGAGGGTTTTAGCCGATCAAGGGGTGGAAGATGTGGAGTTATTAGTTAATATCGAAACGATTACAGCCTGTGAGAATTTTCAGGAAATGTTGGCGATTCCAGAGATAAAATCTCTCCATGGTATCGTCATCGGACGCATGGATTTAGCCTGTTCTTTGGGATTAACTCGCCGGGATGTCAATAGCGAGCAAGTTTTAGCTCTGGCTTTACCTTTGGCAAAAAAAGCTAAGGCTGCCGGTTTGACTGTTGCCATTGGGGGTGGGGTGTCACTAGATTCTTTACCGTTTTTCAAAATGTTCTGCCAAGGACATTTTGACCGCTTCGAGACGCGCAAAGTTATCTTTGATTGTCCCCAAGCTTTGGATAATTTTAGTTTAGCTTTGCCAAAAGCGATCGAGTTTGAATTACTCTGGCTAGAGAATAAAAAAAATTATTATGGTGCTATTGTTCGTGAAGATGACCAGCGTTTAGCAATCCTCCATAATTTACTTTTTGGTTAAAGATATTGTTCAGTTCGATCAATCGTGCAAAACCCAGGCAGATCCAATCAATCTCACAACTAAATAGGGTCTGCTGAAAAAGTTTTTCGTGGGGGTAGGGTGTGGGGTGTGGGGTGTAGGGTTTTACCCATTTTCAGGGGGTCAATTACCTAATTTTCAGGGAAAAAGTGCCTAAATTTCCCCCCCGATCACCCCAATGTCTGGCACTTTTTGATGGGAAAAAAGTCTAAAATTCTTATCCAACAAGGTTTTTAGATTTATTCAGCAGACCCTAAATAAGTAATCCCGCAAAATTACTCTTCTCCCCTCTCCCATACCGTCTTAACCAGTAATTTAGATAGTTAACAGCTTACCTGGAGACTTTTCTCGCAGCACATCTGGTAGATTTTGTCAAAAAAACTTTTTCGTTTTAACATAAGTACACATATTTTTGGCAAAAGATCTTTTTCGTCAAAGGAGCAATTGGCAAGTTTTTCCTGGGGACGAATTAGTCATCCTAGACATGGTAAGGGTTTCAAGGGACAAGTCCTAAAAATGCATAGAATAACCCAACTCTTAGATTTTAGCAGCAGGCTGTAACTATTGCAATCTCGTTGACAAATAGGAATTTTTCTCAATTATTTTTTAAGAAAAGTAAAGATGAAGGAATGTAAATTTAAATCTTCTCAAGTATATTCAGATTTTGATAAGTTTTTGTTATACAAAGACCAGTTATCAGATTTGAGTTTTCAGTGAACGGTATTAAGTGGGGAGTATGGGAATCTTCTCGTTTCTCTGTGGAAGGAAGAAGAATAGGAATAATTTTCTTGGAATATAGTCTTACCTCGTTGCCAGGGTCTCCCTTGCAACTGATTTTCAGAGGTTCTACTCTTGTGTAACCCATCAGGAAACGGAGGGAGACCCTCCCTTGTCTCGTACCAAAGTAGAAATAAACCCCTTCAAGACTGATTGAAGGGGCATTTATTGTATTTTTAGTGGGCAATTTAGCCGACTTTCATCGCTTAAGTTTGCGCTTGCGGGTTGCACCTGCGCCGAGAGTACCGAGGGCGAGGAGACTGAGGGTTGAGGTGGGTTCGGGAACTGTAGTTGAGATAATAAAGCTTCCACCATCCCCAGCAAGTGTTAGGCTAGGATTTCCCTGTAGCTTGATGTTCAAGGTGGAAAAAGTCCCCAATAACGCCACAGAACCGTAAACTTTTGTAAAATTCCAGCAGCAAAGGTCGTCAAATTTTCCAGATTCACTGAAGCGTTATGCTTCCATTGATGAGGAGTGGAGTTTCGTCAACGAGAGAATAGAGGTTTCAGCCTTGCCCACTGCAATCCTATGCTTTCAATTACTTCTAATGATAGGATCAACGATCGAAGCTCTCCAGAGAAACCCGATGACTAGCTTACTGCGCGACTTTTGGTATGTGGCCACACCGGCAAGTAAACTTAAACCAGGTCAACTAATCGCCAAAAAAATGCTAGGTGAACCGATTGTTGTCGGTAGGAGACAGGATGGAGAAGTGTTCGCATTGCGGGATATTTGCCCCCATCGTGGCATTCCGCTGCACCATGGTTGGATTGAAGGGGATGGGGTGTACTGTTGCTATCACGGCTGGAAATTTAACACTAGCGATGGCGTTTGTTCTGAGATCCCCTCATTAACTGAACACGATCGCCTTGATATTAGCAGAATTTGTGTCACCAGTTATCCCTGTCGCGAAATACAAGGTCATATTTGGGTGTTTATTCCGGCAGACTCAAAAAGAGAAATTAATCAAGAAAATCTGCCTCCTGTGCCGACTATTAGCGATTTTGGCAAACTTACCCCCAAAATAGCCGAAACTATCACTTTTGACTGCAATATTGACCATGCAGTGGTGGGATTGATGGATCCGGCCCACGGTCCCTACGTTCATACTTCTTGGTGGTGGCGCAGCGGTCCGCGCCAATTTCGGGTCAAGGAAAAACAATACGAACCTGTTCCCTTCGGTTTTCGTCTTGCTCCCTATGATATGCCCGTAAGTGCGAAACCCTATAAAATTTTGGGTAATAAAGTATCGATTGAAATTGTTTTTGAATTGCCCTCGGTGCGTACAGAAATACTACGAGGTGATCGCTATTTGGCCTGTGCTTTTACGGCAATTACTCCCATCGATGAAAATCACTGCGAAGTCCATCAAAGTTTATACTATACGATTCCTTGGTTGGCATTTTTAACCCCTATTTTGCGTTATTTAACCCGACAATTTCTCAAACAGGATCGCGATGTGGTGATTAAACAACAGGAAGGACTTAGTTATCATCCAGCTTTGATGTTAATTGATGATGCCGATACCCAGGCTAAATGGTATTATCGCCTCAAGCAAGAATACGAAAAATCTCAAGCAGAAAAGCGGGATTTTGTCAACCCCATTAAAGCACAAATTTTACGGTGGCGCAGTTAGAATTTGCTCATTTTATTTAGGTTCTCACCAAAGATTTATTGACACTGGCTTCAATTTGATCAATAGATGAAAGGACGCTACCTTGATGATTATTGACTAGATCGTATTTGACTTCTTGTAAATAATTAAAAATGGCATCCCGCAGAATCGGTTTTTCAATGTTTACCGTGTGCTGATAGTCCCATAAATCCCAAACTATCAAACCAATTCCCACGATTGGATCGATTAATTCCGCACCAAAACTACTCGCTACTGCTCCACCGGTTTTAGTGGCAATTTTTGCCCCCGTTTTTCCCGCTAGGGACAAATAAACTGTGCTGCCCACTTTCATCACTGGGATTAGAGATTTAACTCCTAAAGCAGTGGTGCCACCGACTAAAAGTTTGATTGATGTGTTAGAAATATTGCCCTCGGTATCTTGAATTGTTATGGCTATATCACTAAGATAACGATCCCATTTCCCTTGGGGAATTTGATAACTGGTCTGAATATTCTCTAATTCATTGCTTAAATTACTGACATATAAATTAACGGCATCCCTAGTAATTCTCTCTAGACGTAATTGTGCTTCTTGGGGACGAATTACCCGTTTAGTAAACTCGGTTTGAATAGTTTTGGTCAAATTTTCTGCCACTACCTGTTCCGGGGGTGGATTATCTGTATTGACCCAGTGAGCGATCGAGGAGTATAATCCGCTTAAAAAGGCCTTACCCTCAAATTGTTTTTGATTGAAATAGTTAAAATACCAAGGCAAAAAACCCTGATCTACTCTTGTCATCAACTCCTCCACCCATCCCTCAATTTCTCCTAGGGCAAAGGCTTGAGAATTTGCTCTCGCTGTCTGTAAAGCTTGGCTAATTTCTCGATCGATTTGACTGTTAGATTTTTTGGTTATACTGACGGGAATCTCTAGGTTAGTTTCGGTAGCAACCTTAGTTTTTAACGGTTCATTGCTGGCAGTTCCTAGCCAAATTTTCCCTAAAAGAGGCACGATAACCACTAGAACAACTATAGCCCAAATTAACGGGGTGATCGCCTTAATCAGTTGACTGATTGCCTGAATGCGGTTAGTTTTTTCACTATACTGGGGTGGCTCAATATTTTCTTGTGAATCTGGCCTGGAGTTCATCAGCTAACCTAGTTAAAATTATTAGACCATCTTTCTCGAAAACCCGCAGAAACCCCAATTTTCCGAGCAGTAAACTGGAGAGAGCATTATCGGGCAAAAGACAGCCAATACCCGATAAATAGCGGCAATTTCAGCGAATTTCCGCTTTCATCCGTTCAAGGGTTTGCTGCATTTGGTCGAACATCATTTGCGGAGTCATACCAAATTGACCTAATTGGGTTTTTAGCTGTTCTACGGTCATTTGGGCGGAAAAATCCTCAGATAACTCAAAACGCTTCATAAATATCTTGTAGCGTTCCATTAACTCCTCCATCCTATCGATAAAGATTATTTTACCCTCTCGATCGAATTTCCCGTACTCGCTGCCTAGTTGTGTGAGGGACTGGTAATCCTCAAATAGCTGTCTAGCTTCCTGTTGAACCACTTCTGAGTCAAAGAATCCCATAATCTTAAAACGGCTTATCGTCGATAGTTATTCTCCCTCCTATTTTATTTTAGCCGGGGAAAAAGTCTAGCTCTGGCCGGTTTACGGATTACCGTATTGGGGAAATCGAGAGGATCACAAACGGCCTCCCCTCGCGGTTTAACCGTTGCCCCAGGGAGTAATTTAAGATTAAAAGTGAAAAATCAAGAATTGTCCTTTAACTGCCCCACGGTGGCTATTTCGCTAAATTTGGGCTGCCGCCCTTATAATTTGCCAAAACGACGATGACGACCCTGATAATCTTTTAAAGCGTGGTGAAATTGCACTCGATCGAAATCGGGCCAGAGGGTGTCAGTAACGTAGATTTCCGCGTAGGCCATTTGCCAGAGTAAAAAATTACTAATTCGCATTTCCCCACTACTGCGAATTAACAGATCTGGGTTAGGAATCCCGGCAGTATAAAGATACTGTTCAAAGAGAGATTCATCGATCGCTTCTGGGGAGACTAAACCCTGTTGCACCTGACGAGCGATCGCCTGACAAGCTTGCACGATTTCCTCTCGGCCACCATAATTAGTAGCCACCGTAAATTGAATACCGGAATTTTTGCTAGTTTCTGCTTGCGATTTAGCAATTTCCCGTCTTAAAGACTCTGGCAAGGCTGATAAATTACCAATAAAGCGAATTTTGACATTTTCCTGCATCATTTCTTCTAATTCCCGCCGCAAAACCCGCTCGAATAGAGTCATTAAAAACTCTACTTCCTCCAGGGGACGACCCCAATTTTCCGTCGAAAAAGCATAAGCAGTTAAAGCGGGAATCCCCCAGTCACGACAACAGCGCAGCAAGTCTTTGAGTGCATCTACTCCCCGTTGATGGCCCATAATCCGGGGTAAACCACGATTTTTCGCCCAACGACCGTTCCCATCCATAATCACTGCGACGTGCTGAGGCAAACGGTTTTTATCTAAATCCGTAGGTAATTCTGGTGATAAGCTCGGTTTAACAGTCATTTTCTATCTTTCGGGGTTGCTCTGGGCGAACGGGAGAACTTTTCTAAGATTAGACGACCTTTTAAGCCAATTATACGCCCTAAACGTCCCCAACTCGGTGCGACCACTTCCCCCTCTCCCGACGGAGAAAACTTCGCTTCGAGCAGCTCTTTTAGTTTACTACTGGTTAAAGGCCGATCCAAATTACCCCCCGACGCGAGGGAAATCGAGCCGGTTTCCTCAGAAACCACAATACAGATACAATTATCTAGCCTTTCGGTAATACCCATGGCTGCCCGATGACGGGTGCCTAATTGCCTAGAGGTACTGCGCTCCGATAGGGGTAGAATAACACCAGCGGCCACCACTCGATCGCCCCGAATAAATACGGCCCCATCGTGCAGTAAAGTTTTAGTTTGAAAAATAGTTTGAATTAATTCCTTAGATACTTGGCCATTGAGCGTCACCCCCGGATTGACAAACACCTTGGTGTCGAGATTGCCACTGGTTTCTAAGACCATCAGCGCACCGGTGCGATTTTGAGATAGATCCTTCACCGCGTCCACTAACTCATCAATGACATTATCGGTCTTGGGAGTGGGGGAACTTTTTTTAAATAATTCCCACACTTGACCTTTGCCCAATAATTCTAAAAAACGGCGGAATTCCGACTGAAAAATCACAGCAATCGCCACGGCTGCCCCTAAAATCAATTTTTCTAGGACTAACCCCAGCAAGCGCAATCCTAGGGCATCGCTAATCACCGAGGCCAGCATTAAATAGATTAGTCCTCGCACCATCCAAAAGGTACGCCGCTCGCCGATAATTAGCAGCAGCATATATGTAAGGAGGAGAACTAACCCAAAGTCTAGGAATAACAGACCATGGCTGAGAATCCAGGACAATAACCGGCGAGGGTCCAGAAAAAAACCCGACATGGGGGGACAATAGCGATGAGGTTTATATTAAGGAGATTCGATTGGGTAAGCGGTCTTGACGCAGCAGATCCGCCAGATTTTCCCGTTCAAGGATCAGATTAGCTTCTCCATTGTGGACAATTACCGCCGCCGGACGGGGTAAGCGGTTGTAATTAGAAGCCATACTGTAGTTATAGGCTCCTGTGGCTAAAACCACTAAAATATCCCCTGGGTTGGTTTTCGGTAGCGCAATATCCTTAATTAGAATATCGCCAGATTCACAATGTTTTCCAGCTATTGTCACCACTTCCTGACATTCTTGACTCATTTTATTGGCAACAACAGCCCGGTAAACCGATTGATAGGTAATCGGTCGGGGATTATCGGACATTCCGCCATCGACGGCGATATAGGTGCGGATTTCAGGGATTTCTTTGCGATTACCCACTGTATAGGCCGTTACGCAAGCGGTGGCAATCAGAGAGCGTCCCGGTTCGGCAATGAGCAGGGGATAAGCGATACCTCTTTCCTGACAAGCTTTGGCCACTGCTAAGGACACCGCTTGCACCCATTCCTCGATACTTGGGGGGTCATCACTTTCCAGGTAGCGAATCCCTAAACCACCACCCACATTTAATTGCTCTAGGGGTAAACCCCGTTCTAAACCGAATTTAAACCAATCTGCCAGCACAGCGGCCAGGTCTTGGTGGGGTTGACGTTCAAAAATCTGGGAACCGATGTGAGCGTGTAAACCCAGACAATTCAGCAGCGGATGAGCTAAAACATAGTCAAATACCGCTTCGATTTGATGGGGGTCAAAACCAAATTTACTGTCTAAGTGACCCGTGCGAATATATTCGTGGGTGTGGCACTCGATACCGGGGGTTAAGCGCAATAGGATCGGAATAGGGGTCTCAGGATGATTTTCGCCTAATTTAACCAGATTTTCTAACTCTAGCCAGTTATCAACGATAATAATGCAGTTATGCTTGATCGCATATTCTAACTCGGCGATCGATTTGTTATTACCATGAAAGTATATCGGCACAGCGGTTTTATTGATCTGGTCCAAAGCGGTTAACACCGTATGAATTTCTCCGGCCGACACCACATCAAAACCTAATCCTTCACTAGCGACCACGGCCGATAGGGCCAGGCAATTCCACGCTTTCGAGGCATAAATTACCCTAGATTCTCCGGGATAATGAGTCTGGAAACCTTGCAGATATTGACGACAGGCAGTGCGGAGGGTGACTTCATCGACAATATACAAGGGTGAACCGAAACGTTCCACTAGGGTGGTGACATCACAACCACCGATTTCTAGACAATCGCGGTTATTAACCTTGGCTGTCAGGGGGAACAGGGTTTGATTCGGGGATAGACAATCTTGATAGGCTAAATATTTTTGTCCGGAATTGCTGATTTTAGGTTCAGTTGATAGCATGATCGGTGTTTTTTGTCAAGAAATCGATAATTTTTGTTACAATCTCTGCCCATCACCGATTCAGTCAAGGGAATTTTGACCGTCGGTGATCTAGATAGCCAAAATAGTTCTCTCTTTCAGTGTACGATCAACCACCCGCTAAAAATCCCTTTTTTGTCGGGAAAAAATCGAGCAGCGACCCCGAAATAGTGGTAATAGTATTGAAGGAGTGGTCTTAAAAGTGATGATATGACTGACCAGAATGGCGTGTTAGTAGAAGAACAAAGCGAGGATATTACCCGTAAGATGAGTCAATTAGCCACCGAGTCGCCGAAAAATCAATTACAGATTCTGACACAATTAGCCGGGGCCGGAGAAGGTGGCCTAACCGTATTGAGAGATTTTTTATTAGCCCAGCGCCCGACTCCTGTTAATCTGGTGACAGGTAAGGCCTATCAATTGCTCTATCAAGATAATAGCGCTCAGAGCAAGGAATTTTTAGCTAATTATTTCCCCACGGGTGTTGTTCCCCTCGATAGTGCTAAAGGTATTGATTATCGACTTTTACAGGAATTATTGGCTAAACAGGATTTTCAAACTGCCGATAGTCTCACCCGTCAAAAACTCTGTGAATTAGCAGGAGAAGGAGCAATACAGAGAAAATGGGTCTATTTTACGGAAGTAGAAGCTTTTCCCAAGGTTGACATTCAGACTATTGATCATCTTTGGTTAGTTCATTCGGAAGGGAAATTCGGTTGGTCGGTGCAGCGCAAATTATGGCTCGGTGTCGGTCAAGATTTCCCGAAACTTTGGCCGAAAATTGGCTGGAAAAATGGCAATAATTGGACAAAATACCCCCAAGAATTTACCTGGGATTTAAGCGCTCCCGTGGGCCATTTACCCCTGTTAAATCAACTGCGCGGGGTGAGAGTGGCTGCCTCTTTATTCTCCCATCCCGTCTGGGTTGAAAAATAGATTGAGAGGATTGGTCCTTGGGTATATCAGATTTCTACATTTTCGGGACAATTTCCTCTAAGGCCGCTTCTAGATTAGGATAGCGATAGTCAAAACCGATCGCTTGGGTGGCTTTTGGCAGCACTTCTTGACCTTCTAAGACGATTTTTGAACCTTCTCCCAAGAGAATTTCGAGGGCAAAATCTGGCACCGGCAACCAAGAAGGACGCTTCATTACTTCCCCTAAAATCTGACAGAATTCTTTCATCCGGACAGGATTGGGTGCAGTAGCGTTGAAAGTACCGCTAATTTCTGGGCGATCGAGACAATAGATAATTAAATTAATTAAATCATCCCGATGGATCCAAGAAAACCACTGACGACCGCTGCCAATCGGTCCGCCGGCAAAAAGTTTGAAGGGTGGGATCATTTTCCCTAAAGCACCCCCATTGCCTAAAACAATACCAGTGCGAAGAATGACTAAACGAGTGCCGTAATCTTTAACTTTTTGGGCGGCTGTTTCCCACTTTTTACAGACATCTGCTAGAAAATCACCACCGGGAGGATTATTTTCGTCAAAACTAGCGGTTTCACTGGTTCCATAGTAACCGATCGCCGAGGAGTTAATTAAAACTTTCGGTTTCTGGTCGGCCAGTGCGATCGCCTCGACAATTTTCTCGGTGCCGATTTCCCGACTAGCGACGATTGCTCGTTTTGCTTCCCCGGTCCAGCGTTCCGAAATCGGTTCTCCCGCTAGATTAATCACCGCATCACATCCGGAAATCTCTTTTTGCCAATCCCCCGATTCTGTGGCGATATAGGGAATAATCTCTATCTTAGGATAGATTGACTTTGGGTACATTCTTCGGGCTTTATCGGGATTGCGCGTCAAAATTAGGATGTCATCGCCGCGATCATAGAGTTTGACCAGCAATCGACTACCCACAAATCCCGTCGCCCCAGTAATCGCTATTTTCATGGTTTCTTGACTAAATTTATCCTTATTTTAGCTGGTTTTTAACTATCAGAGTTCAGTATTCAGGAGTCAGTATTCAGGAGACAGGAGATTATTTTTATTTATTCTTACCCCTCCCCAATTCATAATTCATAATTCCCAGTCCTGTCTTTTCACTTATCCTGATACCCCATCCCGTTAGCTGCCGCGTAACGATTCATAAAGCGCATAAAACGCTCCCAGTATTCATCGGTGATTTCAAAACCACATTCTACCCGTTGAATTTCATCCCCTTCATCTCCTCCAAAAATAAACTTGGTCGAGTTGGGAATAACTGTAATCACTCCTTCCTCATCGGTGAGACGGAGATCACCGTAGGTGCGGGTGGTGAAACTTTGGAAACGTTCGATCGCTTTCAGGGTTTTAAAAGTCATCAGGACATTGCGAATCCCGGTATTTTTATTTTTGCGGAGACTAACACCGCTTAATTCTTCTGATAAACCGACAAAAAACTCGATCGTGGGATTGGTCATAGGTGTGGGTATAAGATTTGAGTTAAGTAGTCGTGCAAAATAAATTTCCTAGTGAAGATAGGCAAGAGGCAATAGGCAATAGGCAAAAGCTTTATCGAAATGTGTAATTAATTTTGCTTAGGTACTTATTGATTTTTTCTTAATTACTTTTGATCAGAAAAAAATAGTTCATGGTTACTAATAAAGTAACCATGAACCGAAAAACAAGCTATTCTGCTTCTCCACCTTGGATTTTGAGGAGGAGAAAACCCCAAGCTAATCCGACAAGGACGAGAACGATCGCCACGATCGGCCCGTTAAATAACATACTTTCTGCGGTCATGCTGATTGCTCCTGAGCCTACAATAATCAATCATATAGATAAGTGGTATTTTAACCTACGAAGGCGATCGACTGCTGCCAGACTGGGGCAAAATTGAGGGGGAAAATCGGCCAATAAATTTGGGAACTTTCCTAGTATATACGTTCTAACAATCCTCAAGGAAGGATGCTCACCCCCATGCTAGATATTCTTAATACTATCTTTATATTTTTTATCGCTACTTTGTGTTAGTGTCTTACCTGCTTAATTCTTCACTCATACTAGAAAAATTAAGTATTGATAACTATTGGTGATGACTGGTAAAAAATCATTTATGCTCAAGATCAAGTTAATACTATTTTTAGGTTTGTTGCTGCTGAGTTGTCAATCGACTAATCTCAATGGTAATAATAGTTCGATGGCTCAGATTACAACTGAGAATCAAGGGCAAATATTACCGATCACGGCCAAAGCAGATATTAATGGTGAGATAATTGAGTTGGAAGTGGCTCAAACTACAGAACAACAGGCCAAGGGTTTAATGTATCGCTTGTCTTTGGAGAAAAATCGCGGTATGCTATTTCCCTTTGCACCACCTCTGATGGCCCGGTTTTGGATGAAAAATGTCTCGATTCCTCTAGACATGATTTTTCTAAAAGATGGTATAGTAAAGGCAGTTTTGCTCAATGTCCCTCCTTGTGCTGTGGATCCTTGTCCTGTCTATGGACCAAACACCATGGTTAATCAGGTGATCGAACTAGCTGGGGGTCGAGCGAAAGAATTAGGAGTGAAAGAAGGAGATAAAATTAAGATTGAGTCTATCTCAAGACCTTGATTTTTGAAAATGGTGTTAACTTTCTTATAGCAGGTGTCCCTTGTCTGGAAGTATAAGTATGGCTGTTATAAGCTATTACGCATTTATACTGTTTAAGATATAACCATATCGATTAAGATTTTTATAGTCTATCAAGTCATAGATTGAATAATCTTCACCCTTGCTATAGATTAAACAGAGACAAAATTCTACTGGAGCTAACGGGACTATTTGTAAGAGAGCCAGCGATTTTTAGACAAGCACTCTCTATCATCGAGATAGCTTAGATACAGAAAAACGGTCGCAGGACTAACTGTCCTTGAAACCGATCAGGTGGTGTTTTATTGAAATTACGAGATATACTATTGAGGAAAAAGTCCCCCTATGTCCACGATTGCCTATTCCCAATTCCGACAATTTCTACAAGAGGAATTGTCCCTTCCCCAAGAATCGATCGCTATGGCCGAGCGATCGATCCAATCTGATAAAATTCATTTACCGATGATTCTCTGGCAGTACGGTTTAGTGACCTTAGAACAATTAGACAAAATTTATGATTTTCTCGAAAAGGTAGTCTAATCTTACAATTGCTCACTATTGATAAGGAGAATAATTGCCATGGCTGCTGATAGTTTCTGGCACAGTTTGAAAATTCCCATCCTAAAAACTACCAATCATCACCTGAGAAGTGGGTTTAAATAACCCACTTTTTTAATAACTATACAATTGAAAATTATCGATTAACTGCTCACTCCATGAAACCCCATGACCAATTTGCCAAAAACTACCTTGAACAATTACTTTCTCCCTTGGGAACCGTCGAAATCAGCAAAGAAGTCAGCGACGAAACCCGACAGATAGATTTATTTTTTTCCCCCAATCCCGAACCCAACCCCGATTATCTGGGATTATTAGGCAGAATTGTCCTTAATACTGTCCTGATTGAACCCTATCGCAATCCTCCCAACCGGAGCGAGATTCGTAATTGTTTAGCGAAACTTTTGACGATTTTAGCCGAACGGCAAAGACAAGCTAAACGGGAAAATCAGAGCTACAATGAAGACAATGCCCCTCGTTTGTGGATTTTATCCCCTTGGGCTGGTATCACTGTTTTAGAAGGATTTGGGGCAAAAATAGACCCAGATTGGCCAGAAGGAGTCTATTTTCTTCCCGCGCTTTATCGCACGGCAATTATCGCTATTAATCAATTGCCTGTGA
>SFCA01000105.1:0-36082 GCA_007095475.1 Microcystis aeruginosa Ma_QC_C_20070703_M131 | reverse complement strand
ATCTTTCTCTAAAAAAATGGAGAATCACGTTGGGGAACCCTTTGGTATTTTATCCATGACTACAATGCACAGCAAAGCAAAGGATTAAGCCGCCATCACTACTACCGAATCACCACCCATCCCTTATAACCCCGTCTATTGCATAACACGAACCGAAGAGCCAAATGTCCCAGAAGGGGCGGGGGAAGCTGGAAGAGATTTATCTCTCAATTCGATCTTGACAGACCAATAGGCCTATGGTAAAGTGTGGGGGCATTCTCGCCGAATGTGCGGCAGTTTAAGACAATACCAATAGTAGCCTATGAGTTTGACCGATAGTAAAATTTGTTTCGTCACCCTAGCTTTCGGGGAAAAATACCGAGATCACGCCCTCACCCATGCTGCGGACATTCGTACTCTAACTCATAATACCCCTTTTGTGATTCTCACCGATCGCCCAGAAGTTTTTGCCAGAGACGATTCGCTCACCCTGCTCCCCTCATCATTGCGATACCAGTTATCCAGAGGAGGCGAGCCGTCATCGTCAAAAGGCTAAAAGTCTTTGTCGTCAAGAAACTTACCCAAATAGAAATGATTTTAATTGTCCTGTATTTTTTCGGTGAAATTGAATTAGCCAAGATAGATATACATTTCAGCGATTAAACTATTTTAAATTAGGACAGAGCATAAAAGCAAGCTGTAATTGGGTTATAATTTTTAGAGATGTCTAATAGAGAAGCGATTCTTTGACCTTGTTTCTATGGAATTTAAACTTGTAAGACACGAAGATTTGATAATGCAAAATACTAAAACACCCACAGTGGTCTGTGCTGCGGACAACAATTACGCAATTCCTCTTGGTGTAATGCTTTACTCCTTGGCCGAGAACCTGAAAGAGGGGAAAGCTTTTATTTATGTTATTGATGGAGGAATTACCAATGCTAATAAAAAAAAGGTGATTCGGTCACTGCAAAAATTAGAAGCTGAAGTGGTACTTAACTGGCTAAAGCCTCAAGGAGCAGAGTTCTTTACAATCGTGGAAAAACTTCCGACTTGGGGTCATGTTACTATTGCCGCTTACTATCGTTTGTTAATTCCTTATCTCTTACCCCGGTCGATTGAGAAAGTTATTTATCTAGATTGTGATTTAATTTTGAAAGAAGATTTAAACAATTTATGGAAAATTGACATTGATAATCAATATTTATTTGCGGTGCAAGATATGTTATGTCCTCTAGTTTCAAATGGATTAAAAACTTATCAAGAACTTCAAATATCCCCAGATACGCCATATTTTAACTCTGGGGTAATGATCCTTAATTTAAAAAAATGGCGAGAAGACGATATATCTTTTAAAGTTATTAATTATCTAGAGGAAAGTGGGCGCCGTCTCCGTTACTGGGATCAGGACGGTCTCAACGCTATTTTGGCTGGCCGTTGGGGGAAACTCGATCCACGCTGGAATCAACTTCCTAATAAATTTTCTTCTTGGCAAGAAAGTCATTTTTCCGAGGAAGTTTATCATCAGGTTATGGAAGCTCCTTATCTAATACATTTTGCATCAGATGATAAACCTTGGAGATTTAAATTCTCTCCGTTAAGGGATACAGAAAAGCAATTTTTTGAATACTTAGATCGAACGGATTGGTCTGGATGGCGACCGAAAGAAGGATGGAGAAGAAGATTAAACCGATATTTTAACAAGGCTCTAGCCTATTTCCAAACAAAGTGAATTATTTCCAATATTTTCTAGCAAAAGTTATAATTTTTTAGCCATGATGCTTGCAAAACTTAAAACTTATATCTCTCGATTAGTCGGCAAAAGATCGGACAAACAGTCAAAGTTTTGGAATATTTTTAAATCACCTAGTCTTCGCTACAAAATCTTTAAGGACAAGCTCGATACACTGCTTTACAGTTTATCCATTTCGCAGGCGCATATTTTCTTTATTCAAGTAGGTTCAAACGATTCTAGCTACGGTGATCCCCTCCGTTTGTTTATGCTAGATGAACGTTGGTGTGGAATTATGATAGAACCCGTTGACTATGTGTTCAAAAGATTACGCTCTAAATATGGTGATTATGGTCGATTTAAGTTGGAAAATGTAGCGATTGCTGAGGTAAACGGGTTTAAAGACTTCTACTATGTTGAAGAGACAGATTCCCCTTTGCCTGTTTGGTACGATCAAATCGGTTCATTTTCTTTATCTCATGTCTTAAAGCATATTGATTTTATCCCAGAACTAGAACAACTAATTCGGAAAACTCAAGTAGAATGTATAACGTTTGAAGAGTTATGTAACCGGAACTCGGTTCGCACTGTAGACTTAATCCACATAGATACGGAAGGATTCGATTACGAGGTACTAAAAATGATAGATATTGATCGGTTTCAGCCTAGTTTGATCCTGTACGAGCATAAACATCTTTCCGATAGCGATAGGAGAGCCGCTCGGAGTCTCTTGAGCGCACGAGGATATCAATTGTTGCAGTTAAATAGTATGGACACTGTTGCCGTTTCTGTAAAAGCATTGGAAAACAGAAAACCCTTAAACTCGGCGTGGAAAGTTATCACTAAAAATTTATCTTATAATCAAAATTCAGCGAGCCATTAATTTTTACAACTGCTAGAACTCGCCAAATAATGAGTTGATTAGTTTGAGGTGATAAAATATGGTTAAGGGGGCATCTCACATTTGCCAAAATATCACCCAGACAAAGCACCATTGACGTAGGAACAGCGCAAAATATAGAAGGCTCTAGACCTTCTGACTTTTCCACTGTACGCCTGATATTTTTGCCCTTCTTCTAATCCCTGAAAACGACGGTTTAAGCATTGCATGGAGCGTTAACGACAGAGATTTTCCCTAAATAATCACGATTTTCTCATAACTACCCCTCGATCATTGTGCGTGAGAAAACGGATAATTAATTCAGTGATTAGGCAAAAGGCGGTTAGGTGTTGGGGGTTTTTTCCTTTCTCCCTGAAATACCCCTCCACCCCAACAGTCCATAATCCCTATATATCAGGAGAATAATTAACCATGACCGAAAATAGAGGCCCGATTCCCGTAGTTGTCAACGGTGCAGCCGGCAAAATGGGACGGGAAGTCATTAAAGCCGTTGCTCGTGCCGACGATATGATCTTAGTGGGTGCAGTGGATCGAAATCCAGCTTTTCGAGGTCAAGATGTGGGGGAAGTTGCCGGTTGTGAACCCCTAGAAGTGCCGATTCTTGATGATTTGCAGAGTGTTTTAGTCCTTGCAACTCAGGAAAAAGTGCAAGGGGTGATGGTGGATTTTACCCATCCCGACGGTGTTTATGACAATACCCGCAGCGCGATCGCCTATGGAGTGCGTCCTGTGGTGGGAACTACGGGATTATCGACGGCACAACTGCAAGATTTAGCCGAATTTGCCGAAAAAGCCAGCACCGGCTGTTTAGTTATCCCGAATTTTTCCATTGGCATGGTTTTACTACAACAAGCTGCTATACAAGCATCTCGCTATTTTGATCATCTGGAAATTATCGAACTGCATCACAATCAAAAAGCAGACGCACCCAGTGGCACAGCCATCAAAACCGCCGAATTACTGGCCGAATTAGGTAAAACCTTTAATCCTGCCCAAGTTTCCGAAAAAGAAACTATCCCCGGCGCTAGAGGCGGTTTAACTGCTGAGAACATCCGTATTCATAGCGTGCGTCTACCCGGTTTAATTGCCCACCAGGAAGTCATTTTCGGTTCCCCTGGGGAAATCTATACCCTTCGTCATGATACCAGCGATCGCTCTTGTTATATGCCGGGGGTTCTCCTCTCTATCCGCAAAGTTACTCAGCTGCAATCCCTCGTCTACGGTTTAGAAAAAATTCTCTAAATTTAGAGAAAGGTAGTTCCTTAATAATTACAGCTGGCTGAATATCGGTGTAAGCTTTGCTAGAAAAAGGTTTTGGCACTTTTTGGGCTAAACAAATCCCAAAACCGTTTTTCAGTAAGGCTTCCAGTAATTTTCAGCAAACCCTAAATAGAGCATTTAATTGATTAATGCACATTCTTAATTCTCCTGACGACCGACTACTGGCTCGGTTCGGCGGTTCGGCTGATCTCACCGTCGAAGTCTCACCGTCGAAGCCTGAGGGTTCGACGGTGAGCTTGTCGAACTACTGATCTCACATAGCCTTTGGGAATTATTGCTGTTGGACTCAATCTCGCTAGACTTATAGATCAATGATTGTCACTTGTAATATTTGTATTACAGTTATGTGACAGAATAGAGATAACGACCCTCAAAGGGACGTTATTTAGGAATGAATCCCGAAAACGATTGATATCCATAGGTTCGCCAGAATGTCCAACGCTAAAAGTTACAAAGATACCGTTAATTTGCCCCAAACCGACTTTGATATGCGAGCAAATGCCAGCAAACGTGAGCCAGAAATCCAGAAATTCTGGCAAGATGAGCAAATATATGAGAAATTAGCGCAAAATAACCCCAAAGAATTATTTATTCTCCACGATGGACCACCCTACGCTAACGGGTCTCTGCATATCGGTCATGCTTTAAATAAAATTCTCAAAGACATTATCAATAAATATAAACTGCTGCAAGGCTACAAAGTGCGCTATGTGCCGGGTTGGGATTGTCACGGGTTGCCGATCGAACTGAAGGTTTTACAAAGTCTCAAAAGCTCGGAAAAAGAGGGTCTAACCCCTTTGAAATTACGTCAGAAAGCCCATGATTTTGCCCTTCAAACGCAAAAAGAACAGTGTGAAGGTTTCAAAAGGTATGGAGTCTGGGGAGACTGGGAAAATCCCTATTTAACCCTAAACCCTGAATACGAGGCCGCTCAAATTGCCGTATTCGGAAAAATGGCCCTAAAAGGTTATATTTATCGGGGACTAAAACCGGTTCACTGGAGTCCTAGTTCTCAAACCGCTTTAGCTGAGGCAGAATTAGAATATCCCGAAGGTCACACTTCCCGCAGTGTCTATGTTGCTTTCCCGATTACGTCAGTTTCAACCCCGGTTTTAACGCCATTTTTGCCTAATTTATCCGTGGCTATCTGGACGACTACTCCCTGGACTTTACCCGGGAATTTGGCCGTCGCATTAAACCCAGAATTAAACTATTCAGTGGTGGAAACTAGCGAGTCTAATTATCTAATTGTAGCGACGGATTTAGTCGAAAAATTGGCCGACACTTTTAACAGGACTTTGACGATTAAAGCAACGGTTAAAGGTCTGGAATTAGAACATACTAAATATCGTCATCCTTTGTTTGACAGAGAAAGTGCTATTCTCATCGGTGGGGATTATGTCACCACCGATTCCGGCACCGGATTAGTTCACACGGCCCCTGGCCATGGTCAAGAAGATTATATCGTCGGTCAACGTTACGGTTTACCGATACTTTCTCCCGTGGATGATAAGGGAAATTTTACCGCAGAAGCGGGACAATTTGCGGGTTTAAATGTCTTGAAAGATGCTAATGAAGCAATAATTTTAGCACTGACAGAAAAGGGTGCCTTACTCAAAGAAGAAGCATATCAGCATAAATATCCCTACGATTGGAGAACCAAAAAACCGACAATTTTCCGCGCAACAGAACAATGGTTTGCTTCCGTGGAAGGATTCCGAGAATTAGCTTTAGAAGCAATTGATTCGGTGCGTTGGATTCCTGCAACGGGTAAGAATCGCATCACTTCTATGGTTAGTGAAAGAAGCGATTGGTGTATCTCTCGTCAGCGCAGTTGGGGGGTTCCTATTCCTGTTTTTTATGACGAAGAAACGAATGAACCTCTGTTAACGGAGGAGACGATTAATCACGTTCAAGCTATCTTTGCGGTCAAGGGTTCTAACGCTTGGTGGGAGTTATCCGTAGAGGAATTGTTACCTCCCAGTTATCGCGATAATGGTCGCAGTTATCGCAAGGGAATGGATACTATGGATGTGTGGTTTGATTCTGGTTCTAGTTGGAATGCGGTGGCTAATGCTCGACCAGAATTAAGTTATCCTGCGGATATGTATCTAGAAGGATCGGATCAGCATCGGGGATGGTTTCAATCGAGTTTATTAACCAGTGTGGCTGCTAATGGTATTGCTCCCTATAAAACGGTGTTAACTCACGGTTTTGTTTTGGATGAACAGGGACGAAAAATGAGTAAATCTCTGGGTAATGTCATCGATCCCAATGTGATCATTAATGGTGGTAAAGACCAGAAAAAAGAACCCGCTTATGGGGTAGATGTGATTCGGTTATGGGTGTCCTCGGTGGACTATACCAATGATGTGAATATCGGTCAAAATATTCTTAAACAGTTGGTAGATATCCGTAATAAAATCCGTAACACTGCCAGGTTTTTACTGGGGAGTTTAAATGATTTTGATCCCCTTAAGGATGCGGTAGCTTATGAAGATCTACCGGAGATTGATCGCTATATGTTACATCGTATCTCGGAGGTGTTTACGGAAGTTACGGCAGCTTTTGAAAGTTTCCAATTTTTCCGCTTTTTCCAGACGGTACAGAATTTTTGTGTTGTCGATTTATCTAACTTTTATATCGACATCGCTAAGGATCGTTTATACATTTCTGCTCCTAATTCTTTCCGTCGTCGCAGTTGTCAAACAGTCTATGCTATTGCTTTAGAAAATCTTGCTAAAGCGATCGCTCCTGTCCTGTCTCATCTAGCGGAAGATATCTGGCAATTTCTCCCCTACAAAACTCCTTATTTATCGGTATTTGAGTCAGGATGGCTAAACATCGATCCTGCTTGGAATAATCGCGAATTGGCCGATAAATGGGCCAAATTCCGGCAGCTACGCACCGAAGTTAATAAGGTGATGGAAACTGCCAGAAATGATAAGGCGATCGGTGCTTCTTTAGAGGCAAAAGTTTTACTTTATGTTCCCGATGAAACCTTACAACAGGAGTTAGAATTATTCAACAATTGTGATAGTTTAACGGGAAATAAAGTTGATGAATTGCGTTATCTATTTCTCTCCTCTCAAGTGGAATTAGTCAGTGATATTAGCGCGATTCAAACCGCAGAATATAAGGGAGAATCGGACTTTGTTTCGGTGGGAATTGTCAAAGCAGACGGCGAAAAATGCGATCGCTGTTGGAATTATTCCACTCAAGTGGGAAAATTTGCCGATGATCCCACTATTTGCGAGCGCTGTAATGCCGCTTTAAAAGGAGAGTTCTAAGCTAAATTAAAAGGGTGCTTTATTGTCGAATAAAGTACCCTTGTTTAATCCTCAGCTAAAAACTTATTCACAGGTATTGACTCTAGGGAATAGATAATTAGGGATGGAAGATTACCAATCAGCTTTTTTTCAACGTCATCAAGATACAGAAATACTTTGTAAATCTCATAGGAAAATAGCTGCTATGCATTTTGGAGGTATTACGATCGAATGTTTGCTGAAATCTATGATCTTAGCTTCGGTATCCAGTCAAGAATGGAAAACTGATTCCCATAACCCCGGACATACCATAACTAATCTGGGTCACAGTTTTACAGATGCTTTAAAACGTCATAATCGTCTCTATTCGAGAGTTCAAAATTTTCCAGAGGTGATAAAATGGATTAATATAGTAGAAAATCCTAGTCAAAATTTTATAACTATGCGTTATTCCAGCAGTGAACCGAATGACGATAAATACAAAGAGTGGTTATCAGCTTATACAAGTCTGAAACAATGGCTTCAGAAACAAGCTACTCAACTTTAAGGAGATAGTTATGTCAGAAACTTGGTTAAGATCACTGAAACAAAAATTAACAGATATATATGTTCAAAAAGAAGCACAAGAATGGGTTGATCTCAATGTATCTACTGCTGGACTTTTGAATATAACTATCGTCAGTGATAAGTTTGAAAATTTATCAACAACTCAGCGAAGAGAAGCAGTTAAAAATGACATAGAACAACAGCATAAATTTTTAGGTTTTATATCTTTATATACTATTCAGGAGGCAGCCTCTCTCGATCTAAAAGCTCCACAACTTCTGGACGCAAAATCAATTCACACTTGGCAAGATTTAGCTTTGTGGTCAACTAATCCACAAAATCAATCACCGTCTTCTCCCGAACTTTGTCTTCCTAGAACCGTAACTTTTTATTCTTTTAAAGGGGGAGTAGGTAGGACAACTGCTTTAATTCATGTTGCTTGGATTTTAGCGATGCGAGGTCGTAAAGTAGTAGCTGTTGACTTGGATTTAGAAGCACCGGGGTTAAGCACAGCTTTTCCCTTAAATCCCTCACCGAAATACGGAATTGTGGACTATTTTTATGAAAAATCCTATTTACCAGAAGGTGTAAAAGCAAAGATTAATATCACTGAAATATTTGGAGAAGTTAATATTCCCGATGCAACGGGAAGACTATTTATTGTTCCTGCGGGTGATTTGAGTCTTGATTACATTACTAAAGTTGATGATCTGCGAGCAACAACAATTCTCGATAATGGGGAAACACTCTGGTCAACTTTTAGTCGAGAGATTCAAAATCAGTTAAAACCTGATCTTATCTTAGTAGATTCGTGTACTGGAATCAATGAATGGGGAGCTTTATCTTTACTACAGGCAGCCAACGAAGCAATTATTTTTTTATTTCCTAACGAACAAAATCAAAAAGGAATCGAGCTTCTTTTGCAATCTTTGACTTCTTTTGGCCGACTTTCGCTTAATTTTGTTTTTTCACCCGTTCCCGATTTAAGTGATACAGGAATAACTAAAGTTATTCATGCTTGGCAAATTTTACAAAAACATATTGACAAAAATATAGATATAGATGAAACTACCGATCATGATTTAGATATAGATTCAGAAGACTATCTAATCATACCTTATATTCCCTCGATCGCTCTAGCAGACCGTTATCCTGTCACTGGATTACTGGATTATTATACTCCCATTGCTAACTTAATCGATGAAGATACCAATTTTCAGTAGATAGCATCCGAGGGAACCTTGATTCCTTCTTAATTCTCGCTTTGGTCGTGCTTTGATGACATCCCAGCTGCCATTTGCCATTGAGATAAATTTCCCTCTTGACCAAGTTGATAGAGCAAGTTTCTTTGTTCTATGTTAAGATGTTGGCGGCTTCGTTTTTGGGTCTGATTTGTTGTTGTATTGATCAGACAGTACCTGATGATCCTTTGTCTGTCAACTCTTAAGGAGTCGTGCGTTTCATTTTTGAATTGGCAATATTAGGACGGATAAAAATTATGGTTAATTATCTCACTCAAGAAGAGAAATTACTAGCAGCCGAAGAAGAAAAGTATCTAGAGGAAGAAGATGATGTGGATTTTCCTCCTGTAGATATTATTGCTTACAATGAGCAGCGATCCTGCTCTGATCTAGTTAGAATGTATCAAAAAAAACAATTGGTTATCGATCCAGATTTTCAAAGAGATGTGGTGTGGATTGAACCACAACAAACTCGTTTTATTGATAGTTTAATGAAACAGTTACCGATTCCTAGTATGTGTATTAGTCTTGACTATAAGACAGATAAACGCTACATCATCGATGGATTACAACGAATTAGTACCATCGTCAAATTTTTAACTACTGAAAATTGGAAGCTATCAAAATTAGCTGATGTAGATTCGTCTATTTCTGGAAAAACAGTTGAGGAAATAAAAACTCAGCATGAAGAATTATATGAACGCGTAGAAAATATGACTATTCCCATCACCATGATTCGCTATGACTCCAGCAAAAAAGCTCATAATAATTATATTTTTACCATTTTCCATCGCTTAAATACCGGTGGAGTAAAACTCAATAATCAGGAGATCAGAAATTGTATCTATAATGGCGAGTTTAATAGTTTTTTAAAAAAGTGCGCTCAATATGAAAACTGGCTTTTGCTGATGGATCGAAAGCAGCAAAAAGCATCTCGATTTGAAGATGAAGAATTAGTGCTTCGTTTCTTTGCTTTTTATGATGAATACCAGAACTACAAGGGGAAATTGACCAGATTTTTAAATGATTATATGTATAAACATAGATTTGCTCACGCAGATTTTATTCAAGATAAAGATGAATTATTTAAGCAAACCGTTGACTTGATTTATGATAAAATCTTCAAAGGAAGACCGATGAGCAAAACCAGTAAAGTTATTGCTGAGGGAATTCTTTTAGGAGTTGCCAAGAATTTAGATACTTTAGTCAATCTCTCCAATGGTGAATTACAAGACAAGTATTCTAGATTAATAAAATCTGAACCATTTTTGACTAAAAATTTAGCTAGTGGTATGTATCGAAAAGATAAGGCTTTAGAGAGAATTAATACATCTATCAAAATTTTTTCATCTACTGGTAATGATTACTAAAGATTATTTACTCAAGACGTTAAACTGGCTTGATCAACTCTATAATGACCTTACAGCTGATAATCAAAAAACTTCTTCTTATTCCAAACTAGCTCTTATAGAATTATGTGGCTGGATCGAGGAAACTATGGATGATATAGTTTTAAGATGTGCTAAACGATGCTTAAAGTCCGAAGCTAACCAAAAATTCATCGATAAGACTATTGGCGATACTTATAGTTTTGGATATGAAGCTTTTAGAAAAATGTTGATGATGGTTATTGGTTTAGCAACATTAGAAAAAATCGAAGAAAAGTTAGAAAACACTGGTAAAATCAGTGCTTTAAAAAGTGATCTTGGTAATCTAAAAAAGAGTCGCGATACAGCGGCTCATAGTCATACTACAGGTACTTTGAGAACCTATGACGCTCCTTCTAAAACTAAACATGATTTTGATAGAATATATGCTTTGTTAACAGAGTTAGATGCAGAATTGCAGCGTCATAAGTGTTGACTTATTTCTCGTACAATCGCTTTTAGCGCACCTTCGACAAAGACAATCAGTCAAAATTAAATCCCCTAACCGGCGAAAATTAACTGCAAGCGATCGAAAAACTGGGAAAATATTCAATTGATTCAATGTCATCTTTTTTAACTATCCTGCCCATGAATAATCAGGTCATCCGTACTGATAAAGCTCCGGCCCCTGTGGGTCCCTATAATCAAGCGATCGCCGCTCCTGGTCCTTTTCTCTTTGTTGCGGGACAAATTCCCCTAGATCCCGTCACGGGTGAAATCGTCTCCGGGGAAATTAGCGCCCAAACCGAACAAGTTATGGCCAATCTGGAGGGCATTTTAACCGCTGCTGGGGCTAATTGGTCAAATGTGGTGAAAACTACCGTCTTTCTCTCGGATTTAGCCAATTTCGGGGCGATGAATCAAGTTTATGCCCGTTATTTCCCCCCGGAAACTGCCCCGGCCCGGGCCTGTGTGGAAGTGGCCCGTCTTCCCAAAGATGTGCTAGTGGAAATAGAATGTATTGCCGCTTTAGCCTAAAAATTAAGGTGGGCAATGCCCACCCTAACCTAATCTCTCTCTAGACCACCAAAGCTTCTAGAATCGTCTTATTGTAGATAATTCGCCCTACAGTAGTACGCACATACTGAGAAATTATCTCACCATCCTTCTCCCGGGTTTTGCGCTCCCGATAATATTTCCAGATGCTGCCATCGGGGAGAGTTTCCGTTTCCAGGACTTCCTCATCGGGTTTATTGGTTTTCACCTTTTCTCCGACTGGTAAACGCAACCACACAGAAGCGTGCAGATCCACCAATCCCTGATCAAAAGCGCGAATAGCGTCATCCATGCTGGCGAAATAACGACCCCCACCCTTTTGGGCCTTGGGATTTTCGGCCGTGAGATAATAACAACCCAAAACCATATCCTGAGAAGGGGCAACAATCGGGCGACCGGTCGCCGGTGAGAGAATATTATGACAGGCCAACATCAATAAGCGCGCTTCCGATTGTGCCTCCAGGGAGAGGGGAATATGTACAGCCATTTGGTCCCCGTCAAAGTCAGCGTTAAAAGCGGGACAGACGAGGGGATGTAACTGAATCGCCCGGCCCTCCACCAGTATCGGTTCAAACGCTTGAATGCCCAAACGGTGCAGGGTGGGGGCGCGGTTTAACATCACCGGGTGTCCCGTGATCACTTCATCCAAGACGTGCCAAACATTGGCATCCCCCCGTTGGATCATTTTCTTGGCTGCCTTGATATTATTGACGATGCCTAATTTAATTAAACGATGGATAACGAAGGGTTGGAACAATTCGATCGCCATTTCCCGGGGTAAACCGCATTGATAGATCTTCAATTTCGGACCGACAACGATAACCGAACGTCCCGAATAGTCAACCCGTTTACCGAGGAGATTTTGACGGAAACGCCCCTGTTTACCCTCGATAATATCCGATAAAGACTTCAGGGCGCGATTATTGGCCCCCACCACCGTGCGACCGCGACGACCGTTATCAATTAAAGCATCGACGGCCTCCTGTAACATCCGTTTTTCGTTGCGGACGATAATTTCCGGGGCGAGAATTTCTTGCAGACGGGATAAACGGTTATTGCGGTTAATCACCCGACGGTAGAGATCGTTCAGGTCAGAGGTGGCAAAACGGCCGCCGTCCAACTGCACCATCGGGCGTAAATCGGGGGGAATCACGGGAATTACGCTTAAAACCATCCATTCTGCCTGAGAACCCGTGGCGATAAAGTTATCGATTACCCGGAGACGTTTAATTAATTTTGCCCGTTTTTGCCCCTTACTTTCGACAATTTCCGTCCGCAGTCTTTCCGCTTCTTCTTCCAGGTTAATTTCCTGTAAGAGTCTTTGGATAGCCTCGGCCCCGATACCCACTTCAATGCCGACTAATTCCGAATCCTCCGCGTAGATTTCTTCTTCGATCTCTAACCATTGATCTTCGCTGAGGAGTTGTTTATAACTAAGATTGCCCGCGTTACCCGGATCGAGAACCACATAGGCATTAAAATAGACGATTTGCTCCACGTCCCGCAGGGGCATATCGAGCAGGATACTGAGATAACTGGGAATACCTTTGAGATACCAAACGTGGGTGACGGGGGCAGCTAATTTGATAAAACCCATGCGATGACGACGTACCCGCGACTCGGTGACTTCTACCCCGCAACGTTCACAGACAATTCCCCGGTGACGGACGCGTTTGTATTTACCGCACCAACATTCCCAGTCCTTCGAGGGTCCAAAAATTTTCTCGCAGAATAACCCATCCATTTCCGGTTTAAGAGTCCGATAGTTGATCGTTTCTGGTTTGGTTACTTCTCCGACGACTTGACCGTTAGGTAGGGTTCTTTCTCCCCATTGCCGAATTCTCTCGGGGGACGCTAAACCGATTTTGACGTAATCAAATCTTTGATCTGTTGGAGTCTTCATTCTGAATTTTTTACTATGGGTAATGATCTGGGTTGACAACTATTGGGCAGAAACGACAGTTAACTCAGTCACTTTTTCTTCGGGTCAAACTGGCCCGACCGAGTCCGGGACATTACATTATACAATTTTTCTAGTTCGATCGACCATTAAGTGATATTTTCCCAGATGGTGATGCTGCCGTCGGCCGCAGCCGCCGCTAGGTGGCAATAATCGGGGCTGAGAACTAAACTGGAAATTGGCGATGATCGCTCATTGGTGGCGCTGAGAGTTGCGATCGCCTGTTGATAATTGGCTAACCAGATTTTAATCTCTCCGTCGGTTCCCCCCGTAAATAACCATTGACCCTCCTCTGCGAATACCAAGCTTGTCACCTGACCATTATGGGCATTGATCACCCGAATTGGCGCAAAATGACCGCTTTTCTCCTGGTCGTATTGCCAGATTTTCACCGTCCCATCCACACAACCGGCGGCAATAATCTGACCATCGGCAGCGATCGCAAGACTCTGCACGGAAGAAATGTTCCCGGATAGGACGGCGATTTTTTCTCCCGATCCCAATTGCCAGAGGGTGACAGTGCCATCACCTCCAGCTGCGGCGATAAAATCTTGATTAGGAGCCACTGCTAGGGCATAAATTGCCCCCAGACTGTCATAGGAACTAAATTCTTCGTTTTCCTGCTCTAAATTCCACTGTTTTAGGGTTTGATCGTAACTACCACTAACCAAAAAATGCCAACGGGGGGCAAAATCCAGGCCATGAATCGAACCGAGATGACCGAGGAAAATTTGATTTAATTCCAGACTACTGGCATCGCTGGCTAAAGTCCATAATTTAACGGTTTGATCGAATCCTCCCGTTGCTAGATGATAATCGCCGTTTCCGGTGACTGCTAGGGCTAAAATGCCCTGATCATGAGCTTCCACCGTATTAATCAGGGTTCCTGTGGCAAAATCCCAGACTTTTAGGGTACGATCCCAACTAACGCTAATTAAAAACCGTTGATCCTCGGTAATTGCGATCGCTGTAATCATTTCCCGATGGCCGGCCAGACGGCGATCATAATGCCAATGGGGTATATCGACGGGGGTGGAAGTGGGAGTTAAATTAAGGGCGGGTAGGGTGATTTGTGGCTCATTTTCCGCTTTTGTGGCGGGAATATCCGCCGATTCTTCGTTAATCGGCAAAATCTCTCTGTGTAAGCGACCGTAGGATTTTTCCAGATGTTCGATGCGTTCCAGGAGAAGGTTACGGTTGATGTATTGAATAATTTGATTGTAGGACTGTTCGAGGACGAGAATATTCTCCTCTAATTCTGCGATCGCACGGGCGTTATCCCTGGCCACCGCGGGACTGAGGGACTGTATTTGTGCCGATAAAGCTTCTTTTTCTTCTTCCCACTGATCCTGTAAATGACCAGTTATCTCGGTTAAGCGTTGACGTTGCCTAGTTCTTTCTCGAAGACGAGTGAGAATATTCAACCCGAAAGTCACGACTAGGAGGAACAAAGGCCAAAACCACCCACCCATGGCCATAAGGGTAAGCAGGGTTAATCCTAGGGCGATATATTCCGCTAATTCTAGCCAATGGGGGCGATGGTCGGTCATTTTGCAGTTACCAGTAAAGGAATTTTGATCATCTCCTGATTTCAGACTCATGGTAACGCTAATTGCTGCCTTGGGATTGACTAAAATTAATTTTTAAGCAGGAGTTAAGACTTTTTCCTTAGTTTCTATCGGTGCGGTCAAAGCGGATTCTAAATCGGCCTTCCCTAGTCTTGCTTCCAAAATTTTCAGCACTTCCCGTCCAAAATCATCGGGATTTTGTCGCCATGCTTGCAGACAAACTTCGCCAAAGAATGACCCCAAAGGTTCGGGATTCCAGAGCAGTTTTTTGGCCGTCCATGGCATTAAACTCATGGGATCATAGTCAGGTTTAAGAATCTCTTTTTTGAAGGCGTATTCTTCTAGATGGGTGTGGGGTTGTAGTCCGATAAAAAAGATGGCTGGTTCCACTTTATCGACTCCAAAAATGTTTTCTAATTCCCGATGATAGGCGATGGTTTGACGAATAGTTTCTAGGGTTTCATCAATAACATTAAAGGAATAATTTACCGAAACTAGATCATTAAAACCCGCCGCTTTTAAGTCTCGACAATTTTGCAGAACTGTCCGCAAATTATAGCCCATCCGCATTTTACGGACTAATTCCTGAGAACCACTGGTGATGCCAATTTCAAAGTAGTTCATGCCTGTTTTTACCATTAAATCGCACAGTTTCGGAGTGAGATTATCGGCACGAATATAGGCAGCCCAACGGATATCTTTCATCCCAGCGGCGAGGATTTTTTCTAATAGTTCTTCCACGTCGTTGATAAATTTTCTGGTGGGGATAAATTGGGCATCGGTAAACCAGAAATTGCGAATGCCACGGTCGTATAATTGGCGCATTTCCTTAACTACTTCATCGGCGGGATTAATGCGTACTTGTTTGCCTTCGACGACGGTATAGATGCAGTAGCAGCAGTTATGGGGACAGCCGCGCTTGGTTTGCACCCCGATATAAAAGTCGTTTTCTTGGAAATAGTAGGAAAATTCTGGCCAAATACTGGCGATGTAGTCGTAGTTACAAGCGGATTTTTCCAACGGGGTGGGGGATTCGTGGATTAAACGAGGCCGGGGTGTGGTTTCTCCGACGACATAACAACGTTCATCGCTAAAGTCCCGGCCGGAGAGGAATTTTTCTAGCAGGGTTTCCCCTTCTCCCACTGATACAATTGTTCCTGTGGGCAGTTTGGTTTTTAGTTGTTCGTAGAAAACACTGACGGCACCACCCCCGACGATAACTCGCGCTTCGGGATGGTATTTTCTGGCCCGCTGCAACCCGCGGCGAATTAGTCCCTGATTGCGCCATAATTCGCCGTAGTAGGCTGTCGTCACCTTTAAACCTCCTAAAGCACCGCGCAGCTTAATTAGGGGGTTTTTAGCGTAGTAAAATTCAAAGGCGTTTTGCAGGGGATTACCACCGCGACCACCGACGGGGGCATATATTTGAATATCCCGCCAGGAGAATACTAGCAGGGTGGGCTGAAATTGGTCAACACAGCGATCGAGTGCCTGGTTAAAGTCTAAGGGGGGGACGGTGCCAAGGTCAAAGATCCTTTGTTCGATGTCGGGGAAGAGTTTATGAACGTGGTCGGAAAGGTAAACCACACCGATGGGGAAAATGGGGTTACAGGGGAGTCTAACGTAGAGGATGCGTTGTGCTTGCGGTTGAGTCATGAGATTTCTGAATGGGACGAGGACGCATTCTGAGTAATCTTAATATAACTTAACTTTGTCCGGCTTGTCTGGCAGTTATCAGTTATCAGTTATCAGTTATCAGTTATCAGTTATCAGTTATCAGTTATCAGTTATCAGTTATCAGATGTGAGTTTTCAGTTCACTGTTTACTGTTTACTGAAAAGCTTCCCACTTCCCACACCCCACACCCCACACCCCACACCCCACACCCCACTTGCATCTTAGGTTAAACTTTAATTCCTAGTACCTGTGTATGGGTTCCCCGCGCTTGGGTGACACCGATGGTTCTTTCCGATGCTTCAATCATCGGCCGACGCAAACTAACGACAATAAACTGCGCTTGTTGTGCTTGTTTTTGAATCATTTTAGCCAATTTCTCCACATTGGCCCCATCTAAAAACATATCTACTTCATCAAAGGCATAAAAGGGAGAAGGACGATATCTTTGTAGGGAAAAAATAAAGCTTAAAGCGGTTAAAGATTTCTCACCCCCAGACATGGAACTCAATCGCTGTACGGGTTTTCCTTTGGGATGGGCCACCAGATTTAAGCCACCATTAAAGGGGTCATTTTCGTCTTCTAGTTGTAAGTAACCATCACCGTCGGACAGGGTGGCAAATATGGTCTTAAAGTTTTCATTAACGGCCGTAAATGCTTCCTGAAAAGCATTAAATCTGAGGGTGGTAAAGTTTTCTATGCGTAAAAGTAGTTCGGTTCTTTCTCCTTCTAGAGTTTGCAGTTTTTCTGATAGTTCATCTAATCTCTCTTTGGTTTTTTGGTATTCTTCTAAAGCTAACATATTCACAGGTTCTAAAGCTTCTAATTTCTTTTGTAACTGCCGAATATCGCTTTGAATTTTCTCGAAATCTCTCTCACTTTCGGGAATTTCGGGCAAGGGATTGGGTAAGTCGCTTTCTAGTTGACTAATTTCTGTCTGTAAAGTGGTTAGTAATGCTTGTCTTTCCTCTTGATTGTTGACTAACTTTTCCGATTGCCAGATAGCCTGTTGTTGTTGGTTTTGTTGTTGTCGCAAAACTGTCTCTAATTGGTCTCTTTTTTGCTTGGTTTCCCCTAGTTGTTGCGATAATTGCTGTAAAGCTTGATTGATTTCTAAAATATGGCGATCAAGTTTTTCTATCTCCAGACTACCGATATTTCTCTGATTAACTGCATCGGTGATTATTTTCTCAATCTCGGTAATTCTATCCGCAGACTCTTGACTTTTTTCCTCTAGTCTGATTTGTTGATTTTGTAGGTCTTTTAACTGTTCGCGGACTGTAGCGAGGTGATTTTCTTTGGTTTGTAACTCTAATTCTTGAGTGCGAATTATTCCCTGTACCTGTTGCCATTCGCTATGGGTATGATTGGCCTCTAAAGCAGTTAATTTCTCCTGTTCTTGCTGTAAAGATAACTCTAACTCAGGAATTTCTCTGGTTAATACCTCTAACCGTTGACGGGAAATAGTAATTTCCTCTTGCTGTCCCGATAATTGACGGGTTAAATCCTCTTTTTCTGTGGTTAAACGTTGTAAATCCTTGCTTAATTGTTGTAGATATAATTGATTTTCCCGATGACTTTGACGGGTTTCGGTTAACTGTTGGGTTAACTGACTGATAAGATGATTAACTTGGGTAATTTTTTCTTCGTTGCGGGTAAGAATGCGATCGATTTCTGCTAATCTTTCCCGTAGAGATTCCGCTTCACTAGACTCCTTGGCAGAAATTTTACCAAAACGCAGCCCCGATCGCGTCGGTTGGCTGCCTCCGGTCATAGCGCCAGTCATCTCTAATAACTCGCCATCCAAAGTAACGATGCGATATTGATTGATATAATAACGGGCAGAATCTATATCCTCGAAAACCACCGTACTGCCAAAAATATAGTTAAAAACCTCCCGATACTGGGGTTGAAACTTAACCAAATTCACCGCTAAATCCAGATAACCCCGCGCGTGACGCAGAGAGGAAATATCTTGGGGACGGGGGGGACGAATTTTATTCAGGGGTAAAAAAGTGGCCCGACCGATGCGACGCTGTTTTAGTAAGGCAATTCCGGCAGCTGCAACGCTATCATCTTGGACGACTACATGACCTAAACGACCTCCAGCGGCGATTTCGAGAGCAATTTGATAACTTTCCTCTACTTCACCCAATTGTGCCACTAATCCGCAGATTCCGGGCAAATCTGACTGTAATAATATTTGAGTGGCATAGGTTCCCTGGGCCTCCTGTTGCGCTTGCTTGGTCGCTTCCAGTTTATCTAATTCCCTCTGTTTGTCCCGTTGTTCCTTGAGCAGACGTTTTTGGGTGTCCTGACTGATAACGTGATTTTGTTCAGCAAGGGTGAGTTTTTGGGCTAAATTTTGGATATCGGGTTCCGCTTGATTAATTTTTTGGAATATTTCTTGACTTTCTTCTGCTTTTGTGCTAATAACTTGCTCTAATTCTTGCAGACGTTGACCAGCTTCTACTATATTAGTTTGCAATCGATCGCATCTTTCGGTCAATTGGGCCCGTTGGCTACGGTAGGGGTTTAATTGTTCCTGAAGACGGGTAATATTGCGGGAAAGGTCACTTTGTTCTTTTACCCAAGCTTCTGACGCTTCCGCGAGACTACTTGCTTGCAGACGATGGGTTTCTAGGGTTTCCCTTGCGGTTTGGGTTGCCAGTAGGAGATTGGGTAAAATTTCAGCTTCTAAACGGCTTTTTTCAGCATTAATCTGGTTTAATTCGCAATTATAACGATTAATTTCCTCTAAAAGTCTGTTTTTCTGTGCCTGAGATTCTTTTTCAAGGTTTTCTAACTCTTTTTGCCGTTGTTGCTGTTGTTGTCGTTTGGCCTGTTGACTTGCTAATCGGGAAGTCAGGGACAGGTGTTCATCTTCCCCGAAAGCTTTAACCTGTTGATTGAGTTTCTCTAATTCTTGACTATTTTGGGCGATTTGTTCGGATAAATTGGCGATAGTCTCCGTTAAAACCTGTTTTTCCCTTTCTCCAGCTTGAATTTGTTCTTTTACTTGCTGGCAGCGCTGCTGGAGATTTTGCCAATGCAGGACTATTTCCCATTGTTGTTTTTCTTGGACTTGGGCCTTGAGTTTTTGGTATTTTTCGGCTTTAATGCGATCGAGTGCTAATTTCTCCAGAGATTTTTGCAATTCTGTGGCAATAATTTGGCAGCGTTCTTCCCTTTCTTTAACCGAATCGATATTCTCCTTAGTTTTCTCAATTTTGCGGTCAAATTCGGCTACTCCTGCCAATTCGTCGATAATTTCCCGTCTTTCCTTGGCATTCATGCTGATAATTCGGGTTACGTCCCCCTGTAACACCACGTTGTACCCTTCGGGATAGATGCGTAAACGGTTTAATTGGTCGTGAAGTTCGCTAACCGTACAGGTTTCCCCATTGATATAGTAGGTAGAAGTATAGCTGCCACCCTTAGCCACTTTTAAGCGCCGGGAAACCGTCCAATCCCTACCGGTTGCGTCAGGAATATCGGCAATATCAAAAGTCACCGAGACACTCGCTTCAGCACTCTGACGTTGACTGTTATAGCTGTGATTGACTAAATCCGGTAATCTTTCGGCCCGCATTCCCTTGGAAGTAGCTAATCCCAAGCAAAATAACAATGCGTCGAGAATATTCGACTTTCCCGAACCATTTGGACCAGAAACCACCGTAAACCCGGGTAAAAAGGGGATGGGAGTCGTTCCCCCGAAGGATTTGAAGTGTGAGAGTTCGACCTTTTTGATGTAAACCATGGCGATAAGCAAAAATTAGGCAAGCTATCAGCGGTCAGCTTGAATCGATAAGGGATAACTTCGGTTTATCCTTGAAAATATCCTCAGACTTGACCGGAGATGACAACACCCTTATAGAAAAATATAGCTGATAGCCCCCTTAGATAGCTTGAATCCATTCTTTGACTTGGTATTCTGTCCAGATACCATTTTGCCAGTAGGGATCCGCTTCGATTAATTCTCGCACTTCTGACTCGCTGGCTGCCTGATAAATTGCGAAAACTTGGCTTAAATCTGCCGTTGGTCCGATAGTAATGAGAAGTCCCCGTTCTTTCTGTTGATTTAATCCCTCTAGATGCGCTTGACGATAGGGAGCGCGCTTTTCCACCACGTTTTCACAATAACTACCCCAGACAACAAATTTCGGCATATTTGACCTGTACTCTCTTGATCTGTTGCTATTTTACGATCGAATCGTCCGTGATCTAGAAAAGTGGGGAGGTCATAATAACATCACCCCTATCCTCGTCCGTTTGAAAGTTTAACCCGGCCCCTGACCTTTCGCGCCAGCTAGGATTCCTTCATCGCTTGTTTTTTCTCCGCCTTCAGGTCGCGACTGCTGGCGGCGGCAATTTCCGCGTCCATCAGGGTGCGTCCGGTGGCCGCCAGATAGACATCATCGAGACTAGGACGGGATTGAGCGATGCTAAACACGGGTAATCCCGATTCGGCTAGGGTTTGCTCAATTTTGCTTAAAGGATTGCTATTGGCCGTGACGATAAGATTCAGGGAGTTACCCTGAGCGGTATTGACGATTACCTCCTCGACAAAAGGCAGACGGGATAATAACTCTTTTGCTTTCAAAGCTTCTTCCTCTGGGGAAAATTCCCGCACTTTGAGGGTAATGCGATCGCCACCCAGTTGCTCCTTCAGTTGTGAGGGGGTACCGCGAGCGATGACGATACCATTGTCGATAATTGCCAAGTTATCGGCCAAAGCGTCGATTTCTTCGAGATAATGGCTGGTAATTAATACACTGGTTCCGGCCGCCCGCAATTGTCGCAGAAAATCCCAGACAATCAAACGACTTTCGATATCGAGTCCCACAGTTGGTTCATCCAGCACCAAAACCTCCGGCTGATGCAGTAATCCCGCCGCTAAATCCAGCCGTTTTTTAATGCCGCCGGAATAGATCCCCGTTTTTTTGTCCGCGTATTCCTCTAATCCTAAAAGATTTATTAATTCTTTAATTCGATCTCTTGACTTTTGAGCGGGAATGTGATAGAGAGCCGCTTGTAGTTGCAACAGTTCCCGGCCCGTGAGCATTTTATCGAGGGCGACTTCTTGGGCAACGTAACCCAGGCGTTTACGGGCGGATTTGGGGTTATTCAGGGCATCGACACCCCCCACCTCGATTTTGCCGCCATCGGGTTTAGCAAGGGTGCAAAGACAGCGAATCGTGGTGGTTTTCCCCGCACCATTGGGACCGAGTAAACCGAAGATTTCTGCCGCTGCCACGGTAAAGGAGATATCTTTAACCGCTGCTGTCTGACCGTAGGATTTTTTTAACTTTTCGATCGCCACCGCAAAGGTCATAAGCTGATTTTCGCCGACTTGAGCGAGACAATTTTTTGGTTAACTTTCTCGGTCTATTTTAACCCAGATTCCCCACTGCAAAATCTAGTAAGTGGGTGGGTGGAATTAAATATAAGATGAACTTAGGTTGGGTTGAAGCATGAAACCCAGCGCCTGCATGGGTTACGCTACCGCTAACCCATCCTACAAATAATTGTGCCTCCCTACTTAGGGACTTGCGCTTTGATCATGTACCTTTTGGGCGAACGCAGTTCGCCCCTACATTGTGGACAAAATCCGTTACTGTAGGGGTACCAGGAACCTGCGCCCTCCGATCGCTCAGGTTTGCTGATCACCCTAAGTAGGGGGAGAGCCTTCGAGAGCCCCCGCAGCTAAGGGACTTGCGCTTTGATAATATGCCATCTGGCTGGTCTGATTCTTCTACAGAGCGATTTTCTGGCTGGGATATTATTCCCACGCCAGTCCCTTACAGCTTTGTTTGTTGCCTGTTCTTTTATCGACCTAGACCCATATTAGATGCGCGGGCAACTTATTCAGACAGCATTGTTCCTGTTAACTTAAATTAACTTTGTTGGCAAAAGTCAGTCGGAACAAGGTTTTTTTGCTAGAATGATAATCATTATCATTCTAATTAATGAGAGAAATCATGGTTCTACAGGTCTCTGGGGTAGGATTAGTTTGTGCTGGGAATAAAATCGGCGAAAAAAGCCCAAAATCTCCATTTATGGCCGTTAGCTTCATTTTATCGCTTTCTTTCGCCCTGGTAACGGTGGCTAAAGCTGAAGAGCCTGCCATTGGTCAGAGTTTGCCCGAATTTTATATCGGGGTGGATAATCAAATCACCTTAACTCGGGGCATCTATGCGGGATTAGCCAATCCTAACTATAACCGGTTAACTCTTCTGGTTGCTCACCGAGAGGGAACCCCTCATTTTCACGGTATCGGCACTTACAGTTATTCCGGACCGTCTAGTAATCCGGTAGTTAATCCCACTAACAGCAATAATCGCATTCCTGAGACTTCTACAGGATTGCCTCCTCTCTCCTTAATTGCAGGAAAAGGAATTTTTCAGAATAGTTTTGTTAGTGCTGCCACTGGGGAGGAATATAGCAATTTACTGATGCAATCAGTGGCAACTATTAATAATTCCTCTGACTTGGGAGAACAAGCTCTTTTTAACAGTTCTGGGGGACGGTGGAATCGGTCTTTAGGTAATGCCAACCTATCCTTACAACTGTTAGAGATTAGTGATGGATTAACCGTAGCTAACTCTTTAGGACAGACAATTTTAGCTAATGCTGGCGATATCTATGCGATCGGGACTGGTGATAACTTCTCCTTTTTACCGAAGTTTCTTGCCTCTCGACCGGGAAAATATTCAGCCAGTTTTAAGCTGGTAGATATTAGCCTTTCTTGGGGAGAGTCAGGAATTTTTAACCTAGATTTTCAAACAGTTCCCGAACCATCAACTTTGATCGCCTTAATACTGTTCGGGTCAATTTTATTAACTCGATCGAGGAGTAAAAACTAAAACCAATCGGTTTTGGAGAGAGAGAACTTATCTCCAAAACCGCTCTAGATCGAGATCGGCTTTGTTGAAATGGAAAACAGGGATTATTCCCTAAAAAACTAGCAACTTTTTTGACTATAATCACGACAAGATTATCAGTATAGTTTTAGACTATCCTAGGATAAGCCCTATCTTGATCGCAGTATATATTTATGAAATTTAGTGAAATTGCCCAAAAATTAAGCCCTTTAGTCTCTGCTCACAGTTTAACTGCCTATCCCGACAGAAATCCCCAAATTAAAGCCATAACTCCCATCGAAACCGCCCTAGTCGATACGATTAGCTATATCGAAGGGGGAAAATTTGCTGCCTTTGTCGCCAAAACTGACGCTACTGCCCTAATTCTGCCCCTGGATACCAATTTACAACAACAGGCCGACGAACGCGGCATCGCTTGGTTAGCTAGTGCCAATCCCCGACTTTTATTCGCCCACGCCATCAAATTATTCTATCAACCCTTTCAGCCCCAACCCTACATTCACGCCACCGCCGTGGTGCATCCATCGGCTAAAATCGGCCATAAAGTTGCCATCGGGGCCCATGCTGTGGTGGAAGCGAATGTCACCCTCGGTGATGGGGTGTGCATTCATCCCAACGCCGTTATTTACCCCGGGGTGGATATTGGCGATCGCACAATTCTCCACGCTAACTGTACCATTCACGAACGAGTGCAAATCGGCAATGATTGCGTTATCCACAGTGGTGCTGTTATCGGTGCCGAGGGCTTCGGTTTTGTGCCAGTTCCCGAAGGCTGGTTTAAGATGGAACAATCGGGTATCGTGGTCTTAGAAGATGGGGTAGAAATTGGCTGTAATAGCGCCGTTGATCGCCCAGCAGTGGGAGAAACCCGCATCGGTAGCCAGACTAAGATCGATAATCTCGTCCATATTGCCCATAATTGCCAAATTGGCCAAGCCTGCGCCCTTGCCGGACAGGTGGGCATGGCAGGAGGCGTAAAATTGGGCAATCGCGTTATTTTAGCAGGACAGGTGGGCATTGCCAATCAAGCAGTGATCGGGGATGGTGCGATCGCAACCGCCCAAACTGGCATTCACAACGATATCGGGGCAGGAGAAGTGGTTTCTGGCGCTCCCGCTATGCCGCATAAACTATTCCTCAAGGTAGCAGCCGCTTACAAGCGTTTACCCGAAATCTATCAAGCGGTTAAGCAATTAAAAAAATAGCCGTATTCAGGAGACAGGAGACAGGAGACAGGAGACAGGAGACAGGAGATTATTTCTATTTATTCTCCCTTCTCCCCACACCCCACACCCCACACCCCACACCCCACACCCCACACCCCACACCCCGATCAAAGTGACTCGCAAAAGCAAGGGCGCTATCGCCGCAGGACATCCAAAAACTGCCGAAGCTGGACAATTAATCTTAGAAATGGGCGGAAATGCCTTCGATGCGATAGTTGGCTCGATTTTAGCGGCTTTCGTGGTCGAATTCACCCTCGCTTCCGCGGGGGGCGGCGGTTTTCTACTAGCACATACCAAAGAAAAAGTCAATACCCTTTTTGATTTTTTTTGTCAAACTCCAAAATATAAAAAACCCTTGACAAATATCGACTTTTACCCAGTGGCGATCAATTTTGGTGGTGCTAGTCAAGATTTTCACATTGGCCGAGGTGCGATCGCTACGACCGGGGCGTTACGGGGGTTGGAAACAGTGCAGAAAAAACTAGGAAAATTGCCCTTTGCCGTGGTAGCGGAGCCAGCGATCGAATATGCTCGACAAGGCTACATTTTGAGCCAATATAACGGCTTTTGCCTGGGTTTACTATCTTCGATCCTGCTCAAAGATAGAGAGGGTTTAAAAGTCTATGCTCCCCAAGGAAAACTCCTCCAAGCTGGCGATCGCTGTGTAATGAGGGATTTTGCCAATAGCTTAGAGGAATTAAGCAAAAAAGGCGTAAAAGACTTTTATGAGGGAGAAATCGCCCACCAAATCGCCAAGGATATGCAGGAGGGTGGTTATCTCACCCTAGAGGATTTAAATCATTACCAAGTCCTTGAGAGAAAACCCCTAAAAACCCAATATCGCGGGTACGAAATACTGACTAATCCGCCTCCTAGTTCTGGGGGAATTCTCCTAGCTTTTGCCCTAAAATTACTGGAAACAGTCAATTTATCGGCTTTAGAGCATCTAGGATCCAAACATCTGCAAATTTTAACGGAAGTGATGGCCTTAACCAATCAAGCACGGGTTCAAGGCTACGATAATTTTATCCATCAGGAGGGAATCGAAGAGCAATTCCTCTCGTCGGAATTTTTAGGCAAATATCCCAATAAATGGGGCAGTACCACCCATATTAGTGTTATCGATCAAGAGGGCAATGCGGCCAGTGCCACCTTTTCCAACGGCGAAGGATCGGCTTATACCGTGCCGGGGACGGGAATTATGCTCAATAATATGATCGGGGAAGCGGACTTAAATCCCTTTGGTTTTCACAATTGGCCGGTTGATCGTCGTTTATCCTCAATGATGTCGCCGACGATGATTTTAGAGGAAGGAAAGCCGCGATTTGTTCTCGGTTCTGGGGGTTCCAATCGCATTCGCACCGCTATTTTGCAGGTTATTAGCAATTTAATCGATTTTCGGCAATCTTTAGCCGCTGCGATCGCTGCCTCGCGCATACATTGGGAAAATCAACAATTAGGAATTGAACCTTTAGAAGATCGGGAAAATATGCTCAAAAATCTGGTTTTACCCGCAAATACTCAAGTATCCCGTTGGCAAGAACAAAATATGTTTTTTGGGGGTGTGCATGGGGTGGCAGTGAATGGGCGGGGGGAGTTAACCGCTACGGGCGATCCGCGTCGGGATGGAGTAGGATTAGTGATTAGTAATTAGTAATCGGCCAACATAGTGGTGTGAGCTTGTTTACTTCTTATCGTTTACTGTTTACTTTCGAGATACTCATGTTGCTCTTGCGTTATGGTATTACCGTGAGTGCGGTGCTTGGGTTGATTTTCTTGGCTGAATCCTCGGTTAAGGCACAAACTCAGTCCGCAGCCGATTTATTGAAGAAACCCCAACCTATTGTCAATCCAGTTTCTCAATTACCCGGTCCCTCGGCGGCACCGGCAACCACGGAAGCGGATCCCAAAGCCCCTAATTATCTTAATCCTAGTGGCAATCCCCTAATTTTTCCCACCAAACCGGATGAGGTGAATATTAGGGTAGTACAACCGATCACCTTAAATCAAGCGATCGAATTAGCTTTAAAAAATAATCAGACCTTACAGACCGCCCGGGTCGATTTAGAAATCGCTCGCGCCCAATTAAAGGAACAACAGGCGGCCTTATTACCCACGGCCGAAGCGGAAACCAGTCTCACTCAAGCTCAATCGGCAGTTGCCCAAAGACAGAATGAGTTGGCTCGTCAACAGGGAATCCCAGCAGTTACATCCGAAGATAGTACCAACCTTCAGGGTAGTGTTCGCATCGTCTATGGGGTTTATACAGGGGGTGAACGGGCAGCCCAGATCAAAAGGGCCGAAAAGGTCATCCGGCAACGGGAATTAGAGGTGGAACGAGTCTCGGAACAAACTCGTTTTGATGCCACCGATGCCTATTATGAATTACAGAGGGGTGATGCCCAAGTAGCGATCGCCCAAGCCTCGATCGAAGATGCTAGTCAAAGTTTACGGGATGCTCAATTATTGGAGCAAGCGGGACTAGGAACCCGATTTGCTGTCCTACAGGCGGAAGTTGACCTAGCCAACGCTAACCAAGACTTAACCCGGGCGATTTCTACCCAGCGTATTTCCCGACGGCGACTGGCACAGATATTGAGTGTCGGCCAACACATCGAGTTAACCGCTGCCGATGAGATTCGCGAGGCGGGAACTTGGGGCTTGAGTCTTGATGATAGTATCGTTTTAGCCTATAAAAATCGTGCGGAATTAGAACAACAACTTTTACAGAGGGAAATTAGCGCAGAAGACCGCTCGATCGCCATTTCGGCGGTGATTCCCCAAGTGGACCTTCTGGGCGAGTATAATGTCCTCAACAATCTCAGTGATGAAGCTAGTTTTGGCGATGGTTTTAGCGTCGGTGGCCGGATTCGTTGGACTTTCTTTGATGGTGGTCGTGCTTTTGCTCGCGCTCGTCAAGCGGAAAGAAATATCGATCGCGCCGATACGGAATTCTCCCTCCGTCGCAATGAAATTCGCCTTCAAGTGGAGGAATCCTACTATAGTTTGATTTCTAACCAAGAAAACATCAAAACTTCGCAAAAAAGCATTGAATCCGCCACCGAAAGTCTGCGATTAGCCCGTTTACGCTTTCAGGCGGGTGTGGGAACCCAAACCGATGTGATCAACTCCCAACGGGATTTAACCGATGCCAGAAGCCGTTATCTACAGGCGATCGTCGATTACAATAGATCGTTGAATAGTCTCCAGCGAGCGATTAGTAATTTACCAGACAATCGTTTGTTTGAAGTGCGTTAATTGTGCGATTTATCGAGGTGTGGTGTGGGGGGAGATGGCCAAATCTCCCCTATTTTAACGGGTTTCGATGATTCTAATCTGTTGTTCCCGCAATTGCTGCAGGGTGGGAGTTTCCTGCAGTTTTTGCACCTAACGATAGGAATTACTGCGAAACAAAGCTGATCATAAATTGGACGGCTTTTTTTCTAGGCCGCTTGCAGAACATAGAAGGTATAACCATAGAAGTTGCTGAATTTCTCAAAAAGTTTCATCTCTTCTTCAGTTTCACGAATAACCGATGAGCTACTTGGGCTGATTTCCAGCTGCCCGATTCGCTCACGGAGAGGTTGATAATAATTTAGCCACCAAACCTGACTGGGCAGCCTCTGGGTAGAAAGTACCTTAAAACCAGACCTATTAGCCCGAACGATATTCTCAAACTCATTACCCATTGTATGATAGGCGTTTTGCCAATAGGCCACAGCAGGCTCTGGCAGCTCATCAGTAAACCAACTCATCTCCGAGATGACGGCGATCCCGTTGTTAGAAACAAGCGGTCGCCAGATTTTAAGAGCCTGCTCAAACCCAAGATTATAAGCGGCCCCCTCAGACCAAAGTAGATCAACTGAACCCACTGACCAATCAAGTTTAGCCATGTCACCATGAATTGGAATGATTAAATGCTCAAGACCAAGCTGTTTTGCTCGGGTTTTGAGTTCGTCGATAAAAACCGACGAGGAATCCACTGCCATGACAGGGCTTTGGTAGTATTGTGCCAGCAGTAAAGCACTAGCACCACTTCCACATCCTAGATCGGCAATTCGCGGCTTGAGGGGCAAAATAGAGAGATTACTCAAAATTTTTAGGGAGAAGTCAGAGTCACCAGGCCCTTTACGGTCAAGTCCACGGTGTAAATCAGTTAAAGCGGCAACATACTCAGTTTGATTGTCTGTAGTCATAGAGATTTTTGCTGGCTCTAATAGCTGAAAACAGCCCATTCCTAGCTTAATCGCTTAGGCGATCGTTCCCGTCAGGGGGGAACTAGGACTAGCATAGGACTTAATCGGCATTCTTCCCGCTAAATAGGCTAAACGTCCCGCTTTTGCCGCCATTGCCATGGCCTGGGCCATCATAGCTGGATTGGCTGCCATAGCGATCGCACTGTTAATTAATAAAGCATCGGCCCCCATTTCCATGGCCCGGGCCGCTTCTGAGGGTGTACCGATCCCGGCATCTACCACCACGGGAATTTGGGACGATTCGATGATAATTGCGATATTTGCCTCATTTTTCAGCCCCTGGCCCGACCCAATCGGCGATCCTAGGGGCATAACCGTGGCGCAGCCAGCTTCCTCTAAACGTTTGGCTAAGAGAGGATCGGCGTTAATATAGGGCAGTACGGCAAAACCTTCTTTAACTAATTGTTCGGCCGCTTGCAAAGTTCCGATCGGATCGGGTAATAAATATTTAGGATCGGGAATAACTTCGAGTTTAATAAAGTTATTGTCTTCCTGTCCCAATAATTTGGCCATTTCTCGTCCTAAACGGGCCACCCGAATCGCTTCTTCGGCCGTTTGACAACCGGCAGTGTTGGGTAACATCCAAATTTTAGACCAATCGATCGCTTCTGCTAATCCCTCATGACCGGGTGCGTTCGTTTGTACTCGTCTAACGGCGACGGTGACAATCTGACATTCACTGGCACTAATACTTTCCTGCATAGTCGTCAGATTGGCATATTTGCCAGTTCCAGTCATCAAGCGGGAGTGAAAGGTTTTCCCAGCAATAGTGAGGCGATCATTCTGGGGCGATAAAAGTGCTTGGGGTTTATTCTCAATAATAGTTAAGGACATAGGTGGAATAGTAACGGGTGATGGTTGATTAAAGCGATCGCATCGAAAATGGGTCAAAATGGGATTAACTTTGTCATTAATCACCAGGTCAGCAATCAAGGAAGCAGTGACAGGAGCGAGTAAAATGCCATTGCGATAGTGACCGGTGGCTAAAATCAGGTTATCACAGCTACTGCGGCCTAAAATGGGTAATTCATCCGCTGTACCCGGACGGAATCCCCACCACATCTCCTCGATTTCCCAGTCAGCTAAAGGGGGATAGAGACGGGTGGCGCGCGCAAAAAGGGTTTGTAGTCCTTGGGGTGTATTACCCGTTTGCCAGGCCACTGTTTCGGAAGTGGCCCCGATAATTAAACGACCATGGCGACGGGGAACTAGATAGGTTTGCGGACCGAATAAAACCCTAGCTAAGGTCTGGTTAGGGGGCATTTTTACTGCGGCCATTTGACCTTTGACGGGATGGATAGGGAGGGGTAAAAGTTGACTGGCCCAGGATCCCGCCGCTAAAATGTAAATTTTTGCTTCTAATTCCCCAATTGAGGTATAAATACTCTTGACTTTTCCCTGCTTTTGTTGTAGGGCGTGGACTTCTATCCCTTGGCGAATTTCTACCCCTAAATTTTCGGCCGCTTGTTGCAGGGCAGTCACTAGCTGCCGGTTGTCCACTTGTCCATCGTCGGGATACCACCAACCACCTACCACATCTTTACCTAGTCCGGGTTGGTAGAGGTGAACTGCATTGCTGTCTAACCAAATTTTATTAGCTGTATTGGCAGCAATAGGCTGATCTAGCTCGTAAATGGGAGCAAGAATACCACAGGGATAGTAACCGCTGTTTATCCCCGTTAAATCCTCGATTTTGCGGCTCCATTCTGGATATAACCAGCGCGACCGCAGACAAAGATCGAGAAAGGGACCCGGGGGAATCCCTTCCGCATGAGGGGCCAACATTCCCGCAGCCGCACGACTAGCGGACTGAGCTATATCTCGAACTAGGAGGGTAACTTTTGCCCCGCGCAATTGCAAATCGACGGCGATCGCTAATCCGATGATACCACCGCCCACGATCAAAATTTCGCTAGTTGAGTTCATAAAGTCTCTGACACCAACAATAATTACTGAAATGACAAGAAATCAGAAGTTAGAAAAAGAAAGACGTAGTAAAATAACATATATAGTCTTTTTATACCAATTAATCATAATTTTTAGCTTGATTGACTACTAAACTCGCAATTAGTCAGCCGAGAGAGGGGAGAAATGAGGCTACTGGCATAATTTAAGCTTAAGATGATTTGTAGTCGATCTTTTCTAGGCTTCCCTTTTTCTTTAGAGCATAATGACTTCCTCTACTGTCGATCGAGTTTATCAAGGTCAATTCGGAGAGTTTACGATTACGGATAGCGATCGCCTAGGGGTGCGTCTCTACCGTCTGGGGTTAAATTTAGCGGCTTTTAGTTTTGCTGTCGCTACAATTATAGTTCTCACCCGACCGCAATTATTGCCCCTGACTAACCTTTTATACATTGGTTTTTCTCTGGGGTTAGGCATCAGTTTGTTGACTATCCATATTTATTTAATTCCCCTCCATCGTCTCCTGCAAGTTTTTTGGCTAATCGGGGCGATTACTTCCCTAATTTTTAGCGTCTATTCTCACCTTTCTCTCCTAGAATTTGTCTATAACCATCCGGTGAGTTTATTCGGTGTGGGCTTTATTTTTGCTAGTCTCACGGGGATTTATTTCAAAGAAGCTTTTTGTTTTAATCGTCTAGAAACCAAGTTTTTAACCCCCCTAGTTCCCACCCTTTTACTCGGTCATCTTTTGGGGATATTGCCCTTAAATTGGCAAAAGGGGCTATTAATTCTCTGGGCGACTTTATTCGTTATCTTTGCTCTGGGAAAGTTAAGTCAACCTCTCCCCAACGATATCGGTGATAAATCGGTCTTTGAACATCTTAACCATTGATGAACTCTCCAGAGATTAATCGGAAAATATTCGGAAAATTAAGTCAGCTGCCCCCGTATCTAAATGCAAGCTCTCAATAATCGTGGGTAGATTGTAAGAAGTGGAGGAGGGTTGCTTTACAAGAGGAGTAAAAATCTGGTGTAATTGGATGATCAGCTACTCTTTATAATTAAGCTTCTTGCTTAAGTTGACACCATAGATATTTCTACAAAATTGAGATGTACCCATGAACAAGGAGCAACTTTTAACCGAACCTTTTTTACAATTACCCACCGAAACATCAATACAAGTGATTTGGTTTACGGAATTTTTTGGCACTCGTCATCAGCTGCGCTACGGGGAAAAACTAGAGAAAATAGCACCCGCTCGCACTAGCAAATTAACTAGAGTTAGAGAAGATGCTAAATCGAGAACAGTGAAAGCTTATCAATCTTTAACCGATCGAGAAATCTGGCGACATCAGGCCGAAATTACTGATTTAAATCCAGGGGAAAGGATTCCCTATCAAGTCACCAGTTTTCAGGAAAATACAGCGATTAGAAGTGATATTTATACCCTTACACCAAGACCAAAAAAAGGAACTAATCTCAAAATTCTGCTCACTTCCGATCATCAATTAATGCCCATGACTGCCGCTAATTTACAAAAAGTTATTGAAACTATTGGACAGGTAGATGCAGTTTTTTTTGCAGGAGATTTAGTTAATATACCCGATCGAGCTTCCGAATGGTTTGATGATATTCGCGGTGGGGCATTCTTTCCCTGTTTACAAGGCCGTGCTAATTATACTCTTACAAAGAATGGTATTCAAACTATTTATAAAGGGGGAGAAATTATTCAAAATGCGCCCTTATTTCCTGCTATTGGTAATCATGAAGTTATGGGCAGATTTTCTAATTCCAGAGGTTTAAATGAACAGTTTGAAGATGCTATTCCTCAATTTATTGCTAAAAAACTAGCAGAGGATACAGCAGCAATTAATGAAAACTGGTTAAAAAATAATGCTTTCAACACAGAAACCTACGAAGAAATTTTTTCTTTGCCTCAAAATAAATATTATTCTCTGACCTTTGGCGATGTTCGCTTAGTGGTTTTATATGTTACTAATATCTGGAGAAATCCCAATTTAGAACCCAGTGCAAGGGGAAGATATTACGAAAATCAAAGAGATTTAGATAGACCCGAACGCTGGGGTTATGGTCAGCATATTTTTGAGCCAATTGCTCAGGGTAGGCCTCAATATCAATGGTTAGAAAAAGAGTTAAATAGTCGAGAATTTCAAGAGGCTAAATATAAAGTAGTTATGTTTCATCATCCTCCCCATACCCTAGGGGTCAATATCGTTCCACCCTACACCGATCCCGTGCCGAAAATTGAACGGGATACCACGGGAAAAGTTAGATCAGTACGTTATGATTATCCCCAAGAAAATGATTATATTATTCGTGATCTAATTCCCTTATTAGAATCAGCTAAGGTTAATTTGGTTTTTTATGGTCATTCTCATTTATGGAATCGTTTTCTTAGTCCTAAGGGTATGAATTTTCTCGAATCTTCTAACGTTGGTAATAGTTATGGCGCTCATTTAGGTGATAAAAAACGTCCTGTACCTCTCGATAGAAATTATGCGGCCATCGGTAATCCCAATGGATTACCAGCAATTATCCCAAACATTGCCCCTCTAGTGGATTGGGTTAATCAACCTTTACCCTATATTGCCAGTAATGATGTAACGGTTTTTAGCATTTTAGATACAGAAAAAGGAACCGTGAGCAGTTATCGTTTTGATACTCGTTATCCTGACTCCGAGGTAATTAAATTTGATGAATTTGACCTTTTTAGCGTAGGTGAAATATAATAAAATCAAAGAGTGCCGGTTAAATAGATTCTCTTGGGGTTAATTCTATGACTACTGTTACCAGCAATGATATTCAAGAATTGAAAGACTTACTCTCGGAAATGCGACAGGAAAACCGCGAGCAGATGATTTCCCTGCGACAGGAAAACCGCGAGCAGATGATTTCCCTGCGAGAAGAAACCCGCGAGCAAATGACTTCCCTGCGAGAAGAAACCCGCAAGCAAATGGATACGCTAAAGGAAGATAATCGCCAACAACTAGAAACCCTGAGAGAAGAAAATAACAAGCAATTTATTAACCTACACAAAGAAATCACGGAAGTCAAAATTATCACGGCTAAAATTGAAGGAACAATTCAATCCCAAGCAGTATTAACCCAAAAAATTCCCGATTTAATCGAGAAAGTTGGGGAATTAAAAAACTGGAAACAAATAGCTATTGTCGCTATCACTGCTTTTACCAGTGCCACAATTACTTGGTTTATTCGAGGAGGAAATTTAAAACCTTAAGAAAAAATTTTCCCATAAAAAGCCCCTACTTCTTCATGGAGTAGGGGGTGAAATAAAGAAGATAAAACTGACAACTTACTTAGCTTTACGCGCTAACAATCCTAAACCCATTAATCCGGCATAAATAAAAGCGGAAGTGGTCGGTTCAGGAACTTGAGTCGTACCATTATCAACAAATACAGTGATCGGGATTTGACGCATGGAAACTAGGCCGGCAGACTCAAAGGTCAATCCCGCGACAAAAGCGACAGGATTGGCTGGGTCTAACCCCGCACTGGTTTCAATACCACGAACACTGAAACAACGGAGAGGTGAAGCAAAGTTAAAAGTCGTGCCTCCTGTCAAGGTTGTGCCACTGGAAACAAAATTGGTACAGTTCCCACCACTACCACTAGAATCTGACCACAATTCATACAAACCATCACCGATACCCGTGGGTAAAAGCACTGAGGTGATATTCGGACCTGAATCGACGATATAGTTATAACCTACCGCCACATCGGGGTCGATAAAGACAGGACGGAGGGGGTTAATGATATTGAAGTTAAACCGAAAACCCCCCTGGATAATCACTGGGAGCAAGGGATTGTCAGGGGTACTACCAGGTGTTTCACCGTTGCGGATAGCGAAAGACCATAAACCGGGGGTATCAAGGGAAACGTTACTGGTATGGGCTAAGTTTAACACTTCCGATGTGCGCGAACCGGGGAGAGTAAAGAAGTTAGTTCTATCCCCCGCATCGAAACCAGCTTGAGCGGGAGTTCCACCTAAACCACCGCTGCCACCACTGGCATCTCCCGTTGTCCATTGCAGTTGTCCGTAACGAAACTCGATGTCGAAATTCCCATCAGGTTTGGTATCAGGCCGATCCCGGAGGACGACTTGGAAAGTATTGAGTAAATTAGTCCGAGAGTTATAATAGCCTACTCGATCCCAAGTTACAACCGCGGTACTTTGATTGGGAGAAGCCACATAAACCGCCCCAGTACCGCGGGTATCCACATCACCCCAGTAGGGTGCAATCATCGGTTGGTTGGTAATCGGGAAAGGACTGGGAGTAAATTGACCCAGTGGATTAACAAAAGTTAAATTACCGTTGTTGTTGACGAAGAAAGTGCTGAAATTATTGCCAAAAAAGTCAATATTAAAGGGCAAGTTTAACCGACTCGAAGATCCATCATCGTTTGGTCCCTGGGATAATTCACCAAAACCAGCGGGTCCGCCAAAACCGTTGAGTATGACACTAGGATTAGCCAGAGACACTTCTGCACTTAGTCCTAAGCTCATTAATCCGACACAACCAATGGCAATATTTTGACAAAAATGAGTGAATGCGTTGTTTTTTTTGGTCGAAACTGTCATTTGAGTTACACTCCAAATAGTTGAAATCGCTAAAGTTACATTTTTGTAATCGAGTTCATGAAGAACAACCGTCATTGTTAAGTCGATCCTTGTACAGCAACATTTTTGAAGATTATCAACTACTAATAAATAATTAACTGAAAGTCCCTCCCATTATTGTTTCTATCGTTTGTTTTCGGATTTATGCAAGAGGTCTAGTAATTATACTTGTACCTAAAACCCACATTCCGCACCCTAGTAGTTGAAATCAAAAGTTGCTCTAGCCCTTGTATAGCTAACTAACAGAAACCCGAAATTTGAGTTTTTATGAGAAAAAAAGTTAACGATTACTTGTCAACCAAGGGTTTCAGAATCTAGATTCGGTCAGGGATTTCCGAAAGTCCCAGAAGAGCGGCTGTGACGGGGGATTCTTGACCTATCACTATCGGAAATTCCTTGTTCAACGAGACAGCTTAGATTCTCAATGTCTCCATTAAGAATCCAGAGGCCGGACTCTGCCAAGGCGTTTGGGTCGGTTTCTGTTTGCCCAACAGTACCGTTGAGATGATTTCCCAAATATTGTAACCCTTTTTTAAGAATATTTATTGCTGCATTATGATCCCTATCTAAGACTGTT
>SFCA01000104.1:0-7525 GCA_007095475.1 Microcystis aeruginosa Ma_QC_C_20070703_M131 | reverse complement strand
GAGATATTAACGCCAGTAAAAATATTTTGGCCGCAGGGCTTGCGGTGTCAGTCTGTAGAGCGACCATAAGACCAGAACAGAGTAAATCTGTTAAGGCAGGTGCGAAAAATCCTTCGGGACAGAAGCAGAAACTCAAATCGTGAGGTTTGGGAATCGCCGTTCGTTTTACGGCGGCGAGGATGTCAACTTAATTAGGAGCAAGCTAGGAAGCAGAAATGGGACAGGAGCAAGAAGGGCGTTCCTGGTAGCAGGGGCAAGATCACCCCAGCAATTCCTATGATCAAACTAGCGATGGCGATCGCCTTGAGAATTTCTTTTCCTATTCCTTCATATCCAGTCAAAAAGTTTTGCAGTTCCCCCGATAACTGGTCCCAAAAACTCCCTAACTCGGCTTCTAAGGCTTCTAGAGCGGCAGTTGGCAAGAGGGCGAGGGAATCTGCCTCTTGAACGAGCGCTAAAATTGCTGCCTGCTGTTCGGACTCCGAACCGGGGTGACTCTGATAGTTGATGATCGCACAACTTGCCGCCGGGTTGATGCGGACTTCCCCAATCCAAGCGAGGGACTGGAGGGCATAAGTCAGTTTCTCGCTATATGTGGAATCTCCAGCCAGTTTGGGGATGCCCAGGCGAAGGCGCCCCGGCAGCGAGTGCAGGACTTGGCAGTCAATTTTTGGCTGGTGGGCGATCTCGCGTAGCGAGCGCGTTGCGACCGGCAGGACTTGAGCGTTGCTTAGGTTAGTCTGAAGGTTTAATTCAAGGGTTGCGAGTGCTGGAGTCATTTTCTTTTCTTGCTTTCTCTACCGATCGGGATGGTCAAACATTGCTATGTCCAACTTTAAACCAAATTAATTCAGTTTGACCTTTTAGACTAAAGGGTTTTTTGATACTCTAGAAGTGATCAAATAGCGAGGCAATCATGGAAGAGTTACTATTATTAGGTGCTGGGGCTGTGGCCGTCCTAGTTGTTGCTCCCATCGTCGGGGCTGCTGTCAACCCTGAACTAGGTAAATCCATCTCAGATTCTGGTCGCGACTTGATTAAAGGTGGCCTTAAATTTGGCATGGAAACGACGGAAAAACTGCAAAGTTCCTTTGCCGAAGCGACCGAATCGTGGAACGATCTCGTGGCCGAAGCTAAATCGGAAGTCGATACTAGGAAAGCTGCCGATCAGCCACCTCGGGAAGTAGAAATTATTTCCGAAAGCTAACTTGAGTCCAAAAATGCCGACTGACCGACGACAATTGCGTACCCGGTGTCAGACATTGAGTTGCCAGTTGTTCGAGGATATTCAGCGGCTCTCTCCTCTGTTAGTCGGGCGACTCCTCTTGTCCCTGACAGCTTATGCACCCTGACTGCTTTACGCCCTATTCACGCAGCAGGCAGCGGACGCAATACTGGCGGGGAACTTGAAAAACTAGATGTAGCAGATTTTCGCTTTTGGCCTTTGTTTCATTCCTTCGGTAAAACCGAGGTTCTTCACCTGACATTCACAATCAACCTCTTGCATAATTAGGGTTTGCGGCAAAAAGTTTTTCCTGGGGGCAGGGTGTGGGGTGTGGGGAGATGGGGAAGCTATCTCATCACCCTATCACCCCAAAACCCTATCACCCTATCTCCTCCCGACTACCGACTACTGACTACTGACTACTGACTCCTAACCCTAACAACAATTTTTGATTTTTACCAGGGGTCTAATTTACTGATCCTGACTGGGCAATGGCTTGAAAAAGTCTCTGTTGAAATGTTGCCTCTGAGAGGGTGGGCGCGTAGCTAATCGCCACTGAAGCAGCATCTGGATTGATTTGGATTTCTTGCACGCCGGCCAGGGACTGAAGGCACTGGCGCAACCGCTCGGCGTAGGAGAGATCTTGGCGCAGGCGAGGAATCCGCAGTCGCACCCGCCCGGCAATAGCGTGGATGATTTCGGTATCTGTGGGAAGGCTTGCTGCAGATGGAATTTTCTGGCGTGCCTTGGCCGAGATATAGAAGCCTTCTTGGGCTTCTAGATAATTAAGCAGGTCGATCAAGTCATTGTGTACGGCGATTAGGCGATCGCATCCTTCTAGCTCCTCAACCCGCTCGGCGCTGTCGATGACCTGGATCGTTTTGATGACATTCTGATACATAGGGCGATCTTTTTGGATGTCGTCCCTCAGTTCCGCTGCAAATTGATAGAGCGAGATAGCTTCCAACTCAGGGTAGATCGATTCGGCTTGCCCAAAGACTTTAACGAATGTCTGTCCCAGGGATCTCTGCTCTGAGAAGGAAAAATAGAAAGCGTCTCCAACAAAGTCCTCGCGGTTGGCAAAAGTCCTGATAATTTTGCTAATCAGTTCGATCGCCTTCTTGTCTCTGGTGTAGGGACCGTATCGATAGACGTACCAGTACCAGCCAAAGAATTTCACCAGGACATAGAGTAGTTCTAAGGCTTCGGGAGAACCGATTTCATCGGCTTCGGGATATTCCCGTCTAAAAAATTCCAACTCTTGCTGATTGAGGATGCCGTCAAGTCGGACTTGCAATTCGTGAGCGGCGAACAGGAAGGGATTAATATACAGAGCGGCAATCTGATTTCGTTTCTGCGTCTTTTCCTCCTCTTGTTGCTCGCTCCAAGTCCAAACTGTCCAGATGGCTGTGGCAGTTGCCGAAAGTAGCGATAAGATGATGCCCAGTGTTGCTTCCATGTTCCACTATTCCAATATTTATTAGCTTGGAGATTACACTCTCAGTTGCAATCTTGCCCACTTAGCTCGATAGGCAGTCTCCCCCTGAGATAGATGTCAGTATTTATAGTAATAAGGTTTGTCAAGAGCCGCCGGATTATCTGCGGCAAATGGCTGATTGCCGATCGATGGGATCGGCAAAAGGCGCACTACAGTTAGCCCATTTAACAAAATCAATGTCAAAAATGACAATAGCGGCGAATATTGTGCCGGCTCCCGTAGCAAAGGCGATCACAGCCATTATCATCTGATTTTTCTTCACCCTAGCTCCTTAATTGGGCTAATTCAAGCCTGAATTGCATCACTGTCTGATTCGCCTTCGTAGAATACCTCATTCGGGGTGGGATAGTCAAGGCATTTTCGAGGACGATTGTTAATAGACCTCTGGTAAAAATCAAAAATTGTTGTTAGGGTTAGGAGTCAGTAGCCAGTAGTCAGTAGTCAGGAGAATTAAGAAAATAGACCTCTGGTAAAAATCAAAAATCTGACCTTAGGTGAGGAGTCTCCGAGCCAGTAGCTGGTCGTCAGGAGAATTAAAAATGAGCATTAATCAATATTTAGAGATTTTATGCAATTTTATGCCTATTTTTCTCATTTTTACCCTCTCAAAAATTAATTATGCAAGAACTATAAGTAGTTGGACAAAAGTAAATTTAACTGTGGGGTAAGGAGTAAGTAGTCAGTAAGAATTGCGGCAATTTACATTTCTTAAGATAGACAAAAGAATTTATGTCCGACTACTTATTTAACATCAATAGTAACGAAGAGCCAAAAATTTTAATCTTAAATTAAATCCGCCTTAAACTCAATTTAAATCTAACCAGCTATTAAAACTATAGTTTTAATAGCTCTATCCCATGAAAAGCCGACAAAGTTATATCGATGAAACTCCTCCTCGTCCCCTAAGTTTGATGCAATGGCGCATCTGGATTTTGGCGGCTACTGGCAAGTTTTTTGAAGGCATGGTCATCTTTCTGACTGGAGTTGCTATTCCCTTAATTGAGCAAGATTTTAATCTAGCATCAGCCCTAAAAGGTTCAGTTGCAGCCGCAACGCTTTTGGGGATTTTGGTTGGGGCTTCCCTATTCGGAAATTTAGCGGATCGCCTGGGACGAAAGTTAGTTTTCGTATCTGAAATGGCGATTTTTACTGTTTTTGTCAGTTTAACAGCGATCGCTGGGAATGTTCCCTCCCTGATTTTCTTTTTATTTTGCGTTGGGGTTGCCCTTGGGGCAGACTATCCCACAGCCCATCTGATCATTTCTGAGTCAATTCCTAGTAGTTTTAGGGGCAGAATGGTATTAGGGGCTTTTGCTTTTCAATCAATTGGCTCCCTAGGCGGAGTCTTAATCGGATTACTGGTACTGCGGATTAACCCTGAAGTAGGGGCTTGGCATTGGATGTACGCCAGTTTAGTTATTCCAGGAATTATTGTTTTTTTATTGAGGATGGGAATCCCAGAAAGCGCCCATTGGTTAATATCTCACAATCGCCAAGAGGATGCTCAACGCTCTGCTAAAGCTTTACTGCAACGCCCAGTTGAGCTTGCGGACTTAGTAGAGAGAATCGGCCAGCAACGCAAGCAAAAATACAAGCTCTTGTTTTCCCCTCGCTATCTCAGAGCAACTATATTAGCGGCTGTTCCTTGGTTTTTGCAGGATCTAGCCACCTACGGCATTGGTATTTTTACCCCAACAATTTTAGCAACCCTATTTACCAAAACTCAGCCTAATTTTATTTTCAAAGATATGGTGGCGGCGGAAGGTTCTGGAGCAATCGATCTGTTCTTACTGATCGGATTTCTTGCCTCGATTTCTTTAGTTGATCAAGTCGGGCGTATCCCTTTACAAATTGTAGGCTTTATTGGCTGTGGCGTAGGATTAGGAATTGCTTCCCTAGCGGCAGAAACTATTCCAGAAGGTCATCAATTAAAAGTATTTCTTATATTTGGCGGCTTTATCATCTTTAATTTTATGACAAATCTCAGACCCAATGCCATGACCTATGTTTTAGCGGGGGAGATCTTTCCCGTACAAATTCGCGGTTTAGGTGCTGGTTTTGCCGCCTCTTTTGCGAAAGTCGGAGCGGTTACTACTGCTTTTTTCTTTCCGATTCTCAGGGAACAAATTGGTACGGCTAATCTTTTACATGGTTTAGTTATCACTTCTCTTTTTGGGGCGTTGGTTACTTTTATCTTTCGCATTGAACCCAATGGTAAAAGTTTGGAAAATGTTGAGGACAATGACCACAATAATTAGAAACTATTACGCTCCATTCTGAAGACGAGTCGGAGTGGCGATACTTCGACTTAGTTCAACTATCTGAACGATTACGATTTATATTAACCACTGACCGCAAAAAGTCCTTGACTATCCCAGTCCCCATGAGGTATTTTCTAGTCAGCGCAGTGCCAGTGGAGTTCAAACTTAAACTGGTTTTAGTTACGGAGATAAATGACAATGAGTCAAGCGGAAAATACTACGAGTACCAAAAAGGATGCTATCGAATCTGTTGATACAACGAAGAAAAAACGTTTGGTTGTTTGTTGTGATGGTACTTGGAATGAATTAGCAACTTCCTATCCTACAAATGTCGTCAAATTTGCCCGCTTAGTGAAATACACCGCCGATGATCAAACCCCACAAATGGTTCATTATATATCAGGATGTGGCACGGCAGAAGACGCTGATTTAATCGAGCGTTTAGGTGGGGGTGCTTTTGGCTGGGGAATTGACAGAATTATTCAAGATGCCTATCGCTTTTTATGTATGAATTATGACGTAGAAGCTGAAGACGAAATTTACCTAGTTGGCTTTAGTCGCGGAGCCTATACAGTTCGTTGTTTAGCAGGTATGATCTATAACAGTGGTTTATTGAGCCGTTCCAAGATCCGGGAATTGCCTAAAGCTTATGAGCTTTATCGAAATTCTAAAATTAAGCCAAATGATCCAGAAGCTCAAAAATTCCGGGAAGATAACTCCAAAAAGATAGACAGCGAAAAAGATTATTTACAAGGTCGTGTACCGATTAAAATGTTAGGGTGCTGGGATACGGTGGGAGCATTAGGTGTTCCTGATCTAACACCTTGGCTACCCTTGGCTAAACTCTGGAATCGGAAGTATGAATTTTTCGATGCTAGACTAAGTCCGATTGTGGAAAATGCCTTTCATGCAGTTGCCATTGATGAGAAACGCAAGGGTTTTCCCTCGTCCGCCATGGAGAGAAGTGACAAAAATCCTGAACAAGTAGTCAAAGAAGTTTTCTTTGCCGGTGAACATGGCTGTATTGGTGGAGGAACTGAAGAATATCGGGGGCTATCGGACTATACTTTACAATGGATAATCCACGAGGCTAAAAAGTTAGGATTGGAGTTTGATTCAACTGAAAGTTATAGTGAGGAATTCCAGATTAAACCAGAGCCAACGACTAAATTTGATAATAGCGTGACTGGTGTGTATGCCTTAGCAGGTGAAGGATGGCGACCGATAGAATCTTCAAAAGTTGCCGTTCATTATAGTGTGGTCGAACGACTTAAGGCTGATCCCAATTATCGTCCTCAAAATCTAGCTCCTCTGCTTAATAATTTGCTGCCCTAATTTAGGCATTTTCAAATTTGGCAACCCCCAAGTTTTGATGTACACTTCACATTGACGCAAAACAAGGCTCTGGTAATGTTACATCAATCGCAGACATCGCTTCTAGCCCTAAAAAGCTGGCTGTTCACACCCGCGACCAAGTCGGACAGATTCTCCCGTGCTGCGGAGGTAAAGGCCGATGCCCTGATTATTGATCTTGAAGACGCAGTGGCTCCCACCGCCAAGGAGGAAGCCCGCCTAGCAGCGCTGCGCTATCTTGGGGAGATATCTTCGGATCACCTCCCCTGTGCCCTCCGCGTCAATTCTCCCGACACAAGGTTTGGACTCGACGACCTTCAGGCTCTCTTGCTTTCACCCGCCGAACCCGAATATTTGATTCTCCCGAAATGCGACTCCTCCGCACTCATCAGCCTGGTGGGAAACCTGTTGCGAGAGGCCAATAAATCGACGCAGGTGATCGCGCTGATTGAGAGTACGAAGGCGATCGGGGCCTTGGCCGAGATGGTTAGCGGCCAAGGTCCCGATCGCCTTTATCTTCGGTGCTGCGGATATGGCTGCGGACCTCGGTGCAGAAACCGCTTGGGAGCCACTACTGTGGGTGAGGTCATGCTTGATCCATGCGGCTGCGTCCGCTGGGATTGCCGCTTTCGACTCCCCCTACTTTGATATTGCGGATTCGGAAGGTCTGAAGCAGGAAACAAAAGCATCAGTAAACTTGGGATTTCACGGCAAATGTGCAATCCACCCGGTACAAGTTGCCACCATCAATGAGGTCTTGACCCCAACAGAACAACAAATAGCCAAAGCACAACAGATCCTTACCGTCAACCGTCAAGGGGTTGGTGCTGTTGAGGGACAAATGGTGGATGAAGCGGTTGCCCGTAAGGCAAGGCTTGTTCTGGAAAGAGCCGGTATTGCAGCTGAGGAATAGTTCCGTTAATCTAAGGTGTCCAGAAACTGGGAAAAAAAATGGAAAATATACTGTCAGCGTACCGAGAAATCGGCCCAAATCGCTATCGTGAGACAAACGGTCTTTACTAAGCTTTTACGCATTTAAGTTACATTGACAGCATTACCCTTATTTTTCAGTTTTCTACTCCATTTAATAATCAATCCCCCTTCATTTAAAAGCTGATTGACTACTTTTTCCAGTTCTTCTTTATTTTCAAATTCTCGATTAGCTATGTATTCTTTAGCGGAATGCCA
>SFCA01000103.1:0-17433 GCA_007095475.1 Microcystis aeruginosa Ma_QC_C_20070703_M131 | reverse complement strand
TGGAGCCCAGTGGAATGAAGAAAATATCCCTCAAGTGCTTAAACACCGCTGTGCTTACCTAAATAACAGTCTTTAGCTATTGAATAGTATTTATGTTCTGACAAAACTGACTTGCTCCCCATTTACTCAAATTAACTTACTGGCAATCGGAAAGAGACCGGAATGGCAATCATTGGAATGGAAAAATCAATAATTTTCGGGCAGAAATTCAAGATTTACTGGAGGATAGCCCTAGTTTAAAGCCCTATCTTCGGGAGATTTTTGAGCCATCCTACCATACAGCTTTAGAGGCCGTCCGGAAAAAAATGGGTTTATCCCCCGGCGGTTTACCGAGTCAGATAATTTTTAATCTCGAACAGGTTTTAGATGATCAATGGCTGCCGATCGATTGGGAATAAACTATTGACTATCTAATACTAAATCTGGTTATTAAAGACTGATTATTTATTCCCCCTTTTGCCTCTTGCCTATTGCATGAGTGCCTGTCCTGATAAGTAGCCCATACTCAACGGATTTAGTATCATCTATCTGAGAAAGTCATGTGGAAACGAGGTCTATACTGATAGTTTCTTCCGCAAAATAGTCCTAAAAGTCTTGCCCAATAAGAACTTCAGGATTTCATAAGCAAAAATTATCACACAAAGTCGAGAAGAGCCACAAATCTTAACTAAAAACAGTTGACGAAAACTAGATAATCCTCTAGGATTGGGGACTATGACTGCCACGCGCAATTAGCATTATTCAGCCAGCAAACATATTAGCAGACTGCCTTTTGCCTTGGGCGTAGCACTTATACGAGCTTTGGAAGCCGAATAAAAAAATATCTTAGGAGGCAAAAATGCGTTCACAATTTACTGACATCCTTGGTTCACATAAAAACTGGTTAATATCAGGAATCGCAACTTCCTTGATGTTGGCAACTGTTCCGGTGCAAGCAGCAACAATTCAAGCAGAAGTTGATTGGACGCTTGGAGGAATTCCGCGACCAGGTTCTCCCGATATTGACGGACCCGCAACCAGTGGTTATGTAGATGTCTTGGCTGGGGACAATGATCCATCCGGTAACAATGTCTTCTACCACACCTACGGTGATGTCACTGGCAATTTTGGGTCGCGAGTTTCCGGTAATGGCAACTATGACATTACTGGATTGTTCACTTATAAAGATACCTTTGTCAACCCAAATCCTTTCCCTTCTCCGGCTACTTTTACCTTTAATATCATTCCGGGAGAACTTAACGCTTATCTTTCTCCCAGCTATACACCCGCAGCCGGACAGGCATTATTCGCTCGCTACGAAATTGACATTCGACTTAATGGAACATCCATCTGGGACAGTAGTGCCAATCTTCAATACAATGGCGGGACTAATACCTTTTCTTTTGCCGATACAGGTACTTACTCTTTAGTAGGTACTCTTAATACTACTCCTACTTCCAGTACCTACTCTTTTGGCCCTGTCACCAAGACTATTCCTCTAGGTACTTTTGCGCCGGGGGAAACTTTTCTGTTGGAGTACGATCTAAAAACTATCGCAACCGGCAATTTACCTACTACTTGTACAGATGGATCAGTACCAGTCGGTGATTTTACCATCGGTCCGGATAATGGAACCGGACAAGAGCAAGGGGCTTGTGGTGGCTCTACTGCTCGTAGTGGCGATCCTTTTAATCCTAATTTCCCTGGCAACTCTGGAACGGTTACAGGAGCAGTGTCAACAACGATACCAGAACCCAGCAATCTTTTATCACTCTTGGTATTAGGAGGGGGAATTGGCGGAAGTTCAATCCGGCGTTGGTATCGCCGCAAAAATAGCAATTCTTAGAAGAATATTTGGGGCTGGCACGGGGGGGCAAATCGGTGTCAACTCAAGAAAAAATGATGATTTTTTCTTGAGTTGCGAGGGGGGAAACTCTTGATAAATCTTGTAACCCACATTCCGCACCCTCAACGAGAAGCTGATCACTGATCTGGTTTTATTCAACCAATTTCTTCAGCAGGGCATCCACTTCCTCCAGGCCAGATTGATTATTTTTCAGCACATAAACCGCTCGCGCTTGCTTAAAAGCTTCCTCCGCTTCTCTTTTTCGTCCCCGGCCCGCGTAGGCCCGACCGAGATTAAGATAGACATCGGCGTTATTGGGGGCGATTTCGGCCAAATCTTGATAGGCGATAATTGCTGCAAGATAATCTTTTCGGGCCAGATGGATGCGACCGATTCCCGCTTGTGCTTCCAAAGATTGGGGCTGCAGGAAAACAGCCCGACGATAAAAGGGGAGAGCTTCGTCAAAACGCTCTTGTTTTTCGAGTAAAATCCCTATTTTTAGCTGAATTAAAAAATTTCCTGCACTTTGTCGTTCTATTTCTTTTAAAATCTGGGTTCCGCCATTTAAATCGCCCTGTTTGAGCAAAAGGCTGGCCAGTTGCAATCTTAATTCACTATTGTTAGGGAATCTTTGCAGGGATTTTTGGAGAAAATCGAGGGCTTCGCTGCTTTTATTCTGTTCAATCAAGGCCTTACCCATGATTTCGTGAGCTTGCTGATTATTGGGATCGAGAGCTAAAACCCATTGGTAAACTTCGCCCGCTTTTGCATAGTTTTTTTGCCGTAATAACACCACCCCTAAACCGAGGTAGTGTTGGACGTTTTTCGGTTCTATTTGGATAGCGTAGTAGTAAGCGGTGGCTGCATTGTCATAATCACCGATATTAGCCAAACTATAACCGAGAGCATGGAAAAAGTCAGGATTACTCGGATCGAGACTTAAAGCTTTTTGGTATGCTTGGGCGGCGGCGTTATAATCCCCTTGCCGCGTTTGTAAAAAGCCAATTCCAGAGAAAATTCTGGCATTATTGCCATCAAGGGCGGCAGCCCGCTCGTAAATGGCTATAGCTTCCCCATAATTGCCATTTTTGACCAATTGCCGCGCTTGACGCAGTAGTTCGTTAACCTGTGAATCCTTGCTCACGATTGCCCCCGCGGGATTATCGGCGATCGCAATTGAGGGGGAGAAACAGCCCCCCGCGAGAAGACCGACGAGCAAGATTAAACGGGTAAATTGTTTCATCTTTGTTAACGATTCTTAATTAAAATTTATTGTAAATAGTATTGACAAAAATCAACTATTCTGCATCACCCTTGCACGAGATTATTGCGGGCCTCTTGGGCGACTTGGGCGCTTTTGTCGCCGGTTAACTGGGTCAAAACAGCGATCGCATCTTCCCCCCCTAAGCGGCCTAAAGCTTGAGCGAGACGATAGCGCAGTTGCCAGTCATCATCACTAGCCAAGGGAACGAGTAAAGAGACGGCGCGAGGGTCGCCTAGTTCCCCAAAAGCGCTAACGGCGGCCGTTTTTACCAATTCATTATCGGAGTTTAGGGCGATTTCGAGCAGTTCAAAACCCCGGGGTTCCCCCAATTCGCCCAGAGCGGCCACAATGCTAAATTGAATTAACCAGTCGGAGGATTGTTGATAGACGGCCACCAGATCATCGTAGGCTGCCGTTAATTTTAACCCCCCGATCGCATCGGCCGCGGCCGCTTTCACGTCTGCTTCGGGATCATGCAACAAGCGATCGCGTAGAATAGTTAAGGCCAGATCAGGATTCTGACGACCGAGGATATCTAGCTGACTTACCGCCGAATAACGCACCCTAGCGTTACTATCGTTAATTAAAGGCTGTAACATCTCGAAGGCGATTTCTGGGGCTAAATAACGCAGTTGATTAACTCCCGATAAGCGATCGCCATAATCCTTGGAATCGAGCAGCCGTTGCACGGATTCGGGGGAATAATTCATAATTTGATGACACCCTTAACAATTGGACTGATATTAATTGTCCCATGAATAGTTATCGACTCCTGACTATCTCGATCATCTTTAGTTCCCCGGTTTTTTGGGGCTGTAGTCCTCCCTCTCCTATTAAAAAAGAACCTACGGCCGAGATGATCGCTTCTCCTTCTCCCAGTCCGATTATTTCCGCATCAGACATTAAGGCCGCTAATCGTTATCGTCAATTGGGATTACAGTATCGTCAACAGGGAGATTTTATCAAAAGTATTGAAGCTTTAAAAAAATCGGTACAGTTAAACCCCAATCATCCAGACGGGAGAGTAATTTTAGGTTGGACACAACACCTAGCTAAACAACCTTTAGCAGCACGAACAACCCTAGAGGAAACGATTAAAATTGCTCCCGATAATGTTGCTGCTTATAATGCTTTGGGTATTGTTTATCTTGTCGGTGGTCATCTTGAAAAAGCCGTAGTCACTCATACTAAAGCCGCTAATTTAAAACCCGATAATGAAATCGCCTACTATAATTTATCCCTCGCCTATCATCGCTTAAACGATTTTGATTCAGCTATTACTAACGCCGAAAAAGCGGTTAAATTAGAGCCAAATAATCCCCATCCTCTTGTGGCTTTGGCAATGATTTATTTAGATCAGGGTGATAGTAAAAAAGCTCAGGATACCTATAGAAAGGCTAGGGATTTAGACGGTCGTTATCGCCAAAAATGGTTTCTGGCACACCTGAAGGAAGCGGGTTTTAGTCAGGAGCAAATTAAATTAGTCGAAAAGTTACTATCCTAGATTTGAAAGTTAATATTTCCCCTTAGGATGCCTGTCGATGTCCCAGTTTTAGGAAAATAGTTTCTAAATCTTCGCGGCAAGTATAAAACTCGCTTAAGGTCAGACCAGAAACCACTAAAGATTTCAACAATTCGGCACTATCTTCTAGGTTTCCTGTAAATTTAACTCGGAGAGTATTAGTATTAATAATTCTTTGCCAACTTTCCACAAAAACACATTGTTTAAGAGCGGTTTCTAAGGCTTCTAAATTGCCTAGAGTCGTAATCTGCAAGTATTGACCAGCTAGACGTTGATTTAATTCCTCTAAAGAGGTACTTTCCACTAGATAACCTAATTCCATGATGCCCACAGAACTACAAAGTTCGGCTAAATCACTAAGGACATGGGAGGAAATTAAAATAGTCATACCTGCCGATTGTAATACTTTAATAATCTCACGAAATTGTAAACGAGCGATCGGGTCTAATCCGGAAACCGGTTCATCGAGAAGTAAAATTAAAGGTTCATGGATAATCGTGCGGGCTAAACTTAAACGTTGTTTCATACCCCGGGACAAAGTAGCGATCGAATTATGGCTTTTATTGGTTAATTGTACCAGTTCTAGAACCTCATAAATGCGGCGATGACGTTGGGAGCGAGGGATATGATAAAGACGGGCAAAATAATCCAGATAATTCCAGACATTTAGGTCATCGTAGAGGGGAAAATTATCGGGTAGATAACCTAAATTTCTTTTGAGACGGGGATTACTCTCATCTCTTAAAAGACGTTCTCCGTGCAGATATATTTCTCCGGTTGTCGGTTCTTCTGCTGCCGCTAACATTCTAATTAAAGTGGTTTTTCCTGCTCCATTTGGACCGATTAACCCGTAAACTTCCCCCGCTTCAATCTGTAAATCCACTTGATTAACAGCCCCATGGCGGTCAAATTGTTTGGTTAAACCAACGGTAGCAATGGCTAATTCGGGTGTGTTCATAAATTTTTTTAGTTAGGTTCTCACGGTGACTCGCTAGTAAAAACAATATAATCGTTGATTTTTGCCCATTCCATTATGTCATGATCTGGAGCGCGAGGATCGCCTACCATTGACCAATGAACTGCTTGAATATCGTATTTTGCCAACACCGTTACCCACTCAGGGGTGAGATTCATATCAATGATAATTTTCATGGCAAAGATAGGGGAATTTCCACTTCTTCTACTCGCCAAGCAGCATAGGTAAGCGCTTCATCAATATCAGCTAATTCTAGATAGGGATAAGCGTTAATAATCTCCTCTTTGGAGTAACCAGCAGCGATTAATCCCACTAGGGTTCCCACAGTGACTCGCAAACCACGAATACAGGGTTTACCTCCCATGACTTCTGGATTAAAAGTGATACGCGTCGGAGTTTTCATGATTGTTGTTAAATTGTTTGAGCCTTCATATCTTCTCAGTATATTCTTACCTAATAATTTTTGGTGAAAACACTTAAAAATAATTTTTTTCTGCCGGAGGTGATAGTTTTGCCGAGCGCTTGGGTATCTTAGGGGTGTAGACTAATAACATGGTAGTATTTTCCCTGAGATTATGACGGATACAATCATCGAGGTGGAAAATTTGGGTAAGCGCTATGTTCTCGACCATCAACAGGAACGAGAGAAGTACACTGCTTTGCGCGATGTGATTGCCCGGGGGGTAAAATCGGCGTTAAAGGGTTTCGGAGGCAAAAAAACCGCGACTAAGGAGGAATTTTGGGCGCTGAAGGATGTCTCTTTTCAAGTCAAGCGCGGCGAAGTGGTGGGAATTATCGGCCGCAATGGTGCGGGGAAATCGACTCTTTTAAAGATTCTCAGCCGGATTACGGAACCAACCACCGGACGAGTCCGCTTAAAGGGACGGGTAGCGAGTTTATTGGAGGTGGGAACCGGTTTTCATCCGGAGTTGACGGGGAGGGAAAATATCTATCTCAATGGTGCGGTGTTGGGGATGATGCGGCAAGAAATCGATCGCAAGTTCGATGAGATAGTGGCGTTTGCCGAGGTGGAAAAGTTCCTTGATACTCCGGTTAAGCGCTATTCTTCGGGGATGTATGTCCGTTTGGCTTTTGCGGTGGCGGCACACCTAGAACCGGAGATTTTAGTAGTAGATGAAGTGTTAGCGGTGGGTGATGCGGCTTTTCAAAAAAAGTGTTTAGGCAAGATGGGTGATGTGGCCAGCAAGGAGGGGAGAACGGTTTTATTTGTTAGTCATAATATGACAGCAGTTCAGAGTTTATGCCAAAAGGGTATTTGGTTAAATGATGGAAGTATTGTTGAAATTAATTCAATCGAAAAGGCCGTGTCTGGATATTTACAAATAGGATGTATATATCAACTAGAAAAAAAATGGTTAGCTATTGAAACAGCGCCAGGCAATGATGAGGTGCGACTTCATTATGTCAAGTTAGTATCTAAAGATGATTCTCAAGAAATTACAGTCAATTCTGCATTAAGTCTGATTGTTGAATTTTGGAATTTTTCTGAAAATGCTCAACTTAATCTAAGTTTAAACTTATTCGACACTCAAGAAGTTCATATTTTTAACTCCTTTTCTGAGCCACAAATATTATCGAAGGGACTGATTCAAGTTACTTGTCATATACCGGGAGGCTTATTAAATGATGAAACTTATAAAATTGAGGTTATGATCGTTAAAAATTGTCAAATTGTTTTAGCTTACAAAGACATAATTGTTTTTGAAGTTGGAGAAAAAGATAGAGATGCTAGTTGGCTGGGGAAATGGCCTGGAGTTGTCAGACCAAAGCTAGAATGGGAAGTATCATTGATGAAATCTATTTAATTTAAAGATAGAGAGGATAAAAGATTCGTATGCCAATTCTATTATCGAGCAAAAAGATTTTATGTGTCGTTATAGTGTTTTTTGATTTTGACATAATAAGAAAAACCTTAGATTTTTTGATTCAAAACAGTCATCAATATGATTTAGTGGTTGTGGAAAATCCAAGTGAATTTACAGAGAATTTAATCAAACCCTATATTATCAGCTTATTAGAATCAGGAAAAATAAATAGCTATATTTTATTCGATAAAAATATTACAAATAATGCTATAGAAGTGGTACTAGATTCTGAACAATTAATTTCTTGGAGTAATTACGGATATGTTCTATTGACTGATGGTGATTTAACAGTTAATAATAATAGTTGGTTACAAGAAGAATTAAATGTATTAAGTCATCATTCAGATGTTTTTGCTTGTGCTGTGGGTTTAGACATGAGTAATCTTCCTATTCAAACATTTCCTGATGCAAAACAATGGATCCCAGCACCAATTCAAGAACATGATGATTACACAGAAACTCTCACAGGAATACATTTGATATTGCTTGAAACAGGAAGTCTATTACAATTTCTCGATTGGCGTAAAAAGAATAGATTAAAATTTGTAGATTCTACTTTGCATAATTTTTGCTATCAAGTATTGCATAAAAAATGGGTAATTGTTAAGGAATCAAAAGCGAAACACTTAACTTGGGATAGTTATCAAGATTTAAATCATCCTTATACTCAATTAAAATTGAGCAAAAATCTCACTCAAACTTGGAAACATGACAACTATTCTAGTTACACTGTTTACTGTAAAGATAAGACACTAAAAGTAGAATACTATAGTAGTAGTAAAGAAACATCGAATTTACCCAAAGATATTTTGCAAAACATCAAAACGATAGTTAAAAAGGAGAAAGACATGAAAAACTCAGTTGTTCAAAAGTTTAGAAAGTTGAATTTAAAGACACTTCAGATGTTTAACATCTTTGATCATAAGAGATATTTTGATGTACAGCTAAAGCGTAGTTCTTTTGATTATCCTTATAAACTCCACCTAGGATGTGGAAATATTAAGCTAAGTAATTGGATTAATATTGACGGTGATCCATTGGTTGAAGCAGTCGATATTGTTTGGGATCTTTCTAAGCCAATTCCGTTAAACGATAAAAGTTGTCAACTACTTTACTGTGAGCATTTTTTGGAGCATTTAGATATAGATCAAGGTTTATGCTTTTTAGCAGAATGTCACAGATTGTTAAAAGACGATGGTGTTTTAAGAATAGCAGTACCGTCTCTAGAATATATACTTGAAAAGTATCATTCTCCTCATTGGAAAAATCAGGATTGGTTAAGTTTACCAGAATATCAATTTATTAAAACTCCAGCAGAAATGGTTAATATTGCCTTTCGTTGGTGGGGTCATCAATGGTTATATGATAGAGAGGAGTTACATCGAAGATTAAAAGAGGTTGGCTTCGAGATGATAAAAGATGTGCAATGGGGATGCAGTGATATCCCTGAACTAAGAAATATAGAAACTCGCAAAGATTCAATGTTAATCTGTGAGGCGTGGAAATAATTTTGTATCTAAAAGAAAAGGTATTAGATATGGGTAATCAAGCTTATGATTTAACTTGGGCAAGAATTGGACAAGATGTAACAATTTGGGAACATTCTAAAATTATTAACACTAATGTAATTTCTATAGGTGATTCAGTGATTATTGATGATTTTGTCTTCATCATGGGTGGAAGTAAAACAGAAATCGGTAGCTTTGTCCATATTGCCTCATTTACTTCTATCACTGGAGGTGGTGAATTTATAATGGAAGATTTTTCTGGTGTGTCGGGTGGTGTAAAAATTTATACAGGTAACGAAGATTATTTAGGAGGATGCTTAACTAATCCAACAGTTCCCTATCCATATCGTATTGCTACTCGCTCCTTTGTTCATATCAAAAAACACGCTATTATTGGAGCCAATACAGTAGTTTTGCCTGGGGTAGTTATTGGAGAAGGTGCAGCAATAGGAGCCAATTCTTTAGTTACAAAAGACTGTGAACCTTGGAAAGTATATTTTGGGTCTCCCGCAAAAGCAATTAAAAATCGGACAAAAGATAAAATTATTGCGCTTGAAGCTAGGTTAAAACAAGAAATCTATGATCCCAGTGGTAAGTATATTCCTATTGCTAAGAGGGAGTCAACTGTAAAAAATGATTGAGTTTTGACAACATCTAAAAATTATTATAGCGCTTTTCACGTTACTGAGGTATCGACAAGTTTTGCCAACAAAGGGTTTAAGCCCCTTGCCCATGCCTCATTCTGATGAGAACTGCTATAGTGAAAATAACTAGCAGCTGAAGTTTCAATTCCTCCAGTGTTAACTTGACTAGCAAAACTGGGAATATTAGCAGTAAGCCGACAAAAAACTAAAACCCTATGGTCACTCAAACGCATTCAAGCAAAAGTAATCTCGATGATTTGGCTATTTTTGGCGGAAGTCCATCCTTTTCTGAACCGCTTCATGTGGGTCGTCCTAATATTGGTAATCGGGAAAACCTGCTAGAGAGAATAAATGATCTACTTGATCGCAAATGGTTAAGTAATAATGGTCGCTACGTTCAAGAATTTGAAAGTCGTCTGGCGGAACATTTAGGAGTTAAACACTGTATAGCTACTTCTAACGGAACTATTGCTCTAGAATTAGCGATCCGCGCCTGTGATCTCAAAGGAGAAGTTATCGTTCCTTCCTTTACCTTTATCGCTACTGCCCACGCACTACAATGGCAAGAGATAACCCCTGTTTTTTGTGATATCGATCCGAAAAATCACATTCTCAATCCCTATCGAGTCGAAGCAATGATCACTCCTTGCACCACAGGTATTATTGGGGTTCATCTGTGGGGGCAAGCTTGCGATGTGGGTAATTTAACTGAAATTGCTCAAAAACATCAATTAAAGCTGCTATTCGATGCTTCTCACGCCTTTGGTTGTTCCTATAACGGACAAATGATCGGTAACTTCGGCGACGCTGAAGTATTTAGTTTTCATGCAACCAAGTTTATTAATACCTTTGAAGGAGGAGCGATCGCTACTAATAATGATGAATTAGCCCAAAAAATTCGCCTGATGAAAAACTTTGGTTTTGCGGGTTACGATAACGTCGTTTATATCGGCACTAACGGTAAAATGAGCGAAATTGCCGCCGCTATGGGAGTCACCTCCCTAGAGAGTATGGACGAGTTTATCGAAGTTAACTATCGTAACTATAAAACCTATCAGCAGGAACTAGAAAATATTGCGGGAGTTTCCCTTTTACCTTATAATGGGTATGAAAAATGTAATTATCAATATATTGTCTTAGAAGTCGAGGAAGATATTACAGGAGTTAGTCGAGATAATTTACTGAAAATACTTCATGCAGAAAACATCATTGCCCGGCGCTATTTTTATCCTGGTTGTCATCGTATGGAACCCTACCGCTCTTATTTTCCTCATGCAGGTTTACTACTACCTGAAACAGAGAAATTAACTCAAAAAATTCTAATTCTACCAACGGGAACATCCATTGCTGAGACAGAAATTCGCCAAATTTGTCGTGTACTGCAACTATCGATCGCTAATGCAAAACTTCTTAATCAGAAAATCCAAGAAATAGCTCTTTTGCCAGAACCTCAACCTATTAAACCCTAATATGCCAAGAGTTTCAGTTATTATTCCTTCCTACAATCATGAAAAGTACGTTGCTGAGTCTATTCAAAGCGTACTAGATCAAACCTACCAAGACTTTGAGATTATTATCACCGATGATGGTTCAAAAGATCGCACGGTGGACATAATTAAACAGTTTACTGATCCTCGCATCAAACTATTTTGTTTTTCTCAAAATCAGGGTGCTGTTGTAGCTGCCAATCATTGTATTCAGAATGCTCAAGGAGAATTCATCTCTCTTTTAAATTCGGATGACGTTTTTAAGCATCAAAAATTGGAGGTACAAGTTAAATTTTTGGATGAAAGTCCTAATATTGGAGCAGTGTTTAGTCAAGCTCAGTTTATAGGAGAAAATAGTCAAGTTTTGACCATAGTTAATTATGAAAATTTTGATAGAGAGAATAGAACTCGATTTGAGTGGTTAAATTATTTTTTCTATCATGGTAACTGTTTATGCCATCCCAGTATATTAATTCGTAAAGAGTGTTACGATGATATTGGTTTGTACGATCCCAGACTGGCACAATTACCAGATTTTGAGTTTTGGATTAGATTATGTCAGAAATATGAAATTTTTATTCTGCCAGAAAAATTAATCAAATTTCGCCTCCGGGATAATGAAGCTAATGCAAGTGCTTATACTACCGAATCTAGGAGAAGAATGTATATAGAATATCCTATGGTTTTTCAACAGTATTTAAACTCGTCAATTTTAGACAATTTAGAAAAAGTTTTTCCCGAAGCTATTCCCAAAGAATGGTCTAAACATTACTCAAATGATTTTGATATATTGGGTTATTACCTAATGGCAAATTTGTGTTTGCAAAGTAAAATCAGTTCGATTAATTATTTAGGTATCAATATAATGTATGATTTACTAAGTAAGTCAAATTTTATTGATCACGAATTGATAAAACAAAAACTTAATTACACTGATTTAATCAAAATCTCTGGAAATTATGAAATCTTTAGCGATCAAAATCTAAATGAAGAATTTAAGTTTTTCAAATCGAGTATTTTTTATAAAGCTTGGATGTTTTTTAGAAATATAAAAATTAAAACTTAAGTGTAGGATTGTTAAGTACATATTATCTTCTCAAGACTAAATACTATATACTAGGAGAACCAAAATGAACGGTGAGGAAATAAAAAAAGACGGCAACTTCAGACTAGACTTAGGATGTGGTAATTCTAAAAAAGAGGGAACAATTGGTATCGATATAGAAAAAGCAGACGGGGTAGATTATGTATTAGATATACAAAATCAGCCTCTACCCTTTCCAGATCAAAGTGTTGAGTATATTTATTCATCACATTTTTTGGAGCATATTGATAATCCTGGACAAGTATTTCAAGAAGTCAGCAGAGTTGCAAAAAATGGAGCGGAATTAGAAATATGGACTCCCTACGCATGGACAAATGATGCTTTTATTTTTGGACATAAGTTTTACTTTACAGAAGAACTTTATCTACATTTGTGCTGGAAATATCCAGAAATTTGGGAAGAAATTTTTCAAGCTAGATGGACACTCAGAGAAATAGTCTATGTTGTTCATCCAAGTACAATCTTAGAACTCCATGAAAACGGTATCTCTCTAGATTTCGCTATTAAGCACTATATTAATATAGTTGCAGAAATAGGAATATTTATTGAAATCAGCCATTACAATCGACCTCCAGTTACTACTCCTCCTAAAAAAAGTTTTGCCTTTACAAGATACTCTGAAAGATATCCACTTAAAGTCAACCATAAAAAAGAACAACAAAAAAGTTTGCTGACCAAAATTCGTATGGCACAAGCTCTACTCAAAGAAATGGGTTTGAAAAATTTTGTACAATTTCTCAGAAATAAAGACTCGATATTTAATAATAGTAAATAATTGAAAATAAAAATCTCTAAGGAGTTAATATTCTATGTATAAAGTATGTGCTTACATAACGTCATATAATGACTTAGAAGCAGTTAATAATTGTATTTTTGCACTAGGACAACAGACCTATCCTATTGAAAAAATACATATCATTGATAATTCATCTCAACCGATAACCTTAGAAAAAGAAGAGAATAAAATTACGATAGATCATCATCCTGAAAATATCGGAATTTCTGGCGGTTTAAAAATTGGAATTAAAAAAGCAATTGCTGAAGGATATGATTTCTTGTGGACATTTGATCAGGATAGTCAGCCCTTACCAGATGTTTTAGAAAAATTACTTAACAACTATGACAACTTCACAAAATCTGGTCAACAAATTGGCATAATTGCACCTCTCCCGATCGATGATATTACTGGACAGGTTTGGCATGGAATTGTTTTTGATAAGTATAAATTTATCGAAACAAATGACAGCAAGAATCAGTTAAACACTTATGAATGTGATGCTGTTATTACATCAGGTTCTCTCGTATCACTATCAGCGGCTAAAAAAGTAGATTTACCAGAAGAAGGTTTTTTTATTGATGCCGTGGATTGGGATTATTGCTTGAAGTTTCTGGATAAAAATTATAAAATTTACGTTGTAAAAGATGCAATTATAAAACATCGATTTGGTAATTCTAGACCAGACAAAGCGATTTTTAGAAAAAGAGAGGTAATGATTTATAACTACTCCGCTCTTCGCTACTATTATATGTGTAGAAATCATACTTTTATAGAAACTCGTTTAGCTAGTCTTAATGGTAACTTAGCTAGATCAGTGCTGCGGCGCTTCAAATTTTTGGCCATCATTTTAATCAAGATTATCTTTTATGAACGCTCACAAACATTACTAAAAATCTGGGCTTGTCTCAAAGGAACCTACGACGGATTTCGTGGCAAACTAGGAAAAACTTGGCAATAACTTCGATAAAATACCAAACACCCAGCGAAAAAATAACCACTTTAAAGGACAATCTAAACCTTGCAATTCTGGTAAATTAAATAACTCCATCACCCGACAAAACTCGGCTAAATTTTTCCTTCGCAACATCCGAAAAGCACCAGCGAGAATAAATTGATGAAAAAATTTTCCTTTACATCTGTCTAATTCCTGCGGATTTAACACATCTGTCACTCTCGAAAAAATCTCTAATAGTCTTCTAATTGTTGTTTGATTAAAAACTCCCATAGTTAAAGCTTGTGAATGTACTGTATAAGCAGAAGTGATAGTAGGTACACATAAAACCCCATAATGACTAAAGAGACGTATCCACATATCAAGGTCTGTGGGTTCCCCCAAAGCAGCATTGAAAAATCCTACTTCTTTAAATACCTGACGCTGAATCACCATAGCAGGAAATCTGACAAAAGACGAATTTGACAAAAGTTTAATTAAAGCTGCTTTCGGTGCTAAATAACCTTCATTTATTTGTCGTTTTAAGACCTTTTCTTGCTCATTTACCACCGCCACCCCAAACAGCATCACTGCTCTATCACAATCACTGATCTTTGTCAATATATTTTGCAAAGATTCAGAATATAAAAAATCATCATCATGGAGAACTAAAACGTATTTACCTTGAGCTAATTTAAGAGAATAATTCCAGTTTTCTGCCATGCCTAAACTAGGTTTATTCGCTTGATATTGCCATTGTCCAGACCAATTTATTAAAAGTTCTTGAACTACTTTTTTGCATCGTTCATCGGTAGAATCATCAGAAATAATAATCTCTATTTGCTCAACAATTCCCTGAGAAATAATTGAATTGATCCCCCGTTTTAGCCAATCAGGACGATTATAAGCTGGAATACAAATACTTAGTTGAATCTCTGGTGTCATCTTCTATTATTTTGCTAAGATTTACCTTACTATTATTGCGTAATCGAGATATTTCTCTGGTTACTTTTTCCCATTTCTCCGCACCAACTCTAATAACAAATAGCAAACTAATTAGCGATCGCTATTTCCTCGAACAAGAACTACAAAAATTAGTATTTACCCAAATTATACAACGTACTGCCCACGAAAGCTATATTTTTAAATGGACAGCATTTAATCTCAATACCGAACCTGATCACAGCATTTATAAACCTGACTCTATTTATATTGAAGCTATTAAATAAATTCTAGTAGAATATAATAACACATATTCCCTTGCTTAAAACTATGGTTGCTACCACCTCCCCCCAAACCCAAGCAGAAAATCCTCTCAGCGATATTCTCATCGAAAAAATCAGCCAACTTTCCCCCTCCCAAAAGACTATTTGGGACAAAATTGCCGAGCGAGTCGCTCAACTACCCCCCGAAGTTATCGAGCAACTCCCCACTGATTCCTCAGAAAACCTCGATCATTATCTATACGGAGCGCCCAAAAAGTGAAATTAATTTTTAATTAGAGCGTATATATAAGGTATATAGACTACAGAAAACAACCCTAACTCAAAAACTTATGCTAACTACTGTTACTATTGAAATCGACCCTTCCCTACTGCAAAAAGCAGAAGCATGGGCAAAAAATCATCAGCTTTCTTTATCGGCTGCTATCTCCCATCTATTGCAACAATTACCAGAGCTAGATTATGAAAATCAAAATCTAGCGAGTACCATCTCGCAGAAATCTGGACGACGCAGTATTTTGGAGTTAGATGGATTAGGGCAAGAAATTTGGCAAGGAATTGACGCTCAAATGTATATCAATGAGGAGCGAGATTCATGGAATGGTTAAACTTGCTCAAAAATCAGGTAGTAGGTTTAGATACCGCTCCTCTCATCTACTTCATTGAAAAAAATTCCCTTTATTATTCAATAGTTCAGCCTTTCTTCTCTCTTGTTGCCCAAAGACATTTTCAGGTAGTTACCTCCGTCATCACAGTTGTAGAAGTTTTAGTATATCCACTCCGGATGGGTAATCTAGAACTTGCTCAACAGTATCGGGATATTCTTAGCAATCAAGCCGAATTATCCGTTTTACCTGTAACAGAAACAATTGCGGAACAAGCGGCACAATTAAGAGCCACTTACAATCTTCGCACACCAGATGCTATTCAATTAGCAACGGCTCTTAATCAGAAGGCATCTTTCTTTTTAACCAATGATAATCGTTTACCTCAATTGGAAACCCTACAAATTTTAATGCTGAATTCTTTAAAATAAAATTACTTGATAAGTTTCTTAATTAGAGCTTATTATCAATTATTTCCTTTTTTATTACACAGATTATCTTTTCTGCGAAAGATGATTAAAAGAAACACAATATATATATTTTGAAAAAGTTCATCGATAAAACACATTTATTAAATAAATTCTAGTAAAATATAAGGATAACCCTTAACTGTCTCAAAACCATGATTGCTACCACCTTCCCCCAAACCCAAGCAGAAAATCCTCTCAGTGATATTCTCATCGAAAAAATCAGCCAACTTTCCCTCTCCCAACAGCAGGAAGTCCTCAACTTTGTCGAATTTCTTCAGTACAAAAAACAACCTAAAAAGACTATTTGGGACAAAATTGCCGAAATTACTAAAAATGTTCCCGATGAGGAATGGGCAAAACTACCCACAGACGGCGCTCTAGAACACGATCATTATCTGTACGGAACACCTAAAAAATACTCATGAAAATAGTTTTTGTCGATTCCCTTTATTGGATAGCCTTGATTAATCCTAAAGATCAATGGCACTCTGTCACCGTAGAAGCAAAAAAACGCTATGGTTCGGCTAAGTTTGTAACCACAGAAGCAGTCTTAATTGAAGTGCTTAATTATTTCTCTACCTATGGTGCTAGATTTCGTTTTATCTCTAGTCAGGTGACACGCGCTATTCTTGATGATCCCGATATAGAGGTGCTGCCCATAAATTCATCGCTGTTTTTATCGGGATTAAACCTAGACGAACAAACACTAGATAAAGGTTATAGTATGGTCGATTGTATCTCAATGATGGCCATGAAAAATCGAGATATAAGCGAAGTTCTTACCCACGATAAACACTTTAGTCAAGAGGGTTTTAATATCCTTCTTTGAAATCTAGTTTATTGTCATTGACTTTTTATGACAAATACCCAAAAATAACCGTAATCTATGACCAAAAAAGCCGATATAGGTAGTAAAAGACTAATCAGTTTAGCCCCTGATAATTGGGCAAGATGGTTAACCCAACAACCCGACGTACAAGTGCAGGAATTTCTTAGCTCAGAATTTCAATGGGTGAGTCGTGCCAACGATGTTCTCCTAAAAGTTTATAGCCCCCAAGAGGGAGAATTTTTGCTCCTTAACGAAATCCAATTGCGTTACACAAAGCAAATGCCCCAAAGAATCCGAGCTTACGCAGCCTTAGCCACAGAACGCTACAATTTACCCGTTTATCCCGTCTTAGTTAACATTTTACCCCGTCAAACTAACGC
>SFCA01000102.1:0-8995 GCA_007095475.1 Microcystis aeruginosa Ma_QC_C_20070703_M131 | reverse complement strand
TAAGACCAGAACAGAGTGAATCTGTTAAGGCAGGTGCGGAACCCCGCAAGGGAAAGAAGCAGAAACCTAAATCGTGAGGTTTGGGAATCACCGTCCGTTTACGGCGGTGAGGATGTCAAGAATTGCGCTGTAAATTGAATAGATTAGGATAATCTAGTAATAATAATGACTACTTCTTTGTCTGAAAGGAAAACAGTTAGCGCCAAACCTTTTTTAAAGTGGGCGGGAGGCAAAACTCAACTGGTTCCCAATATTCTATCTTTGATTAATTCCCAGATTTCTCAGGATTGTCAGTTTAACTACATTGAACCTTTTGTCGGAGGTGGGGCAGTTTTATTCTCAGTCTTAAATAATTTTTCTCCTGTCCAAAAAGTTATTATTAATGACATCAATCCTGATTTAATCATGGCTTATAAGGTTATTAAAGATAATGTCAAAGAATTAATAGTCAAGCTTAAAAAAATCCAGCAGGATTTTTATGAACTTAAAAATCTAGAGGAACAACAAAAGTTTTTTTTAGATAAAAGAATAGAATTTAATTCTCGCAGCTGCGATGACTGTCTAGAAAAAACAGTTTTGTTATTATTTCTCAATAAAACTTGTTTTAATGGACTTTATAGAGTCAATAGCAAAGGACTCTTTAATGTCCCTTTTGGAAAATATGTCAAACCGTTGATCTGCAATGAAGAAAACCTATTAGCTGTCAACCATCATTTACAGAAAGTGACGATCCTACAAGGAGATTTTGTCCAAACCCTAAATTATGCCAATAACAAGACTTTATTTTATTTTGATCCTCCCTATAAACCGATTAAAAAAACATCAGCTTTTACCTCTTATACTAAAGAAAATTTTAACGATGAGGAGCAAATAAGATTAAAACAATTTATCGATCGAGTCGCTCGGGCAGGTTATAAGTTTATTTTAAGTAATTCCGACCTTAAAAACTTTGACTCTGACAATAATTTTTTTGATGATTTATATAAAGATTATAATATTCAAAGGGTAAAAGCCCGACGAAATATTAATTCCCAGGGCAATAATAGGGGAGAAATCTGGGAATTACTGATCAATAATTGACAAGAATTAAGCCTAACAGAAAAGAGGGGACAAAATGATACTAAATCCTGTTTAAAAGCTATAGCGGAGCAGTGAGAAATCATCAATAACTTGGGAGTTAATTGCGCGATGAAAAACGGATTTGGAATGATTATCTTAAAAGCTCGTTTAAAGGATGAGCTTAGAATTAATTTAGTCATTGTTTAATTCTGCGATAATATCATCAATGTTTCCCCGAAAGACTTTCCCTTGTTGGTATTCTTGATGCGCTTGATGGATATTCTTGGCGATTTCTTCTCGTCTTTTTTCAATTTGTCTATGTCGAATAATACTGATTAAATCATCTTGTTCATCACAGGAAAGATTGTCAATCATTTCTAAAATTTGATGAAATTGAAGGGTTGGTGACATTGTGGCTTTTCCTTTTTCAAATGAAAGCATAAATTTATTATAGCTGCCACTGCCCTCCCTAACTTTTTTCTAATTCTTTTCGTTTCGTGGCAGGGAAATTGTTTCCTCGATCGCCTCTTTTGCCAATCCCCGACGAAGATCAGCTAGAGGCTCTTCAAAAATTAGTGAATAGCACTTTTTAAGCTTTGCTTGGCTTCTTCATAGCACCCATGCAAAAGTGAAGTGCAACCCCCCAGATTGACAGAGGTAAGCTCCTAGAGATAGTCTGAAGTTTCTGACAAGAGAAAGACTATCCGATCGCCTATATCCATCTTAAGCTAAAAATTTGCTTTGACCATAGTATCCATCTCACCAATGGCAATTAATTTGGTACGACTACGTTTACCCTTCTGAGTATGAATTTTATCTGCAATCACCCCTCGATCGAGCATTGCTTAAAACAACAATTAATTAATATTTTTCCAGAAAACAACCATAAATTAACTTTCTATCGTTGCCCAAAAACTGATAGTATTCTCTATCGTTCACCTCTGTTTTATTATTTTACACCCGCTCAATGTCAAACTATATTTAACCATTTAATCGCCCTTTTTCCGCAAATTCAGCTTAAGGAAGGATGGCTAGAATTATCATTAGATCAGCAATTTTTGCCCTTTTGGTTACTGAAACTAAACGATTTAATTGATAAATTTTTCTCCGATCAGCTTCCTCTCCATCCCAGAGGAGAATTTTTCTTTTTATTTCAATACACCCACGCTCGCTATTCTAGTTTGTTACAACTGCTCAATCGGGAAAAAATTAGATTAACCGAGTCTGAACCGTTATCGTGGCATCATCCCGCCGAAATAGCCTTAATCCTGCAAATTTTAACCGTTTGTGATTGTTGGGAACGCCAGAAACTTTATCCCTTAACCGCAAATTTTTGCGAAGCGATGCTCAATTTTGAGCGTAACTGTCGCATTATCGGAGAATCGTCCCCAATTCAGCGATCGAGATTAATCCTGATTAGCGTCAGTCAAAAACTACTTAACCGTCTTCTCCGTCAAAAATGGCAACTGCTGCCGATGACGGAACTTTGACATCCTCAACCCTCGATCACTACTATCGAATCACCAGCTGAATTTGAAGGACGATTCCCCCTCTAAATTTATCCTTGCCACAAAATACTTGACCTATCCCAAGAAAGCGCCAATTCCAAAATAAAACACATCAAGCTCAAGAGTTGACAAAGAAAGGCTCATCAGGTACTGTCTGATCATTAACAAAAACAAATCAGACCCAAAAACGAAGCCCCCAAAATCTTAACATAGAACAAAGAAACTTGCTCTACCAACTTAGTCAAGAGGGAAATTTATCTCAACGGCAAATGGCCGTCTGGCTCGGATGTCATCAAAGCACAATATCACGAGAATTAAGAAGGAATCAAAGTTCCCTCAGCTGCTAAGCTAAGACGCATTTAAACCGCTTATTCTTAGATTAGCCGAACCTCCCCCAATCCCTTTACTGTTGCCTTTTGCCTCTTGCCTCGTCTCAACAAGCAATTTAAATTACGAACAGCTTATCTACCTGACACAGCACAAGCTAAAAGCCAGACGCGCACCAAAAATGCCAAACAACCCTTTAAAAATGTCAGCGAGTCGGCCTTAGAGTTGGTGAAAGAAGGGTTGAAAGATTATCTGCGAGCGACCAGCAATTGCTGACCAGAAAACTGAAATAGGTCATTGGGAAAGTGACACAATGACTGGAGGAAATCATCTAGTAGTTCTCGTTACATATATAGACAAGGCCTCGAAATTTCTAGTAGCAGGATTGGCCAAGAAAAAAACCGCGTGGGAAATCAATCCTTGTCACAGAAAAACTTTTGCAAGAGATCCCCCCTGACCAAAGAAAAACCTTTACTTGTGACAAGGGAAAAGAATTTTGTGGACATCAAGAGTTGAGTCAGAAACTAGGAAGAGATTTTTATTTTGCTACTCCTTATCATTCTTGGTAGAGGGGATTAAACGAGCATAGTTTGAGTCTCTAATCATTATTTGCGGGTTGATGTTGACCGTATTCTAAGAGAATATTTTACACCAACTTGTTAATTTAAATCGGTGGCTAAAAATATTATTTTCTAGTTAACATTCAGTTTCTGAAAACTCTATTATCCTGTTTAGATCAGTTCTTTTTAAACATCCTCTAAGCGTATCTTTCATTCTTTCACACTGAAACTTAGCGAATACATAAATATACTCCCAACAGCATAGGATAGGGTATTGGCGAGCAAACAGGCTTTCCAGATTTCTAGTCTAGAGAAATATCGTTTGAGAAAGTATTGTAAAAACAGTCCCTCTATTGCGACGGAGAGGATGAAACAAATAATATAGTAAATGCTAATAGCCAGAAGATCGGCGGGAATATCAACCTCATGACTGCTTACCCAAGGCATCCAGATAACCAGCCACCACCCACCATTAGCAAGAAGTGAGAGTCCAAATCCCAAAGCACCGCTAATAAAATTCGCATAAAATGCGGCAAAAGCACTCTTTTCTTCCCACCATTTTCCGTATAGAGTGCGTGAAAGGACTATTGTTTCTAATGCAATTATAGCCGCCATGAAAATCCATCCTGGAGGCAACAATGCCCACAAACCAAAGCTTACATTGGCGATAAGGTACATATTCCAACCTCGATTAGTAGAAATCGTTTCTTTTTTGTTATACCCATTTTTTATTTCCCACGCTAAGAGAGAAATTGTTAACTAGAGTCATTGAACAGTTTTGTTATCACCTTGTTCTCTAATTAAGTAGCGTCACAACACCTATGGTATGCAAATATTTTGACATAGTGATCGCTTTTTTACCATAGCAGGCTGGCGTTGGGGAGGGCAAGTGCCAACGCAGTCAGGCTGGCAATGCCTAGGGTCAGGAGGTTGTTCATGGCATAGGCGCATACTGGGAGGGTTAATAATCTAAGTATCGCCTTGTTTAGTGAGAGAAGAGAAGTCGTGGGGAGTGATTTGCTTACGCTGTGCCAGAAGCGATCATTTCTGCTGGTAGCATGGTAATATTTTATGGTAATTGCTATGGGGAAGATACAAGATGTCGGAACGTCAATTCTTAAAATTACTTTTTTACTTACTTCTTTTTTCTACAGGCATTGTCGGGCTTTCTGTGTTCTTGTTATCGGGAGTAGCTATTTACCGCTTGGCATCTGAAAAGCCGGAGCCGGAGAAACAAACTCAAATATATGATATGGCTACCCGACAAATAAACTTAACTGAAAAGATATTATTGTTATTAGCAGGGGGAGGCACTATCATAGGAAGTCTTAGGGAAATTCAGTTAAATCGTAGTAAATCTGGTCATGAATTCTTGGTAGCCAATATTTTGGATAACGCCCTCAAAAAGAGAGATGAATTAGTAAATAATGGTCTAGACATTTACAGCAAAAGCCCTTGTGTAGAAACTGCAATTACTAAGGGAAGTCATAGATACTTGATTATCTCATTCCTCAATTACTTAGACTATATGTGCATCGCTGTTGATAAGGAAATAATAGATGAAGAATTAGTTAAGAAATCTGCTAAATATCTAATCTTAAAATCATGGGATTATTTTAAGCCAGCTATACAAGAGTTTCGTAAAATAAATAATGCAGAAGAGGCATGGAAGGAAATAGAAAACAAGTGTGAAGTATGGTCTTAGGAATAATAAGATTTTGTTATCACCATAAGCCAGGGATCGCTGGAGTTGAGGAACTTGGACAAATAGTTGGACAAATAGTTGGCTTGGGAGGCGGAAAAAATATCTCACCAAATATTTTAATAGCTAAATCAAGGGCATATTCTCCTGTTTTATTAGCAATTCCCTTTAAAAACTCCCCGACCATCTGCTCTGCCAATTTTTCAGGAAAAAGGAGATATGGCCAGGAAGTTTCTAGTAAGCCAGTGACTAAATAAATTAATTGTTTTCTTAGTTTTGGATCTATTTTCTTAGGATCACCCGTGTTCTTATTCTCTTGGATTATTTTCTCGATAATATTCTCTAATTTTTCTCGAGAAATTTTAACATACTCTGGGTTTTGCTGCGTCGGGAAATTATGGATTAATAACCTGATGGAAAACAAAAAATTGAATACTAACAAAGCTGATGGCATTGCTAATAATACCATGGAAAGCAATAATTGCCATTTTTTCTTATTGAAGAACTCCTTCATGGGCTAAAACTTCGGTCTAGGTGAAACAATTTTGGCCATAACTTTACCTGCCGCATACTGCTCTCTTAAAATAGCGATCATCCCCGCAACCCCACAACACTCCATCTCCACCACCGTGGTAATGGTCGGGAAAAGCAGACCCAGTGCTTTTTTATCTATAGAATTTTCCATCGAGAAACCATGCCCAAAGGCTCTGATTATTTCCCTCTTATTCACCTATCCTTACTCTATCTCCAATAATCTCAACCAATGAGGCTGTTTTCATAAATTTTAATAATTAGCTGATAGTGAATAGCCGATAGCCGATGGCAGAAATATCCAGCGATCGCTAAGGTGATTAACGGGAGAAATGTAATCTTATCGATTTTGATCGTGCCACTATCCAAAGGAATAGATTAGATTTCTCGAAAAAACAGACGCGGGAAAATTACCGAGTAATCGCCCTAACTTTTCCCTTGTCCGTAAAAATCGGGCGATTTGCCCATTCTTGCCACTCTTAATACATCTGTACTGTCGTATTTATCCTTAGTTATCAGCGATTAGTCATCAGCCATCAACTTAGAAACCGTTCGCTCCCTAAATGAAACTGGCATTAACCTGATAAGAAATCAAGTCTCCCTCGACAAAAAAACTGAGACCGTAGCGACCTGGTGTTAAATTCAAGGATAATCGAACTGGCAGAGCTAGCGCTTCGCTCCCGCCGTATTCAACCGAACCGACGACAGTGCCGACACCCTTACTATCGAATCGGACTAACTCGGTGATCACCTTGGGGTCGGTGGCGAGTTCCAAACGAAGGTTACGCGAAGTCCTGAATCTGAGTCTGTCCACACTGTCCCAAACGCCACGGCAATTAGTTTCCCCTAAATGACCGTCAACGCCGAAGCTTTTTCCCGTCCTTGCGGTTCCCAGATCGATCGCCCCGCCCCATTCGCGACTCAGATCGCGACGGGAATAAATCTCGCCGTCCATTCCAGTAATGATGTCTCTGTTCATAGTTTACCTCTCGGAATTTCTCTATCTCTACAGATCAAAAACTACCGATTCCGCCGTCGCCATTCCCAGGGTGGCATCGGGTTTTCCCCGAAAATTCCCTTTCGGTTCGAGCGAGCTTCGGTAAAAGCTTTCTCGATTCCGTTCCATCGTGGACAGTTGCCCTTGAATCGATCGTAAGCCCAGGCCATACCGTCCTTCACCTGCTGAAGTTGAACTAGCTGACCGTTGGCGTACACCTCGGCCACGGTGCGACCGAAGCGATCGGTATCGACAGCGTTGATGCTGACTTGGTTATTAAAAGGAAAAGGCGCTTCATCGAAAAATTGGGTCTGAAACCCCGTCTTTTGAGGATGGATTTATATGACAATATAAGTGGTCACTGACCCCGACGCACGGTCGAGACATAAACTCCAACACCAAAGTTGGCAAAACTACCCACGCAACGGGGAAGGATGAAGCAATGGGCTAAGGTTTCAGCCCATCCCGTTCCCAAAAAACCGAAGAAAAATGGAGATTTTGGATGACTACGATCTACTTTGCCACAAACCGCAACCTGGTTACCTCAAATGATTTAGAGGCGGGTTTTGACTTCGGGAGTACCTTTAGTCAGGATGGACTGGCTAACTTGCGTTTTGGAAAAGCCGAGGTAACGGGTGAGAACTTTTCTCAGTATCAAATCCAAGTTGCCCCAGAAAATCTGCTGGGTGATCCGCCCGTTTTGGGCAGTCAGGCGATCGCCCAGCAAGTCCGCAAACAGATGATCGAGAACGCGGAAGATACATTGATCTTCATTCACGGCTTCAACGTTTCATTTCGGAGCGCTCTAACGGCTGCGGCTCAACTGCACCAAGTGTTGACTACCAAAGACCCTAGCGATACCGAGCCTCCCCTCAAATTGAATATATGTTTGTTTTCCTGGCCTTCAGACGGTGCGCTTCTGTTTTCCGATCCGAAAGCCGCCAATGCGATCGCTTACAAGAATGACCGCCTGGATGCTGCCGCTTCTGGGGCAGCATTTGCCCGCGGCTTCCTCAAAGTTGCCGATTTCATCAATCAGACTGAGGCGCGGTGCCGACAAAGACTCCATCTAACTGCCCACAGCATGGGCAATTATGTCTTGCGCCATGCTCTACAGGAATTGAAAAGGCAAGTCGGCAACCAACTGCCCAGACTCTTTGATCAAGTTCTGATGATGGCAGCCGATGAGGATGACGATGCTTTCGATCTCGACTACAAATTGTTGTCTCTGTCCCGCATCACCCGCCGAACCAGTGTCTATTTCAACCGCAACGACCTCGCTCTCTGGGCAAGTGATAAGCTTAAGGGTAATACCGCCCGTCTGGGGACAGATGGTCCAATCCAGCCTCGACAACTTCCTCGCAATGTCTATCCGATCGATTGTACCCGCGTGGTCTCGAGTTTTACCGATCCTTCAGAGCATGGCTATTATCTGAATGTCCCCCGGGTTGTCAGGGATATGCGTCTAGTATTAGGCAATCAAATTCCCCCCGATGAAATTCCAGGTCGGAAGTACGTCGCTGAAACTAATCGCTATCGACTCCTAGAATGAGTGAAGTTTCATTTCCTGCCCCTGCTCACCTAAGGGACTTGCGCTTTGATAATGTACCTTTTGGGCGAACGCAGTTCGCCCCTACATTGTGGGCAAAATCCGTTACTGTAGGGGCGCAAGGAACCTGCGCCCTCCGATAGATAAGGTTTGCTTATCACCCTAAATAAAGATACGAAAGTAGGATTAAGGGAACGGGGAACAGAGTAAAGTTCTGACAATCCCAAATCCCAAATTATCAAATCATCGCCTAATTCAGCAACGCCCTGAGATATATCAGCCCACCTTATCACCCCGACAAGTAATACTTTTCTGAAACCCCTTTACAAACCGTTACAAAGTCCTTAAGATAGAAACATCATCAATCGTACCTCGATAACTTAATAGGAATCATAAACCAATGACCACCACTCTACAACAGCGCGAGAGCGCTTCCCTGTGGGAGCAGTTCTGCCAGTGGATCACCAGCACCAACAACCGTTTATACATCGGTTGGTTCGGTGTGATCATGATCCCCACCCTGCTCACCGCCACCACCTGCTTCATCATCGCCTTTATCGCCGCTCCTCCCGTAGATATCGACGGTATTCGCGAGCCTGTAGCCGGTTCCCTACTCTACGGAAACAACATCATCTCTGGTGCGGTTGTTCCCTCTTCTAACGCCATTGGACTCCACTTCTACCCCATCTGGGAAGCAGCTTCCTTAGATGAGTGGTTATACAACGGTGGTCCCTACCAGTTAGTCATTTTCCACTTCTTACT
>SFCA01000101.1:0-47985 GCA_007095475.1 Microcystis aeruginosa Ma_QC_C_20070703_M131 | reverse complement strand
TTTTCGGCTTAGTTGCTGGCAGCTTGCCGCCAACTCACTCCTCTAGATAAGTATTTTGACTCACGCTCCTTCCTCTTTTGAGACGTTGTGACACTTAGGGTGCGGAATGTGGGCTGTAACAAAAAACAACTATCCCCCGATAGCGATCGCTAAAGGTCGAATAATTATCAATTTTTGTCAAGGGGTGCGGTCAGATCTAAGAATCATCGCTAGAAAGAATGAGCCTAATTGTCAGGAATTTAGTTAAACAAGGTTTTTGGCAAGATGCTAATCTGGCTAACAAGCTTTTGGGCGTGATATAGGGAAAAGTTCTGGCGATTGCGCCTAAATGAAGTGATATACAGAAAGTTGACCCATATCTTTACTCTGGAGATTGTTATACAGAAAGTTGACCTATAATATGTGGTTAGGTGTTTGAACACCCCCCACTCTCTCTTTTGTCCGAAATCATGAATTGAACAAATTTACTGGGGACTTAAGCATGACTACATCTGAAAGCGCCCGCTATCTTATGGCAAGAACGAACTTAGCATTTGAGCATCCTGAACTTGCAGCCTCTCTAGGGGATGCTGCCAAATGTTGGTCTTGTAAAATTGGGCTAAACGTAGGCTTGGGCGCAGTCATTGCTGCTGCAATTGCGGCGGCAGTTGCTACTGGCGGACTTGCCCTTATTCCAGAAGTTGCTGTGATTGCTGCGGCTACTGGTCTTTCAGAGGCAGTAGTGGTGGAAATTTTATCAAGTGTTGTTGGTGGAACAGCAGCTGTAGAGCTTATGATTGAAGAACTCTGTAAAGCTATGGGGGCATATAATTAGAGAGATCCCCTATATAATGGTAATTCTATGGGGTAAAACTTTTGGCTTGAGGGGTGTGGCAATTTTGTATTATGAGGATTTATTTTGATATGTGCAGCTTGCAACGCCCACTTGATACCAAGACGCAAATTCGAGTTGCTGTTGAAGCTGAGGCTATTCTCAATGTCATCTCATTGTGGGAAGCTGGGCAATTTGAGTTAGTTTCTTCACAAGCCTTAATGTTTGAAGCTGAACAAATTACGCCTTCTCCAAGAAAAGCATATATTTTAGAAGCGTTATCGAAGGCAGACTTATTTCTCCAACCAAATAAGCAAATCGAAGAACGAGCGCAAGTGTTTGTCAACTCAGGTATCAAACCACTTGATGCATTGCATTTAGCTTTTTCGGTTGAGGCAGAAGCAAATTATTTCTGTACATGCGACGATAGATTTTTGAGACGGGCTAAAGAAGTTGATACTTTGCAGACCAAAGTTGTTTCTCCTCTTGAACTGATTACGGAGCTATCGCAATGAGCAGTCAAACAAAATCCCTGAGCGAAATTACGCAGCAAGCAATTCAAGTCCTATCTAAAGAAATTGGCATTGCCAGTACAGTACGTTTTCTAAATCAGTTTTCAACTGGGTATGGCAACTATACAGAAGAACGCGAAAGTCTATTCAAAGACTTAACACTAGATGAGATTTTGAAGCGTATGCAAGACACCTAACAATTCAAATTCAGCGGAAGGTCAGGAGATATTGGTGCTGAGTTAGACGTCCTCTGCCGCCGCTTATCTTAGCCGTTATACTGAATCGGTTTTTAATAGCATGATTAACTCCCAATCCCACTTGAAAAACCCGCTCCCTTCTCCACACTGCTGTAACAAAAAACAACTATCCCCCGATAGCGATCGCTAAAGGTCGAATAATTATCAATTTTTGTCAAGGGGTGCGGTCAGACAGAGGAATCATCGCTAGAATAAGCCCAGTTGCTAGGAATTTAGTTAAACAAGGTTTTTGGCAAGATGCTAATCTGGCTAACAGGCTTTTGGGGGTGATATAGGGAAAAGTTCCGGCAATTGCGCCTAAATAGAGCGATATACCGAAAGTTGACCCATATCGTTACCCCAGAGAGTTTTGTACAGAAAGTTGACCTATAATATGTAGTTATATTTTCAAGAGAAGAGAAGAAAAGAAATGTTATCAACACTTCTAAGTAAAGCTGTACAAAAAGCTCAAGAACTGCCAGAAGCAATTCAAGACGAACTGGCAGAGCAGTTTATTGAAGACATCGAAAATGAAATCAAATGGCAAGAAACATTATCTAAACCCCAAGACAGCTTAATTCTCAAAGAACTTGCTCAGAAAGCTATTGCGGATTCAGAAAACGGACAGACTGAAGAAATGGGATTTGATCAGCTATGAAGTCGGAACTAAATCCAGATTTCGTCAGCTTATTTCAACAGCTACCAGAAAGAGTGAAAAGAACAGCCAGAAAAAATTACAAGTTATGGAAAGATAACCCAAGTCATCCAAGCTTAGAATTTAAGGAGGTCAATCAAGAAGACCAGATCTGGTCAATCAGAGTCGGTATAGGTTGGAGAGCGCAAGGGAAGAATCAAGAGTAAGAATGTAATTGTTTGGTTTTGGATAGGCTCTCACCCAGAGTATGACAAATGGTTAAAGAAGTTGTGAACCAAGAAACCTAACAAATCACCGCACCCGAAATAATAGTGAAATTTTGTGACAAAGTGCAGTCATATTTAAGAATCTTTGCTATGATTCCGGAAAGCTTCTGTGATAAGTTTCCTTAAAGGAGATTGTTTGCAGTAAGCTAATCTGGCTAACACGCTTTTGGGGTTAATATAGGGAAAACTTCTAGCGATAGTTGACCCATATCGTTACCCCAGAGAGTGTTATGCAGAAAGTTGACCTATAATATGTAGTTATGCCGCTAGTCCATTAGTCCATGAATGAAGTCCAGTCGGGAGTCAAATAGCAAATGTTCAATTTGTGTCAACTCTATATTTCTTATTCAAACTGGAGAATCAATATTATGTTGTGGCAGGTATAAATGAGAACTAGAAACAAGGTAAAATCTCGTGATCAAGATAATGAGTTAATCAAATATGCCCAAGAGCGCGGCATAGTTTTTGTTTGTATTTTGATTGATTGTTTCTACATATCAGTCTGGGTAGTTGTGGTGTGGGCGACTGATAAATATGTAGTTACTCCACTAGCTTTAAAGGGTGTAGATAAGCTCGCTTTAGATATTTTTCAATGGGTTTCTGGAATTGCGACTCTATTCACACTGCTTGTATATACAGTTAGAGATTTATGGTTTATTGCAGTAAGAACTTGGTCTGAAATGAAGGAGGTGAATAATGTATCGCAGAAGAAACCATAATTATATTCTCCCTCTTGAAAAGAGTTTGCCTGAAGCATTAAAAGCTTATGGTACAAGGTTTGGATTGACTGTCGCTGTCTACGGCGTATGTCTCATAACCTTTATGTTGATTATTAATATAAACAGTATTTTCCAAGCTGCTGGTCACTTTTTATATTTCATTTTCACTCTTGGTTTATCTTTTATTGGATACATTTTCCCTGTCTTTGTATGGCTATCGCTTCTTTTTCTTCTCCTGCGAAGAAACAAGAATGTACGTTAATGTTCATTGTGCAGAAGGAGAAGCTAAGTTTTGGCTGGAACCACAAATTGAATTAGCTCGTAATTATAACCTATCTCGAAAACAACTTCAAGCGATAGAAACTATTATTGAGGAACGACAAAATGAACTTAGAAATGCTTGGACAAAATACTTCTCAAGCTGAAGTAACTCATATTTCTTCCCATGGAATATGGATTCTGGCAAACGATGAAGAAATGTTTCTTTCCTATCAAGATTTTCCTTGGTTTGAAGATGTCCCTATTAGACAAATTTTAAATATACAAGAGCCTTTTCCTAATCATTTTTATTGGCCAGATTTAGATGTAGATTTAAGCAAAGAAATTATTAAAAATCCTGAGAGATTTCCTTTAAAAGCTAAAGCCTAGTGCGATGCCAAAGGCACTGCGTAGCAGATCGCCGATCTTGTAGGGTGAGTTCCCTAATGTAACTTCTACCGCTCCAGCGATCGATTTTTGGGGAACGCACCATGCACATTGATTGAAGTTGTAAGTCTAAATGCGATACCGAAGGCACTGGGTAGCAGCCAATCTTATAGAGACGTAGTAGGATGGGTATTAGCTCATCCTACAGACCTGTGAGATATTATGGAGAGGTCTCCAGAAGTCAAATCCCAATCGGGAGTTAGTATATGCAAGCTATCCTTTTAAGCCGTGAAGAAGTTGCTCAACGTGCAGAGAAACTGTACGAAAGCAGAATCCGCCAAGAGGTGGAAGTTGAAGAAAACATTGGCAAGATGGTCATCATTGACATTGAAACAGGTGACTACAAAGTTGATGAAAATGGCTTACACGCTGCTGACTTATTGAGCGAGAAACACCCCCAAGCTCGGCTCTTTGGGATCAAAATTGGCTACAACGTTGCTGCCGCTTTTGGTGGCGGTATTATGGAGCGTGTAGTTAAGTGATTTCAGGTATTGTGGCTAATGGACACCCGATCATCACTATCCCATTTCGGATTCCAAATCGCGCTGACTTTCCGATTGAGTTTGTAGTAGATACAGGATTTACAGATGAGCTTTGTTTACCACCCGAAGCAGTAGCATTACTGAATCTTCCTTTCAGGTACGATATGCGTGCGAATTTAGCAGACAACAGCCAAGTAATGCTGCCTCTTCACAAAGCAATTATTATCTGGAATGGTGAGGAGCGAGAAACTCGTGTATTTGCCACAGGGCGGCGACCTTTGGTTGGAACTGCTTTATTAGATAGCCATGAACTTGTGATTCAGTTTACGGAAGGTGGGTTGGTAACAATTGACGAATTGTAGTTCTCGGCATTAGCGCAAACGCAGGCTAACTTCACCGTTATACTGAATCGGTTTTTAATAGCATGATTAACTCCCAATCCCACTGGAAAAACCCGCTCTCTCCCATACCTGTTAAACGGGATTTAGGATCAGAGCGATCGCTAGATTAAGGGTTAGGTAATGTTAAGATCATAATTCTTCATGAAGAAAGCGCACGATCGCCGAGTAACTGTAGTCAAAAATACCAAATTTTGCCCCAGTCACAATACAGTAGGGATCAAGCGCGATCAATCGAAGCAAGAATTTTCTCCCCAGTATCTATGAATCAATCAGAAAGTTGCGGTAAGGTCTATCTCGTCGGTGCGGGTCCCGGGGATCCCGGTTTGTTGACCTTAAAAGCAAAAGTTCTCCTAGAAAATGCCGATGTTGTCCTCTATGATGCCCTAGTTAGCCCCTCGATTCTGACCATGATTAACCCTAGGGCCGAACAAATCCATGGGGGTAAGCGTCGCGGTCGTCATTCTCTAGTACAGGAGGAAATCACCGCTTTACTGATCGAGAAGGCCCAGACTAATGCCGTGGTTGTTCGTCTCAAGGGGGGCGATCCCTTTGTTTTCGGTCGCGGGGGTGAAGAAATGCTCGATCTGATCGCGGCCGGAATTAGCGTCGAGATCGTGCCGGGGATCACTTCAGGAATTGCTGTGCCTGCCTACGCCGGTATTCCCCTCACCCATCGCGATTATAGTTCTTCCGTTACCTTCGTCACCGGCCACGAGATGGCGGGTAAATATCGTCCTCAAGTTAACTGGTCAGCGATCGCCCATGGTGCGGAAACAATTGTCGTTTACATGGGTGTGCATAATTTACCCTATATTATCGGCGAGTTAACCAAGGCGGGCAGAAGTCCAGAAACACCGATCGCCCTGATTCGCTGGGGAACAACACCGCAGCAACAGCAGTTAATCGGTACTTTCAGCACAATTATGGACAAGATCGAAGCCACCGGCTTTGAAGCCCCTGCGATCGCTGTTATCGGGGCAGTGGTGGACCTTCACGATCTCTTGCAAGCGGGACAACCTTTGCTCTCCAGGACAATCCCCCCTACACCCATTTCTCTCTGATTCGGTTGCCATGCGTCAATATCAAAAATCCCTGACAATTGCCACCAGTCCCAAGAATTTCCATCGTCTCACTGCCCCCATAGAAGCGATCGTGGCTGAATCGGGCATAACGACGGGATTATGCAGTATATTTGTCTGTCACACCTCCGCTTCCTTGCTGATCCAAGAAAATGCCGATCCCGATGTTCTCACCGATTTGGCCAATTTCTTCGCCAAGTTAGTCCCAGAAGATAGCAGTCTCTACTATCACTCTACCGAAGGGCCAGACGATATGCCCGCTCACATTCGCTCGGTCCTAACCCGGACATCGGAACAAATCCCGATCGCTAGAGGTAAATTAGTTTTAGGGATCTGGCAAGGTATCTATCTCTGGGAACATCGTCAGAGTCGTCACCAAAGGCAAGTGGTGGTTCATATCACAGGGGTCTGAAGCTTTGCGTATAGTTTTGTAATAGAAACTTTACTCGTACCCCTCATCGGAGTAAGATTTTTTCCGTGTACGATCAAATTGTTCGCTTTTTGAACAAAGAACTTCATATTTCGTAACAAAAGGAAACAATTTATGCGAAAATTGTTCGCTCTGGCCCTGGTGCTATCTCTCTGGTTCACCTTTGCCGCTCCAGCGTCGGCTGATTTGTCTAATCTGACCCCTTGTAGCGAAAATCCCGCTTTCCTACAAAAAGCGAAGAGTTTCCGCAACACCACTCCTGACCCCGAATCGGGAGCCAAACGCGCTCAAACCTACTCCCAAGCTCTCTGTGGACCCGAAGGCTATCCTCACCTAATTGTTGATGGTCGTTGGGATCACATGGGCGATTTCTTTATCCCTAGCATCCTATTCCTGTACATTGCCGGTTGGATCGGTTGGGTTGGTCGGGCCTATTTAATCGCCGTGCGCGACAGTAAAGATGCCCAAATCAAGGAAATCATCATTGATGTTCCCCTCGCTTTGAGCAAAATGTTAACGGGTTTTCTCTGGCCGTTAGCGGCTTTACAAGAAGCCACTTCCGGTAAATTAACCGTTAAGGATTCGGAAATTACCGTTTCCCCTCGTTAATTTTTGTGTCAAACCCTTGACTTTTTATTCCCTAGGAGAACTCAGATGGAAGGACTTACTAAATTTCTCTCGTCCGCACCCGTGTTAATTATGGCGCTGCTGACTTTCACCGCCGGGATTTTAATCGAATTTAATCGCTTTTATCCCGATCTCTTATTCCACCCGCTAGGTTAAAGCCAATCTCAGGTGATTAAAGGGGATACAGAGTCCACTGTATCCCTTTTTAATGACAATGATCCCAGGGATTGGGGGAATATTAAGAAAAGAAAGACACTGGAGACGACAGGCTCTCAAAATCGATAAGATACAGGTATCTGCAACCACAGAGGTGGGACAAACCATGCTGTTAGATAGAGATTTGATGCTAGAAAAGCGGCTGCGGTATCAAGAATTACAAGAAAAACTAAAAGAGATTTGGCAGGGAGAAAACGTTCTCGAATCGGATGAATACGATTATGATATTCTAGTTGTCCCTTCTTTTAGTATCGATCAGAGAGTCGGTCAAAAAGTGGCGGGTTTTTTACATTACGAAGAAAGATTATTATTTTCTCTGATTCGGTTGCGACACCCGAAAACCCGTTTAATCTATGTAACAGCGCAGCCACTGGCGCGGATGGTGATTGATTATTACCTGCAATTGTTGCCTGGGATTCCTTTTTCCCATGCTAATAATCGTCTGTTATTACTGACAACTCACGATAACTCTTTTCAACCTTTAACCCAAAAAATTCTGGAAAGACCGCGCTTAGTAGCAAGAATCCGGCAAGCGTTGCGTCGAGATCGTGCCTACATGGTTTGTTTTAATTCTACTAATTTAGAGCGAGAATTGTCTTTACAATTAGATATTCCTTTATTTGCCTGTAGTCCAGACTTATTGTATTGGGGTTCTAAAAGTGGCAGTCGCGAGATTTTTGGTCAAGGCAATATTCCCCATCCTGACGGTAGTTTACAGGTAAATACGGTCAAGGATTTGTTATACGAAGCCGCTAGTTTGTGGTCCCGTCAACCGCAACTAAAACGCATGGTAGTTAAGTTAAATGAGGGGTTATCGGGAGAAGGAAATGCAGTTTTAGATTTACGTCCTTTAGGGGGAATTGTTGATAGTAACAGTCTAGATTTAAGCGAGAGAATCAATCTCTTGGCTAAACAATTAGAGAAGATGAGTTTTCAAGCAAGGGATGAAAATTGGGACAGTTTTTCTGGCAGAATTGCTGAATTAGGGGCAATTGTCGAAGCTTTTATTGAAGGAGAAGAAAAGCGATCGCCGAGTGTGCAAGGTTATATTACACCCACGGGAGAAGTAAATATTCTTTCCACTCACGATCAAATTTTAGGCGGTCCCGATGGTCAAATTTATCTAGGTTGTCATTTTCCTGCCGATGAAAATTATCGCCTACAATTACAGGAATTAGGCCTAAAAATAGGGGAAATTCTGGCAGCAAAGGGAGCAATTGAACGCTATGGAGTTGATTTCGTCGCTGTGAAAAATCCAGAAACTTTAGTCTGGGATTTACAGGCGATCGAAATTAATCTGCGAAAAGGAGGAACCACCCATCCTTTTATGACTTTGAAGCTTTTAACTAATGGTAAATACGATCAAGAAACTGGATTATTTTTCAGTCAACCTCACCAAGAAAAGTATTATATTGCCTCCGATAATCTCCACAAACCCCAATACAAAGGTTTACTTCCCGATGATTTAATGGATATTATTGCTAAACATCACTTGCATTTTGATAGTAGCAGTAAAACAGGAACAGTTTTTCATCTCATGGGTGCGCTGTCAGAATTTGGTAAATTAGGGTTAACTTGTATCGGCAATTCTAGTGAGGAAGCGGCGGCAATTTATCAGCGTGTGGAACAGGTGTTAGATTGGGAAACAGAGCATAGTTCCATAAATTTAGGTTATTATTATTCTGGATTACCGATCACTTGGATATAGAAGGTTTTTCTGGCAAGAATTTGCGTTTTAGGGAATCGATAGCTCGTCCGGGTACTTCCGTCGCTTGAGCGAGAATTAAATTCCAAAGATAACCATATTTAGGGAAATTTTTCAGGAGAATCACCTCGGCAATAAAGTAAAAACGTTTAGTTCTTTTATACTCAGGAGGATTATCTTCAATCCGCAGTTGTTCGGCTATTTCTGGCAGCCAATGACCGATAGTTTTACCTTGCTCAAAAAACTTGGCCTGAATATATAAACCTAGTAATCTATCTAAACACCAAAAGGGAATATATTTAATCGGACCGGTGACACTCATGGAAGCGGTAATCTCTTTAACTGCCGGTTGTACCAGTTCGTTTTTCCAAACTTTTTTATCAAAGTTTTCCATGTGAGGGCCCTTGTGATCTCGACGTTTCCCGATCAGGGCGCTAGGATTAAAAGGATTATCTAAAGGAGCGATCGGTGCTTCTAATAAATAATTATTCTCTTTAAATAAGTTACTAAGCTGTTCGTAATTTAAATTGCGTTAACAGAATTACCCTTGTTTTTCAACTTGCGATCCCACTTAATAATTAAACCTCCTTCATTTAAAAGTTGATGTAAAAGAGATTCTAACTCTTCAACTGATTTAAAAAGTCGATGAGCGATAAATTCTTTTGCCGAGTGCCAGACCAATTCAATAATATTTAAATCTGGGCTATAGGCGGGTAAATACTCTAAAATTAAGTTGGGCATATTTTCAGCAATTTTACCAACAACATCTGTTTTTTTGTGAATACTAGCATTATCGAGAATCAGGACAATCTTTGGACCCTTCTCTCGAAAATCCTCCTCTTTATTCCCCGCTTCCACCCATTCTTTTATGATTTCTGTATAAAAAACTTTTACCACTTCATAAAAAGTTTCTGAATTTCCTTTTTTTATGAATTCTACGAATCTTTTTTTATCGGAATATCTCACTCCTCCCATCGCATTTACTCGACCACTTCTTCTTTGTCCGCTAACTTTTTTTCTTTGGCTTTTTTTCCCCCATGTTTTTCTTCTAATGACTCTTAAACTGAATCCACTTTCGTCCCAAAACCATACCTGTAGCTTATTTGGCTCTTCTTTTGCTATTTTTAAGTATTCGGCTAATTTTTGTTTAAATTCTTTTCTTTTTTCAGGATCTTGTCGATCTTCTAAACTATATTTAGCCCAAATATAAACATACTTCTTTTTTTTTAAAATGTTCGTGACTTGAGAACTACTTAATTCTATACCTGTCTGTTCTGTCAGATAAGTGGCTAATCTTTTGGCTGTCCAACGGCCAAACTCATACCCCATTTCTTGAGGCTCTTTGTCAATTGTCTCTAACAATATTTTGATATACTCATCCGTCGCTTTTCGATAATTTCCCTCCATTCTCTTGTCTTTCAAGCTATCTAAATTATTGGCATCTCCATGAATACACCAATAAGAGACTGTTCGCAGTGAACACCCAATGAGTTTGGAGATTTGGACTTGAGTTTTCCCATCATTTAACAACAACAATATCAAAACTCTTTCTCTAATGTAAGGATTTTCTTCTTTTTTTAGTGCTTTTTGTAACTTTTCTTTTTGTTCGGAATTCAAGTGATTAGGGGCTGGCATAGCTATTGATATTTGAATAGGTTACTGTTTCTATTATACGCTATTTAGATGCTGAACAGCTTATTATTTTCTCTTCTGCTACAGATAGCTAAACTTTTTACATCGGGAATTGTTGGCCAAGGACTCTCTAATTTTTCTCGTTCACCGTAGGGAAATCCACGTCTGGCTAATCGTAATACCCAACTGTTGGGAAAGCGTTCAAAATAGTCTTTAACTAAGGTGACGATCTCCGGGTGTAAATATTCATCGCAATTGATTGTGAGAATATAAGTACCTCTGGCATTTAAAAATCCTGTACTTCTTTGAATAATTTCACCTCGTAAAGCACAGACAATCTGTTTCATGCGTGGATCATTGACTGGGGAAGGTTTGACCCCGGGAGGATGAACTAAAATAAATTCTATATCTCCCTTGACTTTCAACAATTCTCCTAGCCAATATTCGCCAAATCCCTCGCGCATCGGGATAACGATCGATAGAAAAGTATTAGACATAAATTAACTCGTTAGATTTGCTTGTGATTTATCAAAGTTGTCTTGACTGCGATGCACTTAACTGGTTTAAATAGCTTCTAAATATTTGCTATCGAGCAGAAATGAGCCTCGATCGAATTTTACACCCCAATAACCCCCCGGCCGGCGATCGATAACCGTGCCGATATCGTCGATATCGAGCAGCTCCGGCGGCCGTAACATAGGCATGGGATCGGCGGTTTTCAGGTAAGGGGGAATGGCAATCAGACGGACTTTTCCCCCGATGCTAATTTCACTCATGGTACTGACTAGATGCGATCGTGACATCGTATCTCAACTTAGCATATTTCAAATCATTCTCAAGATAGATTCCCTAGGGAATAGGTATTCTGTAAGCTGTTGCCATCCGCCTTTGGCGTTGGGTTGGGCTGTTGCCTGACCTAGCTGGGAGGGTGGCGATCGCTATCAGTACAATCAAAAAAGCCAAAATCTGAATCGCTAGTTGGGGAGAAGAATGTAAAGATTTATTAAATTGTACTTTTTGATACAGTTATGGGGGGGGGAATGTGTATAATCTCGTTGTCTCCCTTTGGAGTTGGGTTGGGGTGTTGCCTAACCTAGCAAAGAAACGACAAAAGTAGGCTAATAGCCTCAAAGCTAAGACTACAAACTTACACACAAAAAACACTACTCAGGAGTAAAAAATGAAAAATTGGACTTTAGCCTTAGCTCTTGGAGCGGCTGCAACGACTACAATGATTGGCTTTGGAGTAAATCCTGCTTCGGCTTTGACATTTAATGTGACTTTCGATATAGATTTTCCCTCTGCTGCCAATCCCACACCAGTTAATGCCACATTGATCACGGATGATTTTTTGACCACTGAATCAGGCTTTACTGGATATAGAGTTACATCCATAACTGGAACTCAAGGTACAGAGCCTATAACTGCTCTGGTCCCCAAAGGCACTGGCTCTACCACTTTATTAACTTCAGGATTAACGAATGATAATCTGTTTAATCCGGCAAATATTGTTCCTGTAGGAGGTGTAGGTGCTTTTAGTGCAGGGGGATTAGCCTACATAGAAGATGGAGAAGAATATCGGCTACTTTATGATCAGGGTACATATATGGGGTGTTTGACCCCGTGTGTTCCTGTTAAAAACCTAAAGCTAGTTCCTGAACCCTCCTCAACCGCTGGACTTTTAGCTATTGGCTCCTTTGGTGCATTAGGTGCAGCTTCAACCCTGAAACGCAAACTAAAATCATCCAAAACATCAGAAAACGAAACCACAAAAGTAGGCTAAATTGCTTACCAAAGTAGAATAAATGCCCCTTCATTCAGTCAGTTGAGGGGGTATTTTTTGTCCATGTTTCTATTCATTAATTTTTATTAATTAATCGATCACAAGTATTTTTTTGTGATACAATGGGGGCGGTTCATACAAATATCGTAAATTTTAATGACTATTGTGATTCCCAACGAAATTATACAAGCAACAGGAAAAAACGAGCAACTGTTGCAACTAGAACTGGCAATCATTATGTTTAGAGATTATCATATCAGTAGCGCAAAAGCGGCTGATTTTGCCAACTTATCTTTAATTGAATTTCGTCAAGAAGTCGCCAAGAGGAATATTTGTGTAAATTATGATAGTGTAGATTGGCAACAAGAATTACAAACCTTAAAAACCTTAGGTGATCTGTGATTGTTGTTAGTAACACCTCTCCGATTACCAGTTTAGCTGCTATCGGCTATCTTAACTTGCTCCATGATATCTATGGAACAATTATTATTCCAGTGGCTGTTTATGAAGAAATGACAGGATTAGGTTATTCAGTTCCTGGCACTATTGAAGTTCAAACCCTATCCTGGATAGAAAAGCGAGAGTTAGAGAATCGGTTATTATTAGAAGAATTACAGAAGGAATTACACCGAGGAGAATCAGAAACGATAGCTTTAGCGATTTCTTCAAATGCTGATAGAGTAATTATAGACGAGAACCCTGGCAGAAAGAAAGCAATTAGTTTAGGATTGAATGTTATTGGAATTTTAGGTATTTTATTAATTGCCAAAAGAAGAAGATTAATTCCTACTATTCAGCCGTTAATGGATGATTTGATTTTTAAAGCAGGTTTCCGTGTTAATCAAATATTGTATTTAGACATATTAAAAACAGCGCAAGAAATTGAGGAAAACCAATAACTAAAGCCTTCAAAATCTTCTTATTTAATTGTTGCTAACTAATTGACAACAAGAGCGTTTTTTGTGGTAGAATAGTGGGTCTAGTGTAAATATAGTAAAAGTTGAAATGTCTATCACCCATATTAATAATCTTCAAGACCAGATTTTGCAGAGTATTAAGACTTTACCGCTAGAAAAACAGCAAAAAGTCCTTGAATTCGCCCAATCCTTACAAAGAAATTCACGTTTTCAGAAATGGGATCATATTTCAGATGCGGAAGCACAATCGTTACAAAATGAATTTGCTCAAGAGGATATTAGCTTTTCAGAAAGTATTTTACCCGATTATTTATCTCACCTTGAACAAGAGGATAAGCAATAAATGCGAGGGGATATTTATCTAGCTGATTTGAATCCGAGTCGTGGTTCAGAACAAGCTGGTATTCGACCTGTTATTATTGTCCCACTGTTGTTGTAATTCCATTAACCAGTAATTTACGTCGCGCACAAATCCCCGTAACAATGGTTATTCCCGCAGGACAGGGAGGCTTAAATCAGGAATCAGTAGCCTTATGTTATCAAATTGTTGTTAAGTAGGTAGGCGTTAAAAATTATCAGATCCCCCCCTTATTAAGGGGGGATTAAAGGGGGGACTAAGGGGGGATCGGCACCCCCCTTATCAAGGGGGGCAGGGGGGATCGAACCTAAAATATATTTTTAATTTAATTATAACCAGCTACTTATTGATAGACAACGACTTCAGCGACAGTTGGGGACACTTTCTTCTAGTTATTTACAGCAATTGTAAGAAGCGATGCGATATACATTAAAAAACCAAAATCTGAATTCCTAGTTGGGGAGAAAAATGTAAGGATTTATTAAATTGTAACTTTTGATACAGTTGTGGGGGGGGGGAATGTGTATAATCCCGTTGTCTCCCTTTGGCGTTGGGTTGGGGTGTTGTCTAACCTAGCGGCGAGGGGATAACCGCACTATTGAGAAGAAAAAAAATGAAAAACAGCATCTCAGCCGCGATTCTTGGAGCGGCTGTAACCACTACACTCATCGGACTATCTACAAGTCCTGCTCAGGCCGCTCAACTTAGCTTCCAGTTCGACTTTGTAACTTTTCCGGACGGTGATTTATTTAGACTGAATCTGACTACGGAGGACACGCTTACAACAATAAACGCCCCTTCTTACTCTAACCCAGAGTGGGACGCCTTGACAGTACCAAACCCGGTTCCAGCCTATACCTTTACAGGCTACAAAATCCTTGGCGTGACGGGAACGGAGACTGAAGGCGGCATCAGTAACCCTATTACTGCAATACTTCCCGTAGGCTCTGGCGTTTTTAATAAACCTTTCATACCTCTCCCTCCACCTGAAGGGGATGGTGTAACCCCAGACCCAGACAGGATCGGTCACTCGCCGACGGATAACCTTTACAATCCCAATGGTGGCTTTGCTCCGGGAGTGCTTCCAGCAGGGTATAAAGCTGGTAACTTTTCTTTTGGAGGTCTAGCTTTCCATGTAGGGGGTACTAAAAATGAAGATTATCAAGTATTCACCCGGCCGGATTTTGGTAGCACCTTCCACCGGCCGGGGCCAGGCTATGGCTATGGCGGTTGCCCCGGTAGCTGCGTTGGGGCTATACCTGTTCCTGAACCCTCCTCAACTGCTGGACTTTTAGCTATTGGCTCCTTTGGTGCATTAGGCGCAGCTTCAACCCTCAAACGCAAACTAAAATCCTCTAAATCCGACTAAAACTAAACCATAAAAGTAGGCTAAATTGCTTACCAAAGTGTAATTAATGCCCCTTCATTCAGTCAGTTGAGGGGGTTTATTGTATAATAGGGACATGATTAAATCAAGAGGATTTTGGTTATGCAACAGGTGACGATTGAGCTACCCACCACCATAATTAATGCTCTAGCCGCCTACAATCAAGAGCATAAGGTATCTTCTTCTGATACAGTACAAACGGCTATAGAATCATTTTTAATAGCGAAAGGCTATTTATCCAAACCGAAAAAATCTTTTCACTTATCTCCCGCACCCAAAGGAAGTGGCTATACTGACACATCCATCAATCATGACGCTGTTTTAGCCGAATTTACAGCTTGCCTCTATATAGATTAGGATTTGAACAAGCCACTCATTTCACACAAAATTGCTTAGAATCTGCTAATCTGATCAATCCGACAGAAAATCAGTATTTCGCAGCCATAGCAAAAGCTAAACAATTTCCTGATCAAACTATTACTATTGTTGATGCTTTGACTGCTATCATCTCAATCGAATTAGATCTACCTGTTTGGAGCTATGATTATCATTTTGATATAATGCGGGTGAAAGTATGGAGATAACCCTCAAGTGCCAACTAAAACCCTCCAAACCCTCAGAAAAGGAAACCACAAAAGTCTCCTAAAAACCATTAATAAAAAACTTGCGATCACCCCTTCATTCAGTCAGTTGAGGGGGTGTTTTTTGTGTATTGTTTATTGTCTATTATTTAATTGTTGCTAACTAATTGACAACAAGAGCGTTTTTTGTGGTAAAATAGTTAGACTGGTGTAAATATAGTAAAAGCTAAAATGTCTATCACCCATATTAATAATCTTCAAGACCAGATTTTGCAAAGTATTAAGACTTTACCGCTAGAAAAACAGCAACAAGTCCTTGAATTTGTCAAATCCTTACAAAAAAATTCACGTTTTCAGAAATGGGACAATATTTCAGATGCAGAAGCACAATCGTTACAAAATGAATTTGCTCAAGAGGATATTAGCTTTTCAGAAAGTATTTTACCCGATTATTTATCTCACCTTGAACAAGAGGATAAGGAATAAATGCGAGGCGATATTTATCTAGCTGATTTGAATCCGAGTCGTGGTTCAGAACAAGCTGGTATTCGACCTGTTATTATTGTCCAACATAACAATATTGATCGCTTCACTAGCACTGTTGTTGTAATTCCATTAACCAGTAATTTACGTCGCGCACAAATCCCCGGAACAATGGTTATTCCCGCAGGACAAGGAGGCTTAAATCAGGAATCAGTAGCCTTATGTTATCAAATTGTTGTTATTGATAGACAACGACTTCAGAGACAGTTGGGGACACTTTCTTCTAGTTATTTACAGCAATTGGAAGAGGCGATGCGATACACATTAGATTTAACATAAAACCCTAATATGAATGTTTAATTAGTTTAATTTTCTGTCTGGAAAACTTGAACTTTAAGTCTCCTGGTAGTCAGTACACTCGGCGCAGCCTCAACCCTCAAGCGCAAACTAAAACCATCCAAATCTACTGAAAAAGAAACCAGAAAAGTAGGCTAAATTGCTTCTAAAAATACTATAAATGTCCCTTCATTTAGTCAGTTGAGGGGGTATTTTTTGCATAACTCTCTCAATTCTCATGATTTTAAGGAGTATGGTTTATCCTTTCATCCCCTATCTGCTACAATACAGATACAAGAAATAAAATTTTGATCAGTAGGGTAGAAGTCTTCTCCGTTATCTTAGAAGGTAAGCATCATGAAAAATTTAGAAGAAATTAAAGCGATTTTGGGTCAAGTTAAGTCCTTAGTAAAAGAAAAGTATCATGTCAGTGAATTAGGCATTTTTGGAGATTATGTAAAAGGAGAAGTGCAGGAAAATAGTGAAGTTAATATTCTGATAGATTATACAGAACCGCCTAGTTTACTAGATTTAGTAGATCTGGAATATTATTTAAGTGATTTACTTAAGGTAAAAGCGGATGTTATCAGTAAAAATGGATTAAAAGGAAGCAGGAGAGAAAGAATTTTATCCGAGGTTATTTATGTATGACGCAACGGGAATTTAGAGATTTCTTGCAAGACATTCTAGAGGCAATTTGTCAACTAGAAAAGATGACTCAGGATCTAAGCTTTGCAGAATTTTCAACTAAGATAGAAATATTTCTTTCGGCAGTAAAATTAATTGAAATAATCGGGGAAGCAGTCAAAAATATTCCTGATGAAGTGAGAGTTAATTATCCCAATATTCCTTGGAAAAACATCGCAGGTATGCGGGATAAATTAGTTCATGACATGAATATTGGGCAATTGATGAAAAAGTCGTCTGGAAAGTGATTCAAAACAATCTCCCCCAGCTAAAGAGAATCATTATCAGTATCATTGAGAAATTACAATAAATTTTCCTTCCTCCTTTAAAAACCCACCTCCCCACTTCCCACTTCCCCATTCATAATTCCCACTTGCAAGAGTGCCTTTTTGAACCTTTCCCTAAAAAGGTTTTGATTTTAGGGAAATACAGTTAAAGGAATCCATTCGTAGGTGTTGACAATGCCTTGAAAATAATCATTAATAGTCTCTCTGGAATAGGGAACAACCCCGTCTTCACCAAACCAACGTTCATAAATTGTCACCGCTTTTTGTTGGTCACTAACGATCCCTTCCATGAATTTTAATAGGGTATAATTCACTGTATCGCGCCATTTAGAATCATTTTCTGGTAAAGTACAGGCATAGGATTCGTAGGCGTAGGGATAGGAGGGAACTATGGCTAAATTATTAGGATTTTTAGCGCTTTTCCTTAAACCTTCCAGGGTAATGCCATCACTGGCAAAACCATCAATTTCTCCCGCTTCTAGTTTTTGTAAACCCTCGCCACGATTTTTAACTTTGACCAAAATAGCGGCGGGTTGTTGGGTTTTAATTACTGCTTCATTAGTAGTATTGGCAATCACTCCAATGCGTCTGCCTGCCAGGCTACCGATGTCATCGAGATTACTACCTTTGCGGGTGAGTAATTGAGTGCCACTGGCAAAATAACTAACGGAAAAATCCACTTCATTTTCTCTTTTCCAAGTAAAAGTAGTGGAGCCACATTCGATATCGATAACCCCTGTTTTCAACTTTTCAAAACGATTTTGGGGAGTAATCTCAACAATTTTTAACTTAATTGGTTTTCCTAACTTCCGTTCGGTTTCCTTGCGAATTAACTCTAACATATCAAGGCTGTAACCCACCCACTTGCCCTGGGAGTTGACAAAACCAAAGGGAATAGCATCTTTACGAGCGCCGGCAGTAATTACCCCAGTTTTTTGAATGCGATCGAAGATTGCTCCGGCAAGGCTAGAATGGTTACTGGTGAGGGTTAAAGCTACTGTCATTGTCATGACGGCAAGTGTACGCTTCATTTTTTTTCCTAATCTGAAAGTGGCTCAAGTCTGGGACTGTTTCAGGAGACGGAGAGTTTCCCAGAGGAAGATTTTTCAGCGGCGATTGCTGGGGACAAAAAAAGAGGAGAGATGTTACTCTCTCCCCCTTTCAGTTTTTTCGACAGCATTTTAAATTGTTTTTTCAGTTGTCGCTGTCGGGCCGAACCACCCTTGCCTTTGTCGTTACGTCCCTGACGGCGGGGGGACTCCCATCGCTTAAGTCGCATAGTTTTTAATTCCAATTTGGTTAGTTATCTGTATTGTAACAGGGTTAGCGTCAGTTTGGGTTAAGGAATGCCCAATTCTAGTTAACCAACCTTGTCCACCTAATACTAAATCCGTTGAGTAACGCACAGAAAACGGGTTTCTCCGAGAAACCCGTTTTCTGCTCATGCACTCATGCAAAAAGGGGAATAAATAATCAGTCTTTAATAACCAGATTTAGTATAATTAGTATTTTCCCATGCTTAGTCAGCAACTTTGGCAGAGCCATCAAGATCTAGTACAAGCTTGTCTAGAACACCCTTTTGTGCGAGGTATCGCCACAGGAGAGCTTAAACGGGACTGTTTCGCTTTCTATGTCGGTCAGGATGCTTTTTTTCTGGAATCTTTCGCCCGTGCTTACAGTATCGCCGCTGCTAAAGCTCCTGATTGGCAGGGATTTACTAGCTTTCATCGGTTAGCGGCAGGGGTATTAAAGGAATTAGAATTACATGAAAATTATGCTCTACAGTGGGGAGTTGACCTGAGAAAGGTTCAGCCCGCTAACGCCACCCGTCGCTATCGGGATTTTCTTCTCGCTACCGCTTGGATGGGTGATATCGGTGCGATTGCCGTGGCGATGAGTCCCTGTATGCGTCTTTATGCTTATCTGGGTCAACAATTAGCCTTAGAGCCGATTTCTGAGAATCCCTATCAAGCTTGGATTGATAGTTATAGTGGGGATGAATTCGCCGCTTTAGCAAGCCAGTTAGAGGAATTAGCCGATAAATACGCCTTGATGACGGAAAATATCTCTTTATCCTATCGTTATGCCCTTAGTTGTGAACAGGACTTCTTTAGTGCCGCCTACAGCCGGGGCAAATCTTAAAATTTTTCCGTCACAATGTTAAGAAATATAAATGACGCTAAGATTAAGGTAAGCAAAATCGTCATTATAAAAATAATGTTCCCTTCGCAACCCGCCGAAAACGAACTCCTGAAAACTATCTTAGAACCTCTACTAGAGGATTTCACCTATTGGTTTTCCCGTTCCCGTCTTCTCCTCGAATCCGAGAGATTATCCTTTCTCAGCCTCGAGGAACAAAACAATTTATTGGCAAGAGTCAAAAATGCCCAACAGGAGGTGGCCACGGCTTATTTACTCTTTAAAACCACAGGTGGTCAGGTGGGTATCGAGGCCAAGATGTTGTTGCCTTGGCATCAGCTGGTGGCAGAGTGTTGGGGTGTCAGCAGTCGTCGTCGTCGATTACAGGGTTGGGGAGAATATCAATCTCCTCAAACTGACGCTTAACCTGAAACTTTTTTGGTAAGCTAGAGAGTTGAGCGAATTTTTAGCATAAAGTTTTGGCAATTAGGAATATTCACACATAATTCATGGGAGACTCGGCCAATGTTACATCTGCTCTATATCCTCGCCTTCACAGTTATCGCTTTTTTGACCATTAATAATTTAATTCGGAGTCTGATTACTGTCAGCATGGATTCCCAGAAACGTCCTGCTAAATCGGCTAATTCCTATAATCCCTACGGTTATCCCATGACTTCCCATCCCGAACTTTTGGACGAGGCCGGACAACCGATTAATGAACCTCTGTTAGTGATTCGTTCTCTCACTGTCGAAGATGCTCGTCAACAGTTAGATGCCATTTATAATTCTTCTCCCAGTGCTACCAAAGAGCAAGATGAAGAAATCTAATTAGTTCTAGAATGGCAGTCCTTGAAAACAGATATATTTATCTACACGGTTTCGCTTCTGGCCCCCAATCAACAAAAGCGCAATTTTTGAGGCATTGTTGGCAAAAGAGGGGTTTAGCAATGGAAATACCCGATCTTAACGGTGATGACTTTTCTAGCTTAACTCTCACTCGTCAGATTGTTCAAGTCGGCCAATTGATTGAACAATCTCATCTTCCCGTTACACTGATTGGTTCCAGTTTTGGCGGTTTAACGGCAGCTTGGCTGGCAGAAACTTATTCTCAGGTGCAAAGGCTCGTTTTATTAGCTCCCGCTTTTAATTTCGGGCCGATTTGGTTAGGACAATTGGGAGCAGAAACCCTAGCCAATTGGCAAAAATCTGGGAGTTTATCGGTGTATCACCACGGTTATCGTCGTTATCTGCCGATTTATTACAAGTTTATTGAGGATTTAGCTAATTATCCCCAAGAAAAGTTAATCAGGCAGCTCCCCACCCTGATTATTCATGGTCGTGCCGATGAGGTGATTCCCCTAGAAAATAGTCGCCATTATTGCATAAATCGTCCTTGGGTAAAATTAATCGAATTAGATAGTGATCATGCCCTTACCGATGTGATGACGAGAATCTGGGCTGAAATGCAGTTATTTCTCAATTTTTGACGAAAAAAGACCCCCCCTTCCATAGAAAAAAGAGGGGTTCACTTCGTACACTTGTATTAAATTTTCTCCTGATTTCTTCCCACTACCAAAGTCCGCGGATAGGAGATACACTAGGCTCGGAAGCGGGTTGAGGAGCAACTTCAGTAAAGGTTCTAGTTTCCGGCGGTAAAGCGGGAAGTCCCCAAGCGGGTTGTTTTTCGTTAAGTTCTCTTAAAAGTTGTGAGCGATTGCTGGTGGTGGTGATTTCCGATTTTAGTTTCAAGCGGGAAACCCAATAGGGACGAGCTTTACCCACATAAATTAACTTGCCATCTACCACTTGCAATAGTACATCGTCACCACCGGTGGCATCCCCAACAATACGAGCGGTGGTTCCGTCGGCAAAGTCGCCACTGAAAATTTCTTTGCCATCCACTGTCACAGGTCTGATCAATTGGATGGACAGAATTCCACCCACGGTTCCCCGGACGCGACCTAGTATATAGTCACCGGGGTTGAGTTGCGGCTCACCTCTGTAGGTGTTATGGCCGCGCAGTTGACTGATCAGGATTTCGTTATTTTGCGGTTCTGCTTGTGCGGGTACGGCGCCAAGGGTAGTTAGGGCAACTAAACCGGCAAAACCAGCGACAAGGGAAATTTTGTTAAACACAATTACCTCAAGCAAAAAGTTAGTAAATTACCTAGAGACGTTCTAGATTATAACCTAGTTCCCAATTTTGTCTATATTGCGAAATATTTGTTTAATAATTTCTCGATCGAGCGGTTGGAGGTTGGGGTTTTAGGGTGTTAGGGTTTTAGGGTTTTAGTTGAAATTCCCCCATTCTCCCACTCCCCACCTCCCCACCTCCCCACTTCCCCTGAAAACTGGATTAAGCTAGGCTCTAAGACCGCTCGACATTGGTGAATAATTGAGGATCGAGGGTGGGTAGTTCGATATCTTTTTCTGCTGGGGAAGAGGCCAACTGGAAGCGGTTTAAGGTTTGTTGAACGCGATCAAAAATGGTGATTTTTTGCTCGCTATTGTTCTGGGGTTCGGGAATAGGTTCCACTTCTGGCGGAGGCTGAATACCGGGGGCAGGTTCGTTAATCTCCTTTGTCTCTGGTATGGTGGTTAGGGGAGATTCGATCGCTTCAGGGGTTTCCTCGACCTTTTCGATTGTTTCTGTCTCTACTGGTTTTTCTTCCACGATTGGGCTTTCTGGCTCAATAACGGGTTTTTCTTCTACGATTGGGCTTTCTGGCTCAATAACGGGTTTTTCCTGCTCAATAACAGGGTTTTCCTCAACTACGGGGCTTTCCTCAACTACAGGGCTTTCTGGCTCAATAACGGGCGTTTCTTCCTCAATAACAGGGTTTTCCTCAACTATGGGAGTTTTTTCCTCCTCAATAACAGGGGTTTCTGGCTCAATAACGGGGGTTTCTTCCTCTAGACTGGGAATGGTTTTATAGTTGGGATCAACAATGCTACGGGCAATTATAGGGGATAAATCGCCGCGGACTAATTGACTAAGACCGTCTTGGTAAGAGGGATCAAAACTAATCACGCGCACGCTGGTATTAAACTCGTTTTCGATTTTATTTCCCTTACCATCGATGAATTCTAGTTGTACCCAGTTATTGCCCTTGGCAAAACCCTTGAGATAGATTGGTTCCCAAGTATCAAGCAGAAAACTTTCACCGTTGACGGTGACACGAATGCGCCAATCTTGAAGACTATTATCCTCGTTGGCAGTATTGGGCAGACGTAGAGGAGCATTACTCAGATAAAAATCGAGCAGGATCGGTTCTGCACCGTAGATTCCCTGCGGATGACTGTAGGTTAATAGGGGTAAGTTGTTATCGGGGGCATTTTTGCCTGTTTTTGTCAGAATATGAAAGGTTGTTTCAGCGAAGGCCCCATCATTTTTAAAACTTTCCTGCCAAGGCCGCAGGGCCAAGACGCGGAGGGTATGAGTACCGGGGGCAAGATTTTCTAGGATAATCGGTTGCTTGAGGTCGTAGATAGCCGCTGCTGGTTCATTATCGACAATTAGACTCAAGTGGGGTCCTAATTTCAGGGTATCGTCTTGGAAAATTGGCAGATCTGACACTTGTAGTTTAACTATCACCTGGGTGTCATCGAAAACCTGTTCGGCCAGAGGGCTGAGAATCGTTACTTGGGGGGCGTAACGCTCTAAACTGGGGCGCAGTTCCTGAATTAGGGCCGGGGGAGCAACCTCAGAAATGCGGCCTTGCACGACGGGAAGATTAGAGGTTTCGGAAGTGGGGAGATTGGTGGCTGTCAAGCGATCGCCACAGGCGGTTAACAGAATGGTCAGTAAACCGATCACAAGACATATATGAAGGGTTTTGACTGGGATTAATTTATGTAGTAGGGATAGCACGTTCCTCCTAGAGCCAAGGCCAAAATCTATACAAACCATTGATTTTTGCTAGAGTCATTGAATGCTCTGGTGTCAGCAAAAGCGCGAGAAGATCAGGTTATGGCCTCAATTTTACAGAATTGTTTGATTGTTTTTTGAGAATCTATCTATTGAATTTTCTATATGGTCTGGTGAGGGAGAAAAAGGGGAAATCGGCTTCTGAGGCGACAATTAATAAACTTTTGTAAAGAAAAATTACCGGTCTGACCCTGACTAAGACCGTCCATAGCAGAAAATGTCTCTCCTATCAAGGATTGAGAGAATTTTAATTATTGTTAAGCACAACGAACAGAGGAGAGAACAAAGACTTATCATCTACTATTGATGCTTTCGACTGGAATCTCACCCAAGAGGAAAGTCAAGCGACATTAACAAAAGGTGGGTCAGATTTCAACTTGCCTTTTTTAGGTTAAAAAATCTATCCTCAAATAAAACGCTAAGTCTATTGTCGAGAGAGGAGAATCCTCATGGCACTCCCCCCCAAAGAGGCGGTAGCTAAAGTGATTGTAGATAAAGACCCAGTACCTACTTCCTTTGAGAAGTGGGGTCAACCGGGGCATTTTGATCGCACTTTAGCCAAAGGACCCAAAACCACTACCTGGATTTGGAACCTACACGCCAACGTCCACGATTTTGATAGTCAAACCAGCGATCTCGAAGATATTTCTCGGAAAATCTTCAGCGCCCACTTCGGACATCTCGCCGTTGTCTTCGTTTGGCTGAGTGGAATGTACTTCCACGGCGCGAAATTTTCTAACTATGAAGCTTGGTTAACCAACCCGCTCGCCATCAAACCCAGCGCCCAAGTGGTCTGGCCGATCGTCGGTCAAGGCATCCTCAACGGCGATGTGGGCGGTGGTTTCCACGGTATTCAGATCACCTCTGGTCTGTTCTACCTCTGGCGCGCCTCCGGGTTCACCAACAGCTATCAGCTATACTGCACCGCTATCGGTGGTTTAGTGATGGCGGGCCTGATGCTGTTTGCCGGTTGGTTCCACTACCACAAAAGCGCACCGAAACTGGAATGGTTCCAAAACGTGGAATCGATGATGAACCACCACTTGGCGGGTTTACTCGGCTTAGGTTCCCTAGGTTGGGCCGGTCATCAGATTCACGTTTCTTTACCGGTGAACAAACTCCTCGATGCGGGAGTTGCTCCCCAAGATATACCCTTGCCCCATGAGTTCATTCTCGAACCGAGCAAGATGGCGGATTTATATCCCAGTTTCGCCCAGGGTTTGACCCCCTTCTTTACCCTTAACTGGGGTGCTTACTCGGATTTCCTCACCTTCAAAGGTGGCTTGAACCCCGTGACCGGTGGTCTCTGGCTTTCCGATACCGCTCACCATCACTTGGCGATCGCTGTATTATTCATCATTGCTGGTCATATGTACCGTACCAACTGGGGTATCGGTCACAGCATGAAGGAAATCCTCGAAAACCACAAAGGTCCCTTCACCGGTCAAGGTCACAAAGGACTGTACGAAATCCTGACCACCTCTTGGCACGCCCAGTTAGCGATTAACCTGGCTCTCTTAGGTTCGCTAACCATCATCGTGGCCCACCATATGTACGCCATGCCGCCCTATCCCTATCAGGCGACTGACTACGCCACCCAACTATCCTTGTTTACTCACCACACTTGGATCGGTGGCTTCTTAATCGTCGGTGCGGGAGCGCACGGAGCGATCTTCATGGTACGGGACTACGATCCAGCCAAAAACGTGGATAACCTGCTCGATCGGGTGATCCGTCATCGCGACGCAATTATCTCCCACCTGAACTGGGTATGTATTTTCCTCGGCTTCCATAGCTTCGGTTTATACATTCACAACGACACCATGCGGGCTTTTGGTCGTCCCCAAGATATGTTCTCGGATACGGGAATTCAACTACAACCCATCTTTGCCCAATGGGTACAAAGTCTCCACACCCTGGCCCCCGGCAACACCGCTCCTAACGCTCTCACTACTGCTAGTTATGCTTTCGGTGGCGACGTGGTAGCAGTGGGTGGCAAAGTGGCCATGATGCCGATCACTCTCGGTACTGCCGATTTCCTCGTGCATCACATCCACGCCTTCACCATCCATGTCACCGTGTTGATTCTCCTCAAAGGGGTTCTCTACGCTCGCGGTTCCCGTCTGATTCCCGATAAAGCGAATCTCGGTTTCCGTTTCCCCTGCGATGGTCCCGGTCGCGGCGGTACCTGCCAAGTTTCCGGTTGGGATCACGTCTTCCTCGGCCTGTTCTGGATGTACAACTCCATCTCGGTTGTAATCTTCCACTTTAGCTGGAAAATGCAGTCCGATGTCTGGGGAACCGTCGCCCCCGATGGCACTGTCACCCACGTTACCCTCGGTAACTTCGCTCAAAGTGCCATCACCATCAACGGTTGGTTACGGGATTTCCTCTGGGCGCAAGCAGCGCAAGTCATTAATTCCTATGGCTCTGCCCTGTCTGCCTACGGAATCATGTTCCTAGCCGGTCACTTCGTCTTCGCGTTTAGCTTGATGTTCCTGTTCAGTGGTCGCGGCTACTGGCAAGAATTAATCGAGTCGATCGTCTGGGCGCACAACAAGTTAAGAGTTGCCCCCGCTATCCAACCTCGCGCCCTGAGCATCATTCAAGGTCGTGCCGTTGGTGTGGCTCACTACCTCTTAGGCGGTATTGTCACCACTTGGGCATTCTTCTTGGCCAGAAGTCTCTCGATTGGCTAAACTTGCCTATAAGGGCTTGCCAGTCCCCCGGGGATTGGCAAGCCTAGGCTGAACCAGCGTCGATTGACCGATACCTCTGTAAGCGTTTCCTATTACAGTGGGTGAATTGAAAAAAGGAAATAACCAGCACTCGTGTAAGAGCCTCAGTTATTTAGAGAGGAGAATTTCCTAAACAGCTATGGCAACTAAATTCCCTAAATTTAGCCAAGATCTAGCCCAAGATCCGACCACCCGTCGGATTTGGTACGGGATCGCCACAGCCCACGATTTTGAAAGTCATGATGGCATGACGGAAGAGAATCTCTACCAAAAGATTTTCGCGTCGCACTTCGGCCACATTGCAATCATTTTCCTGTGGACTTCCGGCACTATATTCCACGTCGCTTGGCAAGGTAACTTCGAGCAGTGGATCAAAGATCCCTTAAACATCCGTCCCATCGCCCACGCGATTTGGGATCCCCAGTTCGGTAAAGGCGCGGTAGATGCCTTCACCCAAGCTGGCGCTTCTAATCCGGTTAACATCGCCTATTCCGGGGTTTACCACTGGTTCTACACCATCGGTATGACCTCCAACCAAGACCTATACCAAGGTGCGGTGTTCCTGCTGATTCTCTCGGCGATTTTCCTCTTTGCTGGCTGGTTACACTTACAACCTAAGTTCCGTCCTAGCCTCGCTTGGTTCAAAAACGCTGAATCTCGCCTGAACCACCACCTCGCCGCTCTGTTCGGTGTTAGCTCTCTGGCTTGGACCGGACACCTCGTTCACGTTGCTATCCCCGAATCCCGCGGTCAGCACGTTGGTTGGGACAACTTCCTCTCCACTCCCCCCCACCCGGCGGGTTTACTGCCCTTCTTCACCGGTGACTGGAGTGTGTATGCAGAAAACCCCGATACTGCTAACCACATTTTCGGTACTGCCCAAGGCGCGGGAACTGCGATCCTCACCTTCTTAGGTGGTTTCCATCCCCAAACCGAGTCCCTCTGGTTAACCGATATGGCTCACCACCACTTGGCGATCGCTGTGATCTTCATTGTGGCTGGTCATATGTACCGCACCAACTGGGGCATCGGTCACAGCATCAAGGACATCCTCAATGCACACAGACCCCCCAGTGGTAAGTTAGGAGCCGGTCACAAAAATCTTTATGACACGGTTAACAACTCTCTCCACTTCCAACTCGGTTTGGCTCTCGCTTCTTTAGGCGTGATCACCTCTCTGGTGGCGCAGCATATGTACGCGCTACCCCCTTATGCCTTTATCGCTAAGGACTACACCACCCAAGCGGCTCTTTATACCCACCACCAATACATCGCTGGTTTCCTAGCGGTGGGTGCTTTCGCCCACGGTGCTATCTTCTTCGTGCGTGACTACGATCCCGAAGCGAACAAAGATAACGTGCTGGCGCGGATGCTGGAGCATAAAGAAGCGATCATCTCTCACCTAAGCTGGGTTTCCCTTTTCTTAGGTTTCCACACCCTCGGCCTCTACGTTCATAACGATGTGGTCGTCGCTTTCGGTACTCCCGAAAAACAAATCCTGATCGAACCTGTGTTCGCTCAATTCGTGCAAGCAGCTTCGGGTAAAACCCTGTACGGCATGAACGTACTGTTGTCTAACCCCGATAGTATCGCTTACACCGCCTATCCCAACTACGGTGATGTTTGGTTACCCGGTTGGCTAGACGCAATCAATAGCGGCACTAACTCCCTCTTCTTAACCATCGGTCCTGGCGACTTCCTCGTTCACCATGCGATCGCTCTTGGTTTACACACCACCGTTCTAATCCTGGTTAAAGGTGCTTTAGACGCTCGTGGTTCCAAATTAATGCCCGATAAAAAAGACTTCGGGTATTCCTTCCCTTGCGACGGTCCCGGCCGTGGCGGTACTTGCGACATCTCTGCTTGGGATTCCTTCTACCTAGCCATGTTCTGGATGTTGAACACCTTGGGTTGGTTAACCTTCTACTGGCACTGGAAACACCTCGGTGTCTGGTCGGGTAACGTGGCTCAGTTTAACGAAAACTCCACCTACCTGATGGGCTGGTTCCGCGATTACCTCTGGGCTAACTCGGCTCAGTTAATCAACGGTTACAACCCCTACGGTGTTAATAACCTTTCTGTCTGGGCCTGGATGTTCCTCTTTGGACACCTCGTTTGGGCAACCGGTTTCATGTTCCTGATCTCTTGGCGTGGTTACTGGCAAGAGTTGATCGAAACTATCGTTTGGGCCCACGAACGTACTCCTCTGGCGAACCTCGTTCGTTGGAAAGACAAACCCGTGGCTCTCTCGATCGTTCAGGCTCGTTTGGTTGGTTTAGCTCACTTCACCGTTGGCTATATCTTCACCTACGCCGCCTTCTTGATCGCTTCCACTGCTGGCAAGTTCGGCTAAACCTTGAATTAGGTGACTAAAAAACCCCCCGCCCATTGGTGGGGGGTTTTGTTTATGATTGATCATAAAAGCGCGGCTCAATCTCAAAAATCTATGCAGTTGGAAGAATTAAAACAGCTTTATGATCAGGACTTTGTTTTGTGGATTGAGCGAACCACCGAACAAATTCGACGCGGGGAGATGAAAAATTTAGATTGGGAACATCTTTTAACGGAGATAGAAGATTTGGGTAGAGAACAAAGAAACAAGGTGGAAAGCTATCTAATTCAAACCGTTAAACATTTATTAATGTATCAGTATTGGCTGACTGAAAAAGGTAATTGTGGCCGGGGATGGGCCGATGAAATCGATAATTTCCGTCTAGAACTAGAAATTTTATTCCAGTCAAAAACCCTCTACAATTATGGGGCTTCTAGGCTAGATATTATTTATGATAAAGCCAAGCGATCGGTGATCAAAAAAACTGGTTTATCTGTTGATAGGTTTCCGCAAGTTTGTCCTTATACCTTTGCAGAAATTATAGATTTTGATTTTTTACCAGTTTAGAACACGAGAATTAAAGGCAAGAAAGAAAATTATCCTTATCTATAGCAATTCAGTATCTTGACGAAACGTAAAAATAATACGACAATCGTAAGCAACAGAAAAAGACCAATATCCTTCTAAACTTCCTGTTAACTTATGAGACTTTAAAGAAGGAAGAAAGGGATCAGCTTCTAATCAATCTAAGATACTCAATAACTTTTATTTAAGTTGAGGATTTTTCTTGATAAATTCTTTAAATGCTCTTTTAAAACTCTTGTCAGCAACTAATTTCATTTGATCTAAAATTAAGGTGGAATGAGTTATATTAATTTGCCAGTTGAGAATATGAGAATTAAATTACACTCCACGGTACACTCTGCATCCGAGTAGATTCTACTACCTTTGGATGAGGAGCGATCGGCTTAATTAATCTTCTCAGTTTTTGCTGCACATCTACAGGGTTAATGGCGCGGGGAAAAAGTCGGGAATGTGTTTCCGGTTGTTCAAGATGAAGGACAACCTGTAATTGTTTTCCCTGAAGAACTTTTCTGGCAAAATTTGCTTCGGATTTGTCAGAGGCATTAATCTTCGCTGGTAACATAGCAGCGATTGTATAGAGAACTTTTTCGGTAACTTCTTCGGCGAGATCTTGAGCTTTAGTACGACGTGACTGGCGATAATCTTTCACCTCAATTAACCAGATATCTTGTCGATAAATCGCAATCAAATCAACTCCTTTAATTCCATCTAGCATTGTAGAGAAATGGTGACGATAAAAAGCCCAATTATCGTATTTACTGACTTGCCACGAATCGGGAAAATCAAAGATTATGCCGTCCACTTTAACCCTCACCGTCTTTCTTCTCCCATACTTAAAAAGCGATCGGATTGAGCAAGCTCTTGATCAAGGGCTGTGATTTCACCGATTTCATCGCTTGTATTTCCTTGTTGAACGACTACAGCACCATCGGAGAAATGTAGGCCGAAAAAATGCGTATTCAGGGGAAAGTTATCTCGATCGCTCATTAAAATTTCCAGTTCTCGTAGTAAAAATAAACTATGGGTTGCCAGAAAGACTTGAATACCCGCATGACTAAGATTGACGATGCTCTTAGCGACTTCTCTGATCAAAATAGGGTTGAGATTCGCTTCTGGTTCATCCCAAAATAAAACACCTTTTTCCATTAACACACCAGTGGCGATTAGACGAGCTAACATCGCTAATTTACGATTTCCTTCGGCAACGAGAGGCATCTCGAATCGTCCACTTTCATTTTTTAGATAAAAACGCCCATTTTTATCTAACTCTAGCGAACCTCCCATCGCCGATTCGATCGGTTCCAATAACTTTTGAATGGGTTTTTCCTTATTGCCACGTTGCAAAGGAGCGCCGAGAAGTAAGCAAGTATCTCGCCAAGTTTCGTCAAATTCAAGATAATGACTTTCGTATAGAGATACAAAGTTTGGAAAAATTGTCAATAGCTCTCTAGTAGGAAAATAGGCAGAAGATACATCAAGCCAAGCCTCTGGAACTTCCTCTAGGGAGACTTCTGTTTTACTATTAGTTGCGAAACTGAAAGCAAAATTAAATCGACTATCTTGAAAGTGTAATTTTACGTCACATCGTTCTCGCCCTTGCTTTCTGCGGGTGAGCCTTCCTAAATAATCGGGGCGAAATACATGAATCAGTTTATCGGCTAAACGAGTTTGCAATAAAGTTTTTGTTGGCGTTCCGTTCGGAGATTTTCGCCCTTCTTCCCCACTGGTAGCGAGTGCCGAATAGAGAATCTTGAGAAGATGAGTTTTGCCTGTTCCGTTTTCCCCGACAATGACATTCAGATTTTGGGAAAATTGCAGCTGGATTTCGGGAAAAACCGTCAAATTTTTAACTATTAATTTATTCAGCATGAACTGTGCCTAGAAAAGAGTCGCTCATTATACTTTTTCAATCTTTCAAGATGATAGCTTTTAGGGGGCAAAGTGCGCTAGTATAACTCTCTTAGGACTTAGACAAAAAACGGTTTTTTCAAGATACGAAAACCCTAGCGGCTAACACACCCTACTGGACTGTTTCAGTTAAGTAGGGTTCTGATTTACTCTTTAATCCTAGTCTTCGTCAACAGGTATTAGGTGTAACAGAAATTGCCAAAAACGTTATCGGAATGACGGTAGTGCGATCGCCGATCTTGTAGGGTGCGTTAATGAAATGTAACGCACCTTATCTAATGTTCAAAATTCGTGCGTTACGCTAACGCTAACACACCCTACTGGAATGTTTCAGTTAAGTATGGTTCTGATTTACTCTTTAATCCTAGTCTTCGTCAACAGGTGTTAGGTGTAACAGAAATTGCCAAAAACGTTATCGCTAACACACCCTACTGGACTGTTTCAGTTAAGTAGGGTTCTGATTTACTCTTTAATCCTAGTCTTCGTCAACAGGTATTAGGTGTAACAGAAATTGCCAAAAACGTTATCGGAATGACAGTAGATACAGTTATCGATTTGGCTGACCAATTAACCCCACCCAGAGAGGTTGTTACCTTTGAAGTAACGAATGATATTAACGCTTTTGAAGAATATCTACGCAATGGTATTTTTGAAGCTGCAGGATTTGAGTCCTACTGTATTCAAGAATTAAGAGGATTAGTGGATATTTTTCGGGAAAAAGAAGGAACATGGGCAGGTGTCGCCCAAAACGAATGGTATAAGGAGAATCCTCAGCTTGTAGCAGAATTACCTGCTAATTTGAAATCTCAAGAATTTAATTTAGAAGTTAGCGAACGACTGAGACAATTAGCAATTGCCTTGAAAAGAAATAGTTCCTCTCAGTAGCGTTAGCTATAGATTAAGGAAACTCGGCGGAACCAAGAATCCCCTGCGCTTAGTGCGACGGGAGTGTCAATTCGGCGTTGTCATGCTAAATCCAGTTATTAAAAACTGATTATCTATTCCCCCTTTTGCCTCTTGCTTTTTGCCTATCCTGATATGTTACCTATACTCAACGGATTTAGCCCGCTCATGTTACGCTACCGCTAACCTATCCTCCAAATAATTGTGCCTACCTACTTATTGATTTTAATCATAATTGATGATAGCCTTATTGACAAGCTATTCATCTCCATTAAAAAGACATAATTAACACAATTATGTCTAAACTTCAGCTAATCTCGCCAGTCAACTGGCTCTCTTATTCTTTGTGTGATCAGTTTAACTTACTATAGAAGCGATCAATCTTGGTGTCCTCTGTGTCTCTGTGGTTCCTTCCACTCGCTCGCCAGCAGTACTGTATCTTAGAATACATTTTACCCACCAAACCTAAGAGAGCCGTCAACCTACCTGTTAGATCGGTTTAGGGCTAATTGCGATCGCTCCATAGACAAAGAAACCTTTCGTTATGATTGGTTTTTAAAAGTACCTTTTGCCGATCGATTATTTATGGCGAGATTTTTGCATCGATCGATCCCAAAATCAGAAAGAATTGCTTTTTTAGAAGATTTTTTAGCGGCGGATTACAATGCCGTACTAGGCACAATTTATACATCTGTGAGTAAAAAAGCAGTGGAAATTATGCTGGGTAAATTTGCTGAGATTAAGATACCAACTCTTTTAGTATCAGGGGAAAAAGACCTGATTATTCCTGCCAAAATGGGCAAAATGGCGGCGGATTGGAATAATAACATCCAGTATGTGGAGATGGCTAATACTGCTCACTTTCCCATGTTAGAAGATGCCCCTACTTATCTACAAAAATTGCAAGATTTTTTAGAAATTAATTAGAATGCCAAAAGGTCAGGCAAAACGCCCCAAGGCCACACCAATCAGGATAGTAACCCCGAAAAAGAGACGATACCAGACAAAAACCCAGGTACTCTGTTTTTTGAGATAATCTAATAACCAAGCGATCGAAAGATAGGAAAATATCCCCGAGGAAATTACCCCAATACCCAGGGGAATTAATTCACTGGTGTTAATCTGGTCGAGAACGCCTTTAAATTCCACTAAACCGGCTAAAGTTATCGCTGGAATCCCCAACAGAAAGGAAAATCGCGCCGCTACGGCCCTTTCTAAACCCATGAATAACCCGGCAGTTAAGGTGGACCCAGAACGAGATACCCCCGGTATGAGGGCTAAAGCTTGGGCTAATCCCATTAAAACCCCGTCTTTTTGTCGCAAAGTCTCAAAACTGCGTTTATGTTTCCCGATTTTTTCGGCCGTACCTAAGAGTAAAGACATGACTATAGAGGCACAGGCGATCGCAGTCATGCTTCTCAGGGGGGAGTTATCTAAATCGGGAATGAAAAGTTTCATTAACAAACCGAAGAAAACGATCGGAATTGTGCCTAGGATAATCCCCACGGCTAAACGAAAATCCTGGGAACTATAATCGGAACTAGCCACCGCTTTCACCATTCCCGTGGATATTTGCCTTAAATCCTGCCAAAAATAGGACAATACCGCCGCAATACTGCCCAATTGAATCACTGCCGTATAGGTGACACCGGGATCTCCCCAACCCAAAAAGACGGGAATCGCTTTTAGATGAGCGGTACTGCTAATCGGCAAAAATTCCGTCACTCCCTGCACAAATCCCAAAAAAATCGCCTGTAACCAGTTAATTTTTGCCAGAGGTATGGTGCTAGTGGTTGATTGGGCAATGACGGCGGGTGTAATCGCCAAAATCACCGTTATTATCGCTAGTCCTAGCCATTTATAGCTTTTTTTCAGTAAGGAAAACATCATTTTTCAGTAAAAAAAGGGGTGGGTGTGGGGTGTGGGGTGTGTGGGGAGACCACTTCGTGTGGGTTGCGGGGGGAGATGGGGAAATTAACTAATCAATATTACTGCCTTTTGTCTATTTCCCATTCTCCTGTCTCCTATCTCCTGTCTCCTGATTTAAGTATAAATACTTGTTGACAACTCATAGTCGTTATGAGTACACTTAGTTTATGCAAACTCAAAATGAGTACGACTTAGCAATTAGGAGTTGACGATTATGCTACCAAACCGAGAAGGGCAGAGAGTTCCCGATGTCACCTTTCCCGTGCGTCAAAATAATCAATGGGTGAACATCACCAGCGAGGAATTATTCAAAGGAAAAACCGTTGTTCTTTTTGCCTTACCCGGGGCATTCACTCCCACCTGTTCCACCTCCCATTTACCCGGATATAACGAATTGGCCCCAGTTTTTCGGGAAAATGGCGTAGATACTATTGTTTGCTTGTCGGTGAATGATACCTTTGTCATGAACGAGTGGGCAAAAGACCAAGAATGTGATAATGTCGTCTTGATTCCCGACGGTAACGGCGAATTTAGCGCAGGAATGGGGATGTTAGTCGATAAAGCTGACTTAGGTTTCGGTAAACGTTCTTGGCGCTATTCGATGCTAGTCAAAGATGCTGTTATCGAGAAAATGTTCATCGAACCAGAAGAACCGGGAGATCCTTTCAAAGTCTCCGATGCAGAAACGATGTTACACTACATCAACCCAGAAGCCAAAAAACCGCCTTTAGTCTCTCTTTTCTCGAAAGTGGGCTGTCCCTACTGCCTCCGGGCTAAGAAAATGTTAGAAGAAAAAGGCCTACAATACGAAGAAATTATCCTCGGACGCGATGCCACCAGTCGTTCTCTGCGGGCCATGAGTGGCAATACCACCACCCCGCAAGTCTTCATTGACGGCAAGTTAATTGGTGGTTCGGAAGAATTAGCGGCTTATTTAGGAGCATAATTAATTAAGCTGCCCACGCATTTAAATGCTTGTTGAGATGAGGCAAGAGGCTTCGGCCGTGAGACTTCGGCGTGAGCTTTTGTCGAACCGCCGAACCGCCGAACGGCAAGAAGCAATAGGCAACAGTAAAGGGATTAGGGGAGATTCAGCTAATCTCTGAGGATAGGCGGTTAAAATGCCCCTTAGCTTAGATAAAGGACTAGGCATTAAGTTTAGGACATTCTTAGATTTTGCAACTGAGTCACGGCTTACTGTTGCCCGTCACCTGTTACAAGGGCGCAGTACTTGCGCCCATAATGTAAAGATAGTGAAGATTTTTCACCCAATGTTCAAGAGAACCTTTTTTGTTTTTCAATTCAAGGAGAAAGATTATGGTAGCCATTCCAGTCAAAACCAAAACCACGGGACAATACTACGCCACCCGCATCGATTTAGCATTAGATATCCGCAAAGCTATTATTGAAATCTTAAGCCAAACCCTTGCCGCTAGTTTAGACCTAAAAACTCAGGTTAAACAGGCCCACTGGAACGTCAAAGGCTTAAATTTCTACCAATTGCACAGCCTATTTGACGAAATGGCCACGGAATTAGAAGGCTATGGGGACTTGGTAGCAGAACGGATTACCGCTTTAGGTGGAACCGCTTTGGGAACAGCGCGCATCGCCGCCGCTAACTCGATTCTGCCGGAATATCCTGCTGATATCGTCGATGGGAGTCAACATATCGTTGCTTTAGCCGAACGTTATGCCTTATACGCCGCCCATCTTCGTTCTGCTATTGATACCACTGGCAATCAAGGGGATGCCGACACAGCAGATCTCTATACGGAAATCTCCCGGGACATCGATAAACGTCTCTGGTTCCTAGAAGCGCATCTGATTAAATCTTCCGATGTAATCGGTGAATTATAGATAAATTGGGGGTGTGTTAACGTAGCTTAATACACCTTAAATTCTCGTAATCGGTAAACGTAGCCAATCACTTAACTGTTGTGCCAACCAATCTAATTCGGCTTCGCTAACATCTTCACTGGCAGTGATAATATATTCTCGATGGTTGGCAATGAGAGCCAGACAAGGAGGAATAATAGTAATATTTTCTCCCTCCATAGTGACAGTGACATTGCGACGCATGAGACTATAAATTTCGGAACTAGCGGCATCGGCAGCTAGTTTAAATTTTAGCCCCCAGAGTTTTTGATAGAGAGAAACTTTTTGGGAGGTAATTTTTAACTCTAGTTCCCCCTGCCAAAAAGATTTGCACAACTGCCAAGATAAACTAGAGGAGATTAAATTGAGCAGAAAAATTAGGATAATTGGGATTAAAAAAGCGACCAGTTTGAGATCGTAAATAGCGACTATAGTTAAGAGGATAATCGTGAAGAATAGGGATGGTAAAAACTGTCTTAACTGGGTTTTGAGATTATTGAAAAACTTTTGTTTGGTTTTACTAGCGATTTTTATTTGCAGAAGATTATCTTTTTTATAAACAGTAACTTCGCTGCCGTAGGGTTTGGTCAGATTACCAATAGATACTAGGATCAATTGACAACTATATAAGCTGGCTAAAGCTTCTGTCACCGAACGAAAATGATAGTCTGGGTGGGAGTTTGATAATCTTTTTAACCAGTAGATGAAAAAAGCACTTAGATTAGTTTTTTGTTCAAAATTTTCTGGTATGTAACGATGATTAATTCCCGTGGCCAAACTGATCAAAGTTTTGCCTACATCCTGTAAGTCCGTGATGGGAGAATCAGAATCAAAGGCAAAATCAACTAGATAAAAACGATGAGACTGGGGATCAAAGAGGATATTACTAAGTTTGATATTGCCGTGGTTAAGGGGGACATCCTGCTGATGGAGATAGGAGAGAATTTCCAAAAGATATTTGGCAATTTGTTTGAGCTCTTGTTCTGCTAACAAATAACTGGAGTTAAGATAGTTTTCTAAAGGTTGCGCTGATAAATAAGGTCGGACAATAGCGATGATTTGTTCTTGGGATGAATCTATCTCAAAACTATCGAGGTATTGGGGGAGAGATGGGTGGGAGAGTTGTCGTAATAGGGCAATTTTACCAGTTATTTCTCCGATAAACTGACTCCCTTGACCACTAGGAACAGGAATAAGTTTAATGATAACTAACTGGGTGGTGTGTCTGTCCCTCGCTAAGATAGTTTTTTTTCCTAGTAACTGTTGGACTTCATAACGACTATGGAGAACTCGATCGAGCATGGGCGAGAATAGTGTAAGGAGTATTTCTAGGATAGCTCACTCTGGAAACTCTAGCCCTCATCTTTAGCATCCTTTTAATATTTTAACCCATATTCTCCACTTCAGTTTGAAGCATAAAAAACTACAGGTCTTTTCCAAACAGCTTCAATCAATGTGCATGGTGCGTTCCCCAAAAGCGATCGCTGGAGCAGTAGGACTTGCATTAGGGAACACACCCTAGGACTCTTGTTTTAATTCTCCATGTACGCAGTCTTTAAAAGCCTCTATTTCGTTCCAAGACACGATTAAGAGTGGCTTTTAGGCTAAGTATAATTACTTATCGCGTAAGTGAGATGCTCCCCCCTAGGACTGAGTTATACATTGTTTTTCTTTGTCAGTTAAATCAATGTATTCAGTCTGTATTCGTTTATTCTTGATTAGTATTCTAAAATAAGGACATTTACCATTTACTGATAAATCTTTATCATCATTCCCTTTCCTGAATTTAATTATTTCAAATTGGTCGGGATTGAATTTATGTAAAAATGTTATTGGTACACCCATAACCCCCTTGAAGTCTAAGGGAATGTCTTGGGTTTTATTGACATTAATTCCATCATAATTGTCATATTTTGGATATTCAGCTTCATTGCCAAAATATCTTTTTGTGAGAGCCATATCTTCCTGTCGTTTTGATGTGTCTAAGTTGGTTAACCATAAACAATTATTTGGAGAAACTATCCTATTTCCAGAATTGTCAATACGAGCCTCTGTTCCATAAAGTCCATATTGTTCGGGAACAATGAAACCAGAAATACCTCTACCAAGATTTATTCCTAACCACGCTTTGTTTTCTTTGATTAGTTTGAAAATTTCTTTATAGGTTATTGCATTAATATTGCCAATTATCAAAAACTTTTTATCGTATTTAACTAATTGAGCTACATATTCTCTGAATAATGAAAATGGGGGATTAGTCACAACAATATCAGACTTTTTTAATAGTTCAATACTTTCAGGACTACGAAAATCCCCATCCCCATTAAAGTAAACAATGTCAGTGGAACTAGGTTTATTATTTTCTCTCTCTGTACCTGTATATTCAAAGAAAAAACCATTTTCATCTTCTTCTGTATTAAATAAATCTCTGACTTGTTCTCGATAACAAGATGTTATTATTTTTTTTAGACCTAACTTTTTGAAGTTTGCAGCAAAATACTTAAAAAAGTTACTAATTCGGGGGTCATCGCAATTGCAATAAACTACTTTATTTTCAAAATGACTTTTATAATGTTGCAACTCACTTTCTATATCTGAAAGTTGTGTATAAAACTCGTCACTTTTTAATTTTTTAGCATTTTGCAATAATTTATTTGTCGCATTTCTTACCATGTTCAACCTTTTTTGATTTAATAAATGTTTTGTTTTTAGTTATTTACTTTTGGTTATCTGATTAAATATTTCACTGCCTAATACTTGAAGAGAGGTTTTAGAAATTTCAAGCATAATATCAAACATTTTTTTGATAAGTAGGGAGGCACAATTATTTCTAGGACGGGTTAGCGGTAGCGTAACATGAACGTAGGTTGGTTTTCATGCTTCAATCCAACTTACGTTCTTCGGCATCGCACTTAGACTCATAGCTGCAATCAATGTGCATGGTGCGTTCCCCAAAAGCGATCGCTGGAGCAATAGGACTTGCATTAGGGAACGCACCCTACAAGAGCGGCTTTCACGATCGGAAGTCTTTCTCTTCAAAATAATTCCGTTTGGGTAGTTTATGTTATAATAAATGTTATAACATAAACTACGGGAGGCTATAGGTTATGACAAGTCTAACGCTCCGAAAAATTGGCAATTCCATAGGCGTGATCTTACCGAAAGAGGTTTTATCCCGACTGAACGTAGAGGAAGGGGATCAGATTTATATCACTGAATCTGTAGATGGATACAGAATTTCTAGCTTTGATCCCGATTTTGAAGAAACCATGAAAGCTTTTGAAGATACTTATTCTCAGTACCGCAACGCCTTCAAGGAACTCGCCAAATAATGATCGAGGAACCGAAATGGTTATCGAGCGATGCGATTAGGGTGATTCAGGAAACTTTAATCGCTCGAACCGGGGGGACTCCTGGAGTGTTAAACCCAACCCTGTTAGAGTCCACTGTCAATAAGCCAAAATTCTTTTTTCAGTACGAACCCGAATCATCAATTTTTAAGTTAGCGGCGGCCTATGGCTACGGTTTTGTCAAAAATCATTGCTTCTGCGATGGTAATAAACGTATAGCTCTGGCCACCGTTTCAATTTTTTTGCGCAAGAACGGCTATCGCTTGAACGCCAGTGAAGCGGAAACGGTCAGTTTCTTTCTCAGTCTTGCGGGTGTTCTCGAAACCTATGAGGAGGGTTTCGCTAGATTGACCGATTGGATCGAACAATATGCGATCGAACTGGAAGATTAACGGCGATCACTTGTATCAACCAGTGCCTGAACCATCCTTAACTATCCTGGGTACAGGAGTGGTTTTAGGTGTTCTACCTTTTCTTCAAAAAGGGAAAAAGGACAAGGAGAAAGATGCCTAGAAAATAGCGAGGGAGGCAAAATTATTTGTAGGACGGGTTAGCGGTAGCGTAACATGATCAGTCCTTGGGTTTCATGCTTCTACGTTCTTCGGCATCGCACTTAAACTGACAGCTGCCATCAATGGGCATGGTGCGTTCCCCAAAATCGATCTCTGGAGTAGCAGGACTTGCATTAGCGAACGCACCCTACCAGAGCGGCGATCGCAATAACAATGTTTATCAAAATTTTAGGAGTTGAATCAGCATACTTACTCGTATTCATCCGATTCCTCCATCTGTGACTTTAAATACAGTTTATCGTTATGATAGTGATCTTCGAGTCTTCTACGACGTGCCGCCCAGAGAGAATTTGTCATCACTTTAAACCTAATACAAGCAACTCGGTACAGTACTACAAGAGAGATTACAAGAAAAGCAGCATACCCCAAGCCTTTAGGCCAATAAATCAATTGAATATGTATTATTCGCCAGACAGTTACAACTAAGCCCAAACTGAAAGATACGATCACATTATTTATTAGAAAAAACTGAGCTAAAGTTCGCTGGAGATGACCTTGAGCGTCCTCATTCTCGCGAAGTTCTGCTAAGAGTAAGTACAGCCCTTGGTATTCAGCATAAGGTTCAATATAAAAGCTAGTTTCACCACAAGGATCGATACCTTTGGGAATTTGAACTTTCCTTCGGTCTGATCCAAGAAGCTGGTTGTTGATTAGGAAATTTTCTAATAGGATACCAACCCCTTGGGTAAGCACCATAGCCATGACCGCAAAACCCGTAGCAACCCAGTCGTTCTTTACTTGGAAAACTGCCAATAAAGGGTCATTCTGTGAAATCCCTGTCAATACAACTGCACTATAGAGAAGTGAGATCGTTATAAGACCTGGAATAACAGTTGCAAGAGTAATCCAGAGAGAAATTCCTAAAAAGGCAGCCATTAGTTCAACCCATTAAATATCAAAGTAACCAATAATCAGGCTAACTATTGATTATACAGAAACTTTCTGTATAAAACTCCTCAGAGTAACGATAGGTGGAAACTTGCGGCATACTACCCCATTTTAGCGCAATCGCTGGAACTTTTCCCCATATCATACCCAAGAGCTTATTAGCCAGATTAAACAACCTCTTTTAAGTGGATTCCTAACAACAAGCTCAAATAAAATAGACTTTTCGGGAAGTGTAGCACTAAGTCTTCAATCCACCCCACAATTAACTAATTTTCGGGGAAAAAGTGCCTAAATTTTGCCACCCGATCGCTTTCGTGGCTGGCACTTTTTGAGGACAAAAAGTCCAAAAGTTTTATCCAACAAGGTTTTTAGCTCTATTCAGCCAACCCGATTTATTGGTGTACTTGCAAATGAAGGACATAATGACCTAAAATCAGGTTATCTGACCATAATTCGTACTCTAGACGCAAATATTCGGGGAAATTATTCCCCTCTAATTTGAGACTACGGGTATAGTTGCGGAGGCGAAAAGCGTAACCCGGTTGAGAACTTTCGGCATTTAACCAGTAGCGACTGACACCAAAAACCCCTTGCTCCCAAAAATGACGATAGGCGAATTTTCCTTGGCCCTGCATGGTCATAATTACCCGATTGGCCGAAATTTCCAGCCAAATTAACTTATTTTGATTATTTTCGGGTTTAAGTGTCTCTATTTCCGCGAGAGCGACTGGTGGTCGATTGAGGAGAAGATGAAACCGGTGGCGATCCTTTTGGTAGAGGGTAGCGGAAGTGTCTAAAGTGGAGAGGATGGGTAGATCTGTCGAGAGCAGACAGAAGGAAACGGGACGGCGGTGATGGGCAAGCATAGACTAGACTTAATGGTGTCCTTATCTCCACAATAGTCGATTCTCTGCCCACCGCTACCGGCACCGGAAATTTTTTGAGAAAAAATCCAGAAAGCACTTGCATTATTGAGAGACTTATGATTATAATTGTTAGTTGTGAGTAGCCTTCCTCGGTAGCTCAGTGGTAGAGCGGTCGGCTGTTAACCGATTGGTCGTAGGTTCGAATCCCACCCGGGGAGTTAATCAAAAATAGCAGCGGCAATAGTTTTTATTGCCGCTTTTTGCTCTGACTAGAGAATTTCTGCGATCGCATTTTCTGGACCGACTAGAGAAATGTAAGGATGTTGAAAATATTTACTGGCTACCGATCGCGCTTGTTCGGGAGTAATCTGATTAATAGAATCCAGAAAAGTGCGATCAAATTCAATCCCCAAACCTAAGCTTTCATACCAACCGTATAACTGAGCGATTTCGGCGTTAGTTTGTTTACCGAGAGCATATTGACCCAATAACTTATTTTTAGCTGACTGTAACTCCTCCTCGCTCAAAGTTACTTTATATAACCTTTCTGCTTCCTGACGCAATCCCGACAGGGCCATGGCTGTGTTTTGGGGTGCAGTTCCCATATAAAGGACAAATTGGGAAGAATCGAGACGGGTGGGATAAAAAGCGGAAACATCGTAGGCTAATCCCCGTTTTTCTCGCAATTCCACGAATAAACGACTAGATAACCCATTCCCCAGATAGGTACTCAATAATTTTAAAACGGCATAATCATCCTCTTGTACAGAGGACCCAGGGTATCCTAACATAACGATCGCCTGTTGACTAGCTTGGACGGTAGTTAAACAGGTGGGCTGAAAATCAAAAGCGGCTGGAGGTAAACTAGATAAAGGAAGATCAGGAATTGACCAACTGCCAAAAATTTCCGTCACTGCTTTTACTGCTTGCTCTAGGGTAATACGGCCAGAAAGACTAATCACCAGGTTATCGGGACGGAAAAAGCGACTATGATAGGCCTGCATATCCTCCCGTTGCAATTGAGAAACCGTTGCCTCCGTACCCAATAAAGACATACCATAGGGATGATCGGGGTACATAGCTGCGCGTAATTGATTAAAAGCCACATTAAAAGGCTGTTCCAATTGAGAGCGAATGCTTTGACGGGTGAGATTTTTCTCTAATTCGATTTCTGGAGGGGGAAAACTGGGAAAACGAATAATTTCCGCTGCCAGACGCAATATATCTAAAAAATCCTTGGTAACGGTCTTTAAACTAACCACAAAATAATCGGTCCCCGTGTCCGCACTTAAACCGGCCCCCGTGGACTCAACGCGATCAGCAATTTCTAGGGAAGATAACTTTTCTGTACCTTTGGTGAGCAGCACGGCCAACAGACGAAATAAACCCGCTTTTTCGGGTTTTTCCCAACGAGTACCCGCATTTTTGAGGAAAATCCTCCCCGCAACCAACTCCACGGCCGTATTTTCCACCACTAAAAGAGTGATGCCATTTTCTAGGGTTAAGCGGTGAATGGGAGAAGCGGACATCGTTTATTCACAGGGTTGCATTATTGTAATAGCATATCGCTCCGGGGAGAGATACTGACGAGCGAGACGCTGGAGATCTGACGGTTGCAAACTTTGGATAACTTGGGGATAGATCGTTGCTAGGTCGGCAGCTCTCAGGGTTTGATAATATCCATAGAGTCCCGCTAATTGGCCCGGGGTTTCTGTGGAGAAAATATAATCGTTAGCTAATAACTGTTGAGTGCGGTGTAATTCTGCGGGGGTGACGGGATCATCGTGCAGATGTTGGATATGTTCACAGATAATAGCTTCAATTGCCGCGGTTTGTGAGCTAGATAGCCAAGCGCCGATGGTAAAGAGACTGGAATCTCGTTGCAGGGAAAAATTACTGTTAATATCGAGGACGATTTGCGCTTCTTCCCGCAGCTGTCGCACTAACCGCGAACAGCGTCCCCCGGCAAGAATTACCGATAGCAAGTCTAATCCAAAGGCATCCTCTAGGCGATCGCATCCCGGTCCCATCCATCCCATCAAGAGGCGACAATGTTCTAAGTGGGGTAAATATACTTGGGAACGACGAATTTCGATCAGGGGGGGTTCGGCAGCCACTAGATGGGAGGGGGATTCCGAGGGGACGGGAAATTCCCGAAAAGATTGCCGGATAATTTCTAAAGCGGCTTGGGGTTCAATTCCCCCGATAATCGCCACACACATATTTTCCGGTTGATAATAGGTGCGATGGAAACAGCGCATTTGATTGGGGGTTAATTGCTCTAAACAGGGTTGATCCCCTAGAATAGAGCGTCCGTAGGGATGGTTTTGATAGATACTTCCGCAGAGGGTTTGGTAGGCAATCCAATCGGGATCATCATAACAGGCCCGTAATTCTTCTAAAACTACATCTTTTTCCCGATAGAATTCCTCATCGTCAATCTCAGCATGGAGGAGAATTTCGGCCAGATGGGGTAGGGTATGTTCAATTTGATCCACACTGGTGGTGAGATAGAAGTGTGCGTAATCGTGACTGGTGGCAGCGTTGGTCATGCCGCCACAATTTTCGATTAAATAGTCGAAGAGTCCGGGGGGAAGTTTTTTCGTCCCCTTAAAGATCATGTGTTCGAGAAAATGGGCCATACCTAACCATGGATCGGGTTCAGCGATCGCACCTGCTTTCACCCACACATCCACCACCACCACAGGAGTCACGGGTAAATACTGATGAATTACGGTTAAGCCGTGATCTAATTGCCATACCTGAGCGGGAAAAGAACTCGTTTGACACTGCGCTATCGACTTGATCAATGTCCGTTAACCAGATTTTTTGTTAAATTCTATACCTAGGTTATCTTATTCTCTTGTCTGTTTAACCATGAAAAAACTTTTGTCATGATTTCTAGATAATTTCCCCAAATATCGGTCATCTTGAAGCCATCGGGAGACTCCGAGACAGGAGATAGGAGATAGGAGATAGGAGTCAGGAGACAGGAGACTCCGAGACAGGAGACTCCGATACAGGAGACTCCGAGACAGGAGACAGGAGATTATTTTATTTATTCTCCCCACACCCCACACCCCACACCCCACACCCCACACCCCAATTCATAATTCCCACTAACTAAATGACTGAGCAAGATACTGACTGGATAGGGTTGATGATCGGCAATTCTCGGCTACATTGGGGGTATTTTCGCGGTCAAACCCTGTTAGCTTGTCTCGATACTCCCCACCTGAGAGAACCCCTAAGTAATGAATTTTTGCAACAAATTTTCCCTAAACTCTTGACAAACAAATGCAACCGTGCATTGATTGTCGCCTCCGTGGTTCCTAGCCAAAGAGAATTATGGGCAAATTATGGCAATTTACGGATAATTACTTTAAAAGATATTCCTTTACTGGATTTATATCCAACATTCGGCATTGATCGAGCTTTAGCTGTCTTAGGTGCCGGAAAAAAATACGGATTTCCCTGTTTAGTCATCGATGGGGGAACAGCCTTAACTTTTACGGGAGTGGATGGGGATAAAAAGCTAGTGGGGGGAGCAATTTTACCCGGGTTAAAGCTGCAATTAGCCAGTTTAAGGGAACGGACGGCAGCCTTACCAGAGGTGTCCTTACCGGAAAGATTACCCCAGATGTGGGCAAAAGAAACAGCAGAAGGTATAAGAAGTGGGATAATTTATACAATTTTGGCGGGAATAGAAAAATTCAGTCGGGAATGGTTAAATTTATATCCAGAGAGCGGGATAATTTTAACGGGGGGAGATGGGGACTTAATTAGGGATTACTGGCAAGAAAACGCCATTAAATCACCCCTAGTGGATAAGACAATAATTTTTCAGGGAATTACGGCAGTTAAGGGAATTTCCTCCTGTTTAATTGACAAAGGCGAACATATCTAGTAAAGTCGGGGAGAGTTTTCTCAACTGGGGAAATTTCTGAACAACTAGGCAAAAAATTCAGGATATAGTTATGGCGATCATTCTAGTAACCGGTTCTGCTGGTTTAATCGGTTCTGAATCAGTGAGATTTTTTTGTGATCGGGGTTATACCGTCGTTGGAATTGATAATAATATGCGTCAGGTATTTTTTGGCGAAGACGCTTCAACGGAGTGGAATCGAGCCAAATTATCGCAAGATTACGGGGATAAATACATTCACCATGCTGTAGATATTCGCGATCATGAAGCTATTTCAGCTATATTTAAAACCTATAGTCATGATCTATCCTTAATTATCCATACGGCGGCACAACCTTCCCACGATTGGGCAGCTAAGGATCCCTATATGGATTTTAGTGTCAATGCTAACGGAACTTTAGTATTATTAGAAAATACTCGTCAACACTGTCCCCAAGCAGTATTTATTTTCTGTTCCACCAATAAAGTTTACGGGGATAGACCGAATGAATTACCTTTAGTAGAAAAAGAATTGCGTTGGGAAATCTCGGAAAATCATCCTTATTTTACTCATGGTATTGACGAGTTGATGAGTATTGATGCTTGTAAACATTCTTTGTTTGGTGCCTCGAAAGTGGCGGCGGATGTGTTAGTACAGGAATACGGGCGTTATTTTGAGATGAAAACTGCCTCTTTTCGCGGCGGTTGTTTAACCGGTCCAAGTCATTCAGGAACGCAATTACACGGGTTTTTATCCTACTTGATGAAATGTACGATGATCGGCAAAGAATACAGTATTTATGGGTATAAGGGTAAGCAGGTACGGGATAATATTCATAGTTACGATCTCGTCAATGCTTTCTATCATTTTTATCAGGCCCCGCGAGTGGCAGAAGTTTATAATATCGGTGGTAGTCGCTTTAGTAATTGTTCCATGTTAGAAGCCATTCAGGAATGTGAAGTGATTGCGGATAAAAAGTTAAACTGGCAGTATGTGGAGACTAATCGCATTGGTGATCATATCTGGTGGATTTCTGATGTGAGTAAGTTTAAAAATCATTATCCTGATTGGCAGTTAACCTACACAGTAACGGATATTCTCAAAGAGATTTTTAGTCAAAACGTTAGCCGTTGGACTTAGGGTAAATCAAGAATTATTCTGGTCGATTTTTACCTGCTAGTTTTCCCTCGTTACAAAAGTGATTTTTAGCCAAATATACTGCTAGTAATTGAGGGACTCTGTTAATTAGTTAACCAGAGGAAATTAATAATGTTATTAATAGCAATATTGACCTAGAAAAACTAAACCAGATCATGTTTTAAGATACCATTATGTTAACTAAAATCTACAACAATAAAATTTTCCGATTTCTCATTGCTGGGGGAGTGGCATTTCTAATCAACTTATTCTTAATTTATTGGTTCATTGACGACTTGGGATTTAATACACCATTTCTGAAGAATGTTGCTAATGTCATTTCGATAGAAATATCTTTAATTGCTAGTTTCTTTATCTATAGAATCTGGGTGTGGACTGGAGGAGATTGGACAATTAGAGATGTGATTTTGATACAACTTCCTCTCTATCATCTCTCGGCAGGTTTAGCAGTTTTACTGCGAGTTTTTTTGATATTTCCCTTCTTAAACTGGTTAGGAATTAGCCCCGGAGTTAACACAATGATTGGGGTTTTACTGGGAGCTAGTATTAATTATGTTGCCAGTGATAGCCTAATTTTTAAACCCAAGAATAAGACTAATGAGACAGAAATGTACTATCCCGAAGGATTAGCACCAGCTTTCGAGATGGACGGTTACTCTCACCCACGTCAATCAAGGGATAACTATGCAGTAAAAACCCTATCAATAATTGTCCCTGCTTACAACGAAGAAGATTGCATCGAAAGCACCACTCAGTTAATATCTGAACGTTTAGAACGGGATAAAATTGATTATGAAATCCTAGTGGTTAATGACAATAGCAAAGATAACACCGAAGCAGTTCTGCGAAAAATCAACCAAGAAAATCCTCGGATTCGCTACATCAATAACTATTATCCCAATGGTTTTGGTTTTGCGGTGCGCTGTGGATTAGAAAATTTTAGCGGTGATGCAGTGGCAGTAGTAATGGCAGATAATTCCGACTCTCCCGATAACATGGTGGACTATTATTATAAACTCCAAGAAGGCTACGATTGCGTTTTTGGTTCCCGTTTTATCAAAGGAGGAAAAGTTATTGATTATCCCAGGCACAAGTTAATCGTTAATCGTTTGGCTAATCTCTTCATTCAAGTTTTATTTGGGCTAAAATTTAATGACACCACTAACGCCTTTAAAATCTATCGGAAGGAGGTTATCGAAGGAATCTCACCTCTACTGTCTCACCATTTTAATTTAACAGTAGAGATGCCCTTAAAAGCGATCGTGCGAGGATATTCCTATACGACAATTCCCATTACTTGGCGCAATCGTACTACGGGGGTTTCCAAGTTAAAACTCAAGGAAATGGGTAGTCGTTATTTATTTATAGTTCTCTCTATCTGGTTAGAAAAACACCTTTCTCGAGGCGACTATAAGCGCAAACAGAAAAAGAATCAAGTCGGTTGATAATTATCATCTAGAGGGGTATTTTTGATGACTAGGCAAGTGTTAATTAGGGCTTGCTGAATAAATGTGAAATGTAGGCAAGGTAAGGGTTTTGTGGCTTTTCTCGTGAAACAGGTGCAAGATTTTGAGAGAATCGTGCTTCAAAACCTTGCGTCTTCATCGGCCC
>SFCA01000100.1:0-9007 GCA_007095475.1 Microcystis aeruginosa Ma_QC_C_20070703_M131 | reverse complement strand
CCCATTATTATTCTACTAATGACAGTAGCCTAGTTACTCAGGAGCCGGATACGGCGAAAGTCGTAAGTCCGGTTTTGAAGCAGGGGGTGGGAAGGCGACTTCCTGCTCTACTGTAACGGAACTGGTACTGCACGCATTCCGATTATACTCAGTCAACTACGTCCCCAATGGCAAATTATCGCTATTGATCTGGCCGATTCTATGTTAGAGATTGGTCAAAAAAATATCCTTAATGCTAACTGTCAAGAAAAGATCAAATTGGAGAAAGTTGATGGAAAAAATCTTCCCTATCAATCCGAGCAATTTGATTTAGTTATTTCTAATAGTTTAATCCATCATCTCGAAAATCCTCTGCCTTTTTTACGCGAAATTAAGCGAGTTTTAAAACCCCATGGCGGCATTTTTTTAAGAGATTTATTCCGTCCCGATTCCGAGGAAATAACTAAGGGGATGGTGAGGGAAATCGATCCTAATTTTTCTCCCCGACAAGCGCAATTATTTCAAGACTCGCTGCGAGCGGCTTTTACCCTAGCAGAAATCGCCGATTTCATCCAGCAATCGGGATTAAAAAATGTTAAAATTTATCAGTCTTCTAATCGTCATTGGACAGCCATAAAAACAAGTAAAAACTAATCAATAAATAAGGAAAAATCGAGTTATGAAAGTTGGATTTTTGGGAACGGGATTAATGGGAACGCCAATGGTAGAAAGATTATTAAATCAGAAAATTCCTGTTATTGCCTATAATCGCACCTTAGAAAAATTAGCACCTTTACAGCAGTTGGGAGCCAAAACAGTTAACTCTCCTGAACAAGTCATTCAAGAGGCAGATTGTCTGATTTTAATGTTAACTAATGCCGCCGCTATCCAAGAGGTTTTAGGATTAAATTCCGAGCAATCTAACCTCAATAATCGGACTATTATCCAGATGGGAACTATTGCTCCTTCTGAAAGTAAACAACTGCGAGATCAAATTGTTGCTAAAGGGGGAGAATATCTAGAAGCACCCGTGCTAGGAAGTATTCCCGAAGCTAAAAAGGGGACTCTCTTAGTTATGGTGGGAGCAACGGAGAAACAGTTCCATCAATGGTCAAATTTATTAGCACATTTTGGTCAAGAACCGATGTTAATCGGGGAAGTGGGAACCGCTGCGGCGTTAAAATTAGCTTTAAATCAATTAATTGCCACTCTAACCAGTGCTTTTGCCTTGAGTTTAGCTTTTTTATCCCGCCAAGGAGTAGATTTAGAAAAGTTCATGACTATCCTGCGTCAAAGTGCCTTATATGCGCCTACTTTTGACAAAAAATTAACGAGAATGTTAGAAGAAAATTATGCTAACCCTAATTTTCCCACTAAACATTTACTCAAAGATGTCAATCTTTTTTTAGAGGAATCGGAGAAGTTAGATTTAACCACTTTTCCCCTAACAGGAGTACAGCACCTTCTTGAAAAAGCTTTAGCAATGGGATTCGCCGAGGACGATTATTCAGCTTTATACGAGGCGCTGAAAAAAGAATTATAAACCGCTTGGCAACATCAAAAAGACTCTCTTTGGTTTGTCTAGTCGGACAACTGATAGGAGAAAAACCGGTAAAAGGCTTTAAATTTTCCTTAAGCTTTGTTGAGGTAGCCAGAATAGGGGTTTAGAGTAGGAAGTGATGGAATTTTGGGCATATTTTCCTATGACGCTGACTGAATTTGGATTATTAGCGGGTTTACTTGTCCCCGGTATCCTGCTCTCGATTTTGGTGATGGCCAGTTTTGCCAAAGGAGGCTAAAAACCGATAGAGACACCGATGAAAGTGTCTCTATCTTTTTGGGGTGAAGATTAATCTATTTTTGGTTTTTTGCCCAATTTAATTGATTCTGTCGCTAACAAAATTGATTCTAAATGATGGCGCTTCTCCACTTGACCGAGGAAATAACCTGTCATCATCGCTGAAGCGAGAAGATTAGCCAAATTCTCGCGGTCGGTGGTAATTTGTACCGCAAAATCCTCTGAGGGCAACATTCCCACCAATCCCTTGACGTTTTGCGAGATAATATCTTTAATTTCGCTACTGACCGATTGGGCTATTCTCTCAAGGGTTTCAGGGTGCTGCTGCTGGAGATACTGCATCAGACCGTTATCATTTTGTTCTTCGGTTTCCCAGGGAAAAAAATCAGGATTAAAAGTCATCAGAATTCCCACGCTGTAGTGGTTATTGAATCTAGGTTAACAAATCGCTCTTCTTGATTGCCCGAAGTCCTCCCCATCTTCCTCAAGTTTAGCTCAGTGATCAAACATTCACCCTTAATATACTCTCTCTCTCCTTATTCCCGATCGGTAGCTTCCAGAATACCCCGTTCCCTAAGATTGTCAACCTCGAAATATTGATGAAATTTATCGGTTACTTCTAACCAGTAGGATCTGCCTTCATTTTGCTTGCGTTTTCTCACAAATCCTCGTTCTACCAAGTCCTGAACCTGTTGATAGGCCGTACTGCCGCGTAAATTAATTAAATCCGCTTGTAAAATCGGTTCTTTTAGTGCGATCGCTGCTAAAGTGCGGAGAGTTCCCGTGCCTAATTCGGCCGGGATCAGGTCTTCGATCAAATTCTGATAAGCTGACCGCAATTGTAAACTATAACCGAGGGGGGTTTCCACCACTTCCAAGGCACTATCCCGGTGAGCATAATCGGACATTAACTCGATCATGGCATCTTCCACCGTCAAGCGATCGCTGTTGGTTAATCTCACCATCTCGGTTAAGGGGACAGGCTGCCCTTTTAGGTAAAGTATCGCTTCTAGACGGGTAGCTAGTCTGATCTCCTGGTGGGGTTCCGCGCTCAATCTCGACTACCTAAGTTTAGACAATGATTTGATATTCTACTAGAAGACGAACGAGAAAATTATGGAAACTTTTTGGAGTCAGGTTTTAGACTTTTGTTATCAGGCTACCGGCCAGGTTGGCGATCGCCTACTAGCTGATTTTGGCAAACTACAGGCCACCAATAAAGCAGACGGGACTTTAGTGACGGCTGCCGACCGTTGGTCCGATCGGGAATTGCGATCGCTAATTGCCGGCACTTTCCCGAATCATGGAGTCCTAACCGAGGAAACTACCCATATTTTCCCGGATCAAGAATGGTGTTGGGTGGTGGATCCGATCGACGGTACAACTAATTTTACTCGCGGTATTCCCATCTGGGGCATTTCCCTAGGACTTCTCTACCGGGGGACTCCCGTGTTCGGATTTGTTTATCTGCCCTGTCTGAAACAGGCCTATTATGGTTATTGGTACGGTGAGACGGGTTTAACCGGTCCAGAGGGGGCCTACCGCGATGGTCAACCGATTCACACCAGCGACGATTTTCCCAGCAAAAATCATCTTTTCAATCTCTGCGCTCGTAGTACAGATATATTTAAAAATCCCTTTCCCTGCAAAGTGCGGATGATAGGAGTGGCTAGTTATAATCTGCTTTTGGTTGCCGATGGCACGGTGTTGGGAGGAGTGGAAGCAACCCCGAAAGTCTGGGATATTGCTGCGGTTTGGGCAATTCTACAGGCCGCTGGCGGAGTATTTATCTCTTTAGGAGAAAAGATTTTTCCCTTGCGGGTAGGGGAAAATTATGGGGATCGATCCTATCCCTGTTTAGCCGTAGCTCGATCGAATTTAGCTCCGGTTTTCTTGCCTTTAGTCAGTTTTCTCAAGGATGCCAATAATTAGCTGCACTGACTTTTGTTTCTTCGGGTTAAACTAGCAAGGGAATTTGACTGGGACGCTAATAATATCGAGCATATTTCAAGACATAATCTAATTCCAGCAGAAGTGGAGTCGGTTTTTCAGGATACAAGAAAAATAGGGACGGCATCAAGGAAGACAGAGAGGGAAAAACGTTGGGCTATAATTGGGAGCAGCTGGGGTCAAAAAATTAGAATAGTTACAGCTAGAGATGCCACCTTTTCTGAAAAAAAAACTTGATCGGAGATGAACAATTATGATTCAATCTGTACCCAAAAAACTGACATAAATCCATAGTTGGGAAGAAGTCCCTGATTTTAACTCTGAATCAGAAGAAGCGGATTATTGGGCTAATTATAGTTGGGCGGCAGATTTTTTTCAGCCGCCACAATTTATGAGAATTATCCTTGAAGAGATACAATTGTTGCTGGAACGACTAGGGGATTGTTTAGAGGAAATACAAGAATTAGGAAAATGGTAAGCCGAAAAAACAGCCGCCGATTTTCTCAGATTAATAAGACGAGATATTGAAGGGATTCTTGGTCTAGCTAATCAAGATTTGCGTCTGCTGCCGCCAGCTTTAATTATTGCTCGATCGCTCCTTGAACCCTTTGGTAATTTAATGTGGATACTTAATGAAACTGAGGAAAATCAACGAGAAATAAGACTGGTAAGGATGATTAACTCTGAGATTGAGGAAACTGAAAAATATATCAAATACTTAGAGGAATTGAAATCAAACCCAGATGAAGTTGCTCAACTTAAAGAAGATAAGCAATCATTAGAGAATTACAAAAAAGAGATTGTGAAGAATATATCCAATTGTCCTCAACTGGAGAAAGATAGTAATAAGAATAAGCCTGATTTTAAACAAATAACTACTGAAATTAATAAGCCAGAAATTTATCTATGTTATAATAGATTATCTCAGTCTATCCACGGCAGTCATGCCGCTACTTGGATTGATCAGGAATCTCTCGGCAATAGCGGAACTTTTGGGGAAATTATTGAAGCATATCATTGGCATACACCTTTGTATGTTTGTTATTACACCCTTAGTATAGCTGGGAGAAAATTTCTGCAAGAATTTGCCGGTAATCCCGACAGATTTATTGACGGAGAAATCCAGAATCGTCTAGAAAAGGCCTTAAAGTCCTGACAAGAAAACAGATAAATCAACCAAGGTCGATCGCAAATCGCTATGATAGAATATTGGCTCTTTAATTTCCGTCCCCTCCTCCTCTTATGAAACTGCCTGTCGTCGCTATTATCGGTCGTCCCAATGTGGGCAAATCCACCCTCGTCAATCGTATCGCTGGAGATCAACAGGCGATCGTTTTCGATCAACCCGGGATTACCAGAGATCGCACCTATCAACCAGCTTTCTGGTGCGATCGAGATTTTCAAATTGTCGATACAGGGGGGCTAGTTTTTAACGATGACAGCGAATTTCTCCCTTTAATCCGCGAACAGGCTTTAATCGCCCTAGCAGAGGCAAGTGTGGCGATTTTTGTCGTCGATGGGCAAGGGGGAATTACCGCCGGCGATCGAGAAATTGCCGCTTGGTTACGACAGCAAAATGTCCCGATACTTTTGGCCGTCAATAAATGTGAATCGGTGGAACAGGGTATCCTGCAAGCGACGGAATTCTGGGAATTAGCCATCGGTGAACCCTTCCCCATCTCGGCCATTCACGGCTCCGGTACAGGAGAACTACTAGATGCCCTGATTAAATATTTGCCACCCGGGGCGGCAATTCCCGAAAATGAAGAGATTAAAGTGGCAATTATCGGTCGTCCTAACGTGGGTAAATCCAGTCTCCTCAATGCTTTAACCGGACAACAACGGGCGATCGTTAGTCCGATTTCGGGAACCACCAGAGACTCGATCGATACTTTAATTGAACGAGAAGGACAGGTGTATCGGTTAATTGACACCGCCGGGATTCGCCGTAAGAAGAATGTGGACTATGGAGCCGAATTTTTCAGTATTAACCGTGCTTTTAAGGCAATTCGCCGGTCTGACGTGGTACTATTCGTCATCGATGTGCTAGATGGTGTCACCGAACAGGATTTAAAATTAGCGGGGCGAATCATTGAAGAAGGGCGTGCGGTGGTGCTAGTGGTCAATAAATGGGATGCGGTGGAGAAAGACACCTACACCATCAATACTTACACCAAAATGCTCCAGGATCGGCTGTATTTCATGGATTGGGCAGAAATGATCTTTGTCAGTGCTATGACGGGGCAAAGAGTCACCAAAATCCTCGAATTAGTCGATATTGCCGCCGAATCTCACCGTCGTCGCGTCAGTACCTCGGTAATCAACGATGTGATCGAAGATGCGGTTAAATGGCACAATCCCCCCACCACCAGGGGCGGAAAACAGGGGAAACTATACTATGGCACGCAAGTATCGAGTCAACCCCCCACGATCGCCCTTTTCGTTAACGATCCCCAGCGCTTTAATGATAACTATCGCCGTTACATCGAAGGGCAATTCCGGCAACAGTTAGGCTTTAAAGGAACCCCGATCCGCTTAATCTGGCGCGGCAAACCGGCGCGAGAAGTGGAAAAAACGGTTAATAGAGCCACCAAGGTCTAATTTATGGATTTATTGCGAAGTTTGCCCATCGGTCTTTATCTCGATCAACCGATCACCCGACTACATCAACTAGATGCCAGGGTAAAATTTATCTGGTTAATGGTGTTTTTAGCAGCACCTTTATTAGCTAATGCTTGGTGGCGTTTAGCTTTGGTGGGATTATTAATGTTGTTAACCCTGCTTGCACCTATTCCCCCCCGCGTCTGGCGGCAACAGATGGGCTGGCTGATATTTTTAGCGATTATCGTCTTTCTGATTACTGCCATCACTCCCGATGGTTTAGCGGTGAGTATTCAGCCGCGTTTACCGGATGAAGGGCTGAATTTACCGCCAGCAAGTGATTATCAGTATGTTTTATGGGATAGAGGTCGTTTATTTGTTACCCGACGTTCTTTGGAATTAGCAGTGAGAATTAGTACCTTAGTTTTTACTTTAATTTATAGCACTAATCTCTTTTTATTGACGACGGCCCCGGAAGAAATTACCGAAGGTTTAGAGAATTTAATCAGTCCTTTACGGCGATTTAATGTGCCGGTGACGGAAATTTCTCTGACTCTGACCCTCTCTTTGCGCTTTATTCCCCTGGTTTTAGAAGAAGTGCAAAATCTAGCTAGGGCAGTGCGAACTAGGGCGATCGATTGGCAAAAATTAGGGATTAAAAGAAGTTTAAACGTCTGGTTAACAGTAGTGGAAAAATTACTAGATAATTTGCTTTTACGCGCCGAACAAATAGCGATCGCTATGGAGGTTCGCGGTTTTACCAGTCCCAATCAGCATCAAGTACGCTGGCACGAATTAAAGTTAAGATGGGCTGATTTTATCGCTTTATTTTTGTTAATTCCCTTTTGGGCAGCCCGATTAGTTTGGGGGGGTTTATAGCAGTTATCAGTTATCAGTTATCAGTTATCAGATTTGAGTTTTAAGTGTGCAGTAAGTAGTCATGCAAAATAAATTTCCTAGTGAAGACAGGCAAGAGGCAATAGGCAAGAGGCAAAAGCTTTATCGAAATGTGTAATTAATTTTGCTTAGGTACTTATTAAATAGAAGTTTCCTACTGTCTTTGCACTGATTACTGATTACTGTTTACTGTTCACAGCAAAAAACTCCCCACAGCCTAAACCCAGCCTAGACTTTAACCTCGTTGTCACCCTTTCAGGGCGGAGATGCTGATGGTAGTGACGAGCCTGCGTTCTGAGAACCGCAATGTTTTGGAATTTATAACCGAGGAACCCTTCGCGCCTTTGGGATGAGTAGTAATTAGGGTCTGCTGAATAAATCTAAAAACTTTGTTGGATAAGACTTTTGGACTTTTTTCCCCTCAAAAAGTGCCAGCCATTGCGGGGATCGGGGGGAAAATTCAGGTACTTTTTCCCTGAAAATTAGGTAGTTGACCACCTGAAAATCGATAAAACCCCACACCCCACACCCCACACCCTGCCCCCAGGAAAAGCTTTTTGCCGCAAACCCTAATTATCCCTCTGTGCTACCCCAGGAGACTCCTTCCACAGAATCAATGCCACTGGCTGCTTGCCCCCCCTAAATGGTTACATACGCTACATAATCTGTTATCATTTAGATACGGCGGTTCCTCTATCCGTGTGGCACCGATAACTCCTTATTGGATAAGCATTTCCACTGAGAAGATGCACCAGACTGAGCCTGAATCTGCCGTATGTATAGAATTGTTGATTAGGAGTCTTGATCATGGCATTGCAGGAAGGCACTTACATCTGGGAATACGGCGACACCACCCAGGCTCTCTGGTTCACCGCTTCTTACAACACGGTCACAAATCAGTGGACTGTTGATATGAAGAAGGGGTCGATGGACCTCAATGCGTTGTGGTGGTCGAATGGCGATAGCAACGCGGATGGCACTATCAAGTTGTTATCAAAGGATAACAGTCTCAATATGAATGGGACTGGTATCGTCTGGGATGGGTACGACAAGATTTCCGATACGGGGTTAACGGGAACGGAGCATAATGGCAGCAATCTTCTGACTGCGGGTAATACCTACACTTACAGCTACAGCAGGGATCAAGGGGTAGAGATTGAATCGTTATTGGCTCAGGGTGTTGTAGTCCTTGGTATCCGGGCCACATCCGTCAATGGCACTGGTGGTATCAAGGCGGTAGATGGGCAATTTGTTTTCGTTCCCTACGACAATACCCCACCCACAGTGACAGTCGATATTGTTGATGCTTCGTTGAACGACGCAGACAACAGTTCTCTAGTCACCTTTGAATTCAGCGAAGATGTCACCGGTTTTGACAACAGTGATGTGAACGTCAGCGGCGGAACCCTGAGCGACTTCACCCAAGTGGATGGCAACAGCTATACGGCCATCTTCACGGCCGACGATGCTGTGGAAACCACCGGCTCGGTGTCCGTAGCAGCCGATAGCTACAGTGACGTGGCCGGTAATAATGGTGGAGCCGGCTCGGATACGGTGACGATTGACACGCTCAATCCTACCCTCGCAGTCGATATTGTTGATGCTTCGTTGAACGACGCAGACAACAATTCTCTAGTCACCTTTGAATTCAGCGAAGATGTCACCGGTTTTGACAACAGTGATGTGAACGTCAGCGGTGGAACCCTGAGCGACTTCACCCAGGTGGATGGTAACAGCTATACGGCCATCTTCACGGCCGACGATGCGGTGGAAACCACCGGC
>SFCA01000010.1:0-3449 GCA_007095475.1 Microcystis aeruginosa Ma_QC_C_20070703_M131 | reverse complement strand
TGGTGTCATTAATCTCTAGAGTCAGCGATTCCCTCTGTAGCCATGTTTTTGATGGTTTTCTGCCCGGAAACAAGCTATAATGGTCGAAGGGTCAAATTTGAAAAATTTTGCCTCAAACCTTGTCTGCGTAAGGATTTCAGGAGTTTGTACTCAGTAGTTTATTAGTATTACATTGCTTTAACTCAGGCTCTGTAAGACTTTTAGCCATAGCTAGTATATTTATACGGGGGAAGTTCAGTTATTAGACTGAAAACCGCTATAAAATGGGTCCTTGCTTAATATTCGGGAGTGATGGGAGGATCGGTTGGTAGATAATTCCGAGGGTGATGGGCGGCCAAATTCTTATTCCCAGTGTTGTTGGTTTTGACGGCGATATTATACCTATACCGCCTTGAATGTTGCGAGTCTCGATCGCGCGATTGATCGCAGTTTCAAGAGATTCTTGAAAAGAGTTCACCTGTAGATCGGAAATATGAATTTTAGCCATGGTAATTAGACTCCTATTTAATAGGGTTAAGATTCGGGTTCGGCAACCTTCACGAAAGTTTCGGAAGGATTATAGTTGTCAGTGACAACCTGCGGACAGCGCAGACAAGCGGCTTTTCCTTCCTGTAACCACCAGCGACAGTTTTGCCGGATTCGACAGGGGGGAAGGATATCGGTTACTTCTGCGAGTCCCTGTGCCACCCGGCGCGCGAGGCGACAATCTTTCCCATCGAAATGAACGCATTCTTTTTCCGCGCAGGACGCGGCGAAGCGGAAGACTTCGGTGGGGGTGACGGGTTGAGCGAGTGCGAGAATTTCTGGGGTGACGGGCTGGATTTCCGGGAGATAGGCGACGCGGGGTTCCTCAACGGTTCCCGCTGCGATCCCGAAAATTACGCTATCTGGGGAATTTTCTCGTGCGCTAGGGCAAAGGGTAGGTGTCTGGTGCGGAAGAGATTTCATCAGTTTTATCCGCTTGTTCAATGGATAATTACGAGCGAATTGGTTAGGGAACACGATCGCAATCGTAATTGACTATATAAATAGAAAAGTCTTGGCAAGAGTTGTCAGGCTTGTCGAGCTACTTCTCTGAATTTAATACTATGGAACCTCGCAAGAAAAAACAAGATATTTTTAAAGACTAATTGAACATAAAAAGATCATTTAAGTTCAAAAAATATAATCTAGGTTATTCTACATTGTTGAGAGAATAACCTTAAAATACAACTGATCGCAGTATTCTTGCCGATCAAATTCGAGACAAAAATAAGTTAATTAAGTTTCAAAATATATTTGCGTTTTGAATGTGTATCGTGGATGATTTTGTTTAGTCAACCTCAAACATGAGACCAATCGATTATGGCTAATATCAAAGTCAATGATTTACAAACGACCGATGAATTAAGAAACCTAACAAATGAAGAACTCGGAATGCGAGGTGGTTGGGGATGGTTGATCATCGGTCTCGTGGTTGGATACGGTATCGGTCGAGCTTCACAAGGCGGTCCGACCAATATATCTGTCACGGTTCCCACCGGTGGTGGTGGTGGTGGCGGTTTTTCGCGAAACGTTGCACACTATTAATAGTGTTTTAGAATAATTAAGGGGCGGGGTGAGCAATGCCCACCCCGTTCACGATGAATTACTTAACTCGTATTCTATTTCCTGAATCTTCTCCTTCACCCAGCCGTTAAACAAATCGACACCGATTTGCAGTAAAAGGTTCTTCGGTTTGTCTGTGTGGAAACGAGGTCTATACTGATAGTTTATTTAACAAAATATTCCTAAAAGTCTTTCCCAGTAAACATTTCACGATTTCATAAGCAAAAATTATCACACAAAGTCGAGAAGAGCCCCGGGAGTTATAAGGGATGAAACCATTATATAGAAAGACATTGCTTCGATTTTTGCCAATTGTTTTCAATCTAGAACGAGCTAATCAATTAAGTCTCTTGCCAGATAAGGATTTAGCCGATTTATGCCCCCTGATCGAACCATACCAAGTAACGAAGAACCCAGTAAAATAATCCGTAGGTTGGGTTAAACGAAGTGCAACCCAACACAAAACATGAAGAATAATAGGGGGATGATGTTGGGTTTCCGTTGTCAATCCAACCTTGCAAGATAGGCGTACTGCTACGCAGTGCCTTCGGCATCGCACCTGATACCTTAATAGCTAAGTTGCTTGTTTGCCAAATTCAGGAACAACCAGGTTGACTTCCTTCGAGTTGTAACCAAATGCTTCTACCTGGGACTTGATCAAATCAAGAGCATCATAATAAGCAAGGCTTTGTCCTTTATAGAAAGAAGAGTCCTCTCCTTTTATGTCAGCTTCGTTAATTTTTGCGAGGGATTCATTGTACTTTTCTTTGAGAATAAGTGCATGATCTTTGATAAAGTTAACAGATTCTGTATTCATAGTCCTCTCTCCTTGAGTAGGCCTTCTAGTATAGTCTTTTGCTCGCTCTGCCGATTTATGTCACTTTGCCATTTATCGGGAAGAGCTTTTTGCTGTCTAGGATCAAGATTATCAAAATCAGGTATAAATTTTTGGGGAGCTTCAATCTTTTTTTGATGTTCAGAAATTTGCTTGTTTATAGATTCAATTCCTTTTCGGATTTGAGAGTCTGGCTTTTTGGCATATTCGTTATAGAATCCAGAGTGCTTACCCCCTTGTTTGGCAATATTATATGGGTCATTCACATTAGTCACATCATCCACTTCATCAACAGCCTTAGTAGCTACCAACTGTTGATTCTTCACTATTATACCTCTCCAGAAAAGATTTTTGATAAGCTCTTAGTCAGGGCTTCATCTCTTATTTTGACAATTATTGGAGAGGTCTATTTAGCAGGGTCAGTCCACACTCACCCGCATCAATATAGGAGCGAACAAACTCTATCTGAGTTTCTTGCATCACTTCTGTGGTAAGACGATTTTGCCTAATTGAGTTTTCGGTAAGTTTTAGGGGAATTGTTGGGTTTCCTTGCGTCAACCCAACCTACCAGATCTACCAGATCGGCGATCGCACTAAAAGTCTTGCCCGATAAGCATTTCACGATTCCATAATCAAAAATTATCACACAAGGTCGAGAAGAGTCGATAATTCCAGCGGTTATCGGAAATTTGGGTTGAGTTAGCAGAAATGGAATGGATATTTTTCCGGAGATAAAAGGAGGTTTAAATCCCTAAAAACCTCCTTTTATTTGATGTTTTATTAGTCAAGCGCATCACGAATCCATTCTTGAATAGGGGTATTTTCGTTAAGCCATTGGCCAATTCTATATCCTGCTCGAAAAGCGGATAACACATGTCTAAAACCACCTTGAACTTTTGTTTGTTCTTCATTAGATCTCTTGCAAAAGTAATCAAGATATATCCTTTTGTCGGTAACGAAGTTCGTAATTGTAGATACCAGCAATCAAATTCAATCTCAGACCAAATCGCCGTCTGCGATTTCTGTA
>SFCA01000001.1:0-8813 GCA_007095475.1 Microcystis aeruginosa Ma_QC_C_20070703_M131 | reverse complement strand
TTGGCTGGGAACACTAAATGATATAGCAAAACACTTACATTATGGCTCTTATGGATGTATTCACTCATTTTTCTATTATACGCCGCGAGCGGCGGGGAATTAGACCCGAAGAGATTAAATGGGGACTGAAAGGAGGAAAATTAGATTTTGTTTTAGTTAATTGTCACCTAGCACCTAATCCTCTTTCGAGTCAAGAGTTATACATAAATCGTATTAATAATCATCAATGGCGGTTATCTTTCAAAAGTCCTCAGTCAATATTTACAGGAGCGATCGAAAGGATTAATCTAGGAACCGTCAGTGTGGAAGAAGAACCTTATCATCTGACGGTGCAATTTTCGCTGACAGCTGCCGATATCTGTATCACGGAAACATCGGGATTATGGAAACACGATCTAAGTCCCAATAAACATAGTATTTTAGAGCGAAAGTTAGCATTTTTCCTGATGGAAAATCAATTTGATGCTTTTTTAAGTCGTATTTCTTTGGGTTCATCGCAGGTGGAATTAGATGATGTTCTAGTTGAAACGCAACTGGCAGCATCAGAAAATTTAGAGAAATTGCAGGCACAAATCGAGGGAATTTATGCTGCTGTTAGTGATGATTTTCTGGAATTAGCCCAATTAGCTGAACTTAATCCCCTAACGGATTTTACTGGGGCAAATCTCCTAGCCGCGGAATTAAGTGGTATATCTTTAGGCATGGCCAATCTCTATCAAGCAAATCTGCGGGGGGCAAATTTAACCGATGCTGATTTAAGTGAAATTAATGGCAGTCATGCTAGTTTTAAGGGAGCGGATTTAAGCGGAGCCTTATTAGCTAATGCCGATTTAAGTTATGCTGATTTTTACCGTTCTAGTTTGGCTTTAGCTAATTTAATTGGCTCTAATTTAGAAGGAGCTAATTTGGTTGAAGTCAACATCACTCAAGCTAATTTTAGCGGGGCAAAAGTGCAGGGGGCAAAGTTTGCCGATAACGTGGGTATGACCGCGGAATTGCGGGAAAATTTACGCTGGCGCGGAGCTTTCTGCGATTAGTCAACTATTCAGCCTCTAAATGACACCAAATACGCTCATCTCTTACCGAAAATAGAGTCATTTAATAACAAAAGAAGATTAGAGATTTTCCTCGGTATCTATGCCCAATTCCCGCAGTTTAGCCGCTAATTTCGCAGCTTTTTGCTTTTCTTGCTCGACTTGGTTTTCTGCCTCTAAAACCCGATTTTCTGCCTCTAAAACCTGATTTTCCGCCTGTTGTGCCGCTTCTGCGGGAGTGGGTACTAATTCCCCTTCGGGGGTAAAATAGCGCAATTTATTGGCGGATAAACCCAAATATAAGCCTAATTGTCCACTCCAGAGCCATCCCTGGGCATTGGGGGCAATCGGTTGATATTGACCGCTAATTAGGGTAAATCCTGCAAATTCTAAGCTTTCTGGGTCAAACCAAAAATAATCGGGAGTGCGAAATATATCCTGATAAATTTGTTTTTTCTCCTCTCGGTCAACTTTGGCGGTACTATCGGAGAGAATTTCGATAATTAAATTGGGATATTTGCCCTCTTCTCGCCAAATTACCCAACTTCTGCGGTTGGGATTGGGATTTGTCCCCAAAACCACGAAAAAATCAGGACCACGAAAGAATTCTGACTTTTTCTGGTTGGGACTGTAATAAATGGTTAAATTGCCGGCGGCAAAATAATCTTCTCGCTCGCGCCACCACCATTCTAAACACTGAATTAATAGAATAATTTGTTGTAGATGTAGGTTACTTTCCAAGGGTGGTTCATCACTCCAAAATTCGCCTTCTGGGAAGATTATCTCAGGGTTGACATGGGACTCGACTAGGGGTAAGCTTTCAGCGATAGTCATGGTTTTCCAACAGAGATAGGTCGATAACTTATTGTAAATGATTGAAGGGATTTTTTGAGCAATTGTAGCAGTAGTAATTGAGGTAGAGTATTCCTGTGGGTAAATCGCCATTTTTCCCTTAAACAATACCAGAACGCAGGGCAATTACGGCCGCTTGTACTCGGTCATCCACGGCTAATTTATTCATAATTCCCCGCACATGGGTTTTAATCGTATTTGTACTTAAATAAAGTTGTTCGGCGATTTCAGCGTTACTTTTGCCCTCAACAATTAACTTTAAAACCTCCATTTCTCGCTCTGATAAAAGTGCTAGATTGGGATGAGGTTGCACTGCCGGTGCTTTGAGATTATCCATGACTAAACGGGCAATTTGAGGGTCTAAATAGGTGGCCCCATCCTTAGCCGCTTCAATGGCAGCCAAAAGGCGATCGAGACTCGCTCCCTTGATACAATAGGCATCAGCACCACTGGCCAGAGCTGCGATCACTTCCTGTTGGAGAGTATGGGAAGTGAGCATGACCACATGAACATTAGCTAAACCTTCCTTAATCTGTTTAGTTGCCGCAATGCCATCAAGACGGGGTAAACCGATGTCCATGACCACTAAATCCGGCCGTAGGGATAGGGCTAATTGTACCCCCGCTAGACCATCACTAGCTTGACCGACAATCTCAAAATCCGGCTGTTCACCGAGCGCTTGTTCTAAACCTAACTGCATTAAAGGATCGTCTTCAACAATTAAAATCCGCATGATCTTTGATTCCTAAAAGGAAAATGTACGGTTTTCACCCATCTGCATGAAGCAGAACTACTCCTAGTTTAGGCAATCTGGAGATAGATTAACAGTGATTCAGTGACCAGTGACCAGTGACCAGTGACCAGTGACCAGTGACCAGTGACCAGTGAAAGATACTAAATTTATTGAAAATTGAAAACTTAAACCTAATAACTTAAACCTAATAACTTAAAACTTAAATCTAATAACTTAAAACTTAATAACTTAAACCTGATAACTGATAACTGATAACTGATGACTGATAACTGATAACTGATAACTGATAACTGATAACTGATAACTGATAACTGATAACTGATAACTGATAACTGATAACTGAAAATGCTACGTATTTCGTCAGATCGATCTAAAATTTTGCTTGTTGCCCTAGTTTATCTGGGTGTTGGTTGGCTAGGCTATCTCTGCTTAAATTTAGGGTCGCGACCTGCCCCAATTTGGATGAGTGCTGGTATTGGCTTAACTGCTGTTTTTTTAGGGGGAAAAAGGCTAGTTTTAGGCGTTTTTATCGGAGATTTGCTTCTGACCTTCTTTTTAGGGGCCAGTGGGCCCATAGCTCTATTTTCGGCGCTCGGTAGCAGTATATCGGCTCTGCTAGGGGCGCAATTCTTGCATTATCTGAGATTTTCCGCCACTTTACAGCGCATTCGCGATATTCTTTTACTGGTATTTTTAGCGGCTTTATGCGCCTCGGCAGTTAATGCCACTATCGATACTTTTGCCCGTAGTTGGCTAAATACTTGGGATTGGCGACAATTTGGACAGTCTTGGGGCATTATCTGGCTCGGAGATAGTACAGGAATATTAATGACCACGCCGCTGCTGTTGCGTTTTTGCTTCAATCGTCACTCCCTGGGGGAACCACGACAACCCCAACGCTTTGGCGAGGCCTTACTTTGTCTGAGTTTGCTAACGGTGGTGACTTCTGTGGTTTTTGGTGGTCAACAGAATTTTCTTAACCCCGATTGGAGTATGGTGCAGTACCTAGAATATCTGCCTTTTCCCTTTGTGGTTTGGGCTGCCATGCGTTTTCAGACCTGGGGAGCGGTAATAGCGAATTTTTTGGTATCTATTTTAGCTTTGATGGGATTGGTCAGGGGAATCAGCCCTTTTATTCTACAGGCTCCCGACTATACCAGAGGCGTCTTGATCTTACAAATCTTTTTAGTCATTGTCATGTCAACTTCTCTGTTTTTATCGGCGGCGATTAGCGAAAGACAACAGATCGATCGAGCTTTAAATGAAACTTTAGAACGAGAACATTTAGTAACACAAGTTGCTTTAAAAGTCCATCAATCTTTAGATATAGATCAGGTTTTAAATACCATTGTTGAGGAAATTAGACATTTTCTCGATGCCGATCAAGTCTATATCGGTCACTGTCAAGAGGGGGGTTGGTCTAAGGTAATCGCTGAGTCCCGTCGTCCCGATATTCCCTCACTGATGGGTTGGTTTCCCGAACCAGAATTACTGGAAGAATTGGGACAATTGTTTTCTTTAGATAAGTTAATTATTGCTGATAATACCGCTAAGGTGCAAACTCTGCCCACTCTCAAGGGTTATTACGAATACCTGCAAGTTAAATCCTCTTTAGTTTTACCTCTAACGGTTAATAATCAACATTTAGGCGCTTTAGTTGTCCATCAATATTCCCATCCTCGTCATTGGCAAAAAAGCGAGGTCAAATTATTAGAACAGTTAGCCACCCAAGTTTGTATTGCTATCGGCCAAGCGCAACTATATCAGAGGGTGCAAAGCTTGAATAATAATTTAGAACGGGAAGTGGCAGCAAGAACCCTGGAACTGCGGGAAAAAGTCCGGGAAATTCAGCGTTTATACGAAATGAAAACTGTTTTTTTACAGGCAGTATCCCACGATCTTCGCACTTCGATTATGGGATTAGTGATGTTATTAAAAAATTTCCAGTGTCGGCAAACAGAAAAAGTAACTATCTCGCGAGCAATGCTCGATCAGGTGGTGCGTAGTTGCGATCGACAATTAACTTTAATTAATGCTTTATCAGAAAATCATTTTGCTGAAGAACGGCCTTTAATCTTGCATCGTCAACCTCTATCTTTAAAAGAACAGGTGGAAATTTGGCTCAAAGATTGGCAAAAAGATTTTGATTTATATCAAGCTACTTTTATTAATCTTCTCCCCGATGACTTACCCGCTATTGATGCTGATCCTTGTCAGCTAAGAAGTGTTTTTGAACAATTATTAAATAATGCCTTAAAACATAACCCTTCACCGATTCAATTAGCTTTAGATGCTCGTATTGACCAAGATATGCTCTACTGCACTTTAAGCGATAATGGCATTGGCATGGATGAGGAACAATGTCAACATCTTTTCCATTTATATGTAAGAAATCTTCATAATCAACACCTAACGGGAATCGGTTTAGGTTCCTACCAATGTCGGCAAATAATCGAGGCTCACTCTGGGAGAATTGGGGTAAAAAGTACCCCGCAGGTTGGCTCACAGTTTTGGTTTACTTTACCCCTTACCCATCAAAATTCTAGAGTGATTAAGCAGGAGTTAGTCAACAGTAATCAGTGATTTTTTAACAGGATCAAGATAATTATGCTTACCCGTCAATCTGGGATTAGATTTGCTTTAGGTTTATTGATTATTTTCAATATTTTCTATTTTGTCCATCTCGCCTACTATAGTTATGTTTGGCACGATGAATCTTTGGTCTTACTGCATCTTTCTGGTAACAGACCCGAACAGTTAATTAACTATCTATTCGACGGACACATTAAATCAACAGAACAACTCTGGCAATTTCAAGGGGTTAATTCCGTGAAAGGTTTTCCTGATACCTTAGCCTCTCTTTATACTAGCTCGAATTACGATCTACCTCTCTATTATAGTTTCCTCTGGTTTTTCGCAAGATTATTAGGCAATTCTTATCTAGTATTAAGAGGATTTTCGGTAATTATTTGGCTTGGCATTTTATGGAGTTTTTACCATTTAGCTTTGACCTTATTTAAAAATAAAAATGCCGCTTTAATCGCCGCTACACTTATCTTCTTTTCCCCGCGTTTTACTGGTTATGCTCTAGGAATTTGGGAATACGGACTATATGTTTTCTTTTCGATACTTTCTAGCTGGTTATTTCTCAAAGCTATTGATTCCTCGCAACCGAAAAAAGATTGGTTTTTCTATAGTTTATCCCTAATCGCTGGTTTATATACCCATGTTTTCTTTATCTTTGTTCTAGTAGTTCATAGCCTATATTTTCTGCTGCAGCTGAATTCTTTTAACTCTTTAACCAAAAAATACTATAGCATCAGCTTACTTGCTTCCCTGTGTATTTATTCAATTTGGCTAACCCGGATTTTTACCAGTCAATTTACTGTCTTTGGATGGTCAAAAGGCAGTTTACCCCTAGAGATACTTTGGCAAAGATGGTTAGGAATGATCGCTCGTTTATTTTATAATTTTAGTTTAGCAAATCCCACCATTAACCCTATTATTGAATACTGCCTAACTATCTTCGTCATCATCTCCTTTATTTATCTGGGCAAAAAAGCCGATAAAAAAGTTTTTACCCTGATCATTCTCCTGACAATTATACCCTTTTTCTCTCTTTTAGCTTGGGATCTAATCAGAGGATTTCGCTACACGGCTGTGGGCAGATTTTACTTACCGAGTTTTCTCGGTATGCTGCTGGCAGTTACCTTTTTACTGAGCAACGGATTACAGCAGCGCCAAGGCTGGGCAAAAATTCTCTTAATATTATGGCTATTTTTCGGATTAATTGCCAAAATTCCCTATCCACCGCCAGCAACTAGATATGTGGGCTATGGTAGTAATATTCCCAACGCTTATACAATGATTAATCGCAGTCAAAAACCTCTAATTATTTCAGAACATTGGTTAGATACCTTGCCCCTTATTCATACCACTGATGCTAAGACAAAGTATTTATTTATTCAGTCGAACCCTAGAGTTTCCATCCCGTCCTTAAACAATCAATTTACCGATATTTATCTCCTCAATCCTTCCCCCAGTCTCAGACAATATTTAGATAACCAGTCTATACAATTATCCCCTACGGAAAATCAAGCCTTTTGGCGAATTGATTAAAAAGCCATTAACCCCTCTTGCCAAAACAGACCACAACCTGATAAGCTTAATAAGCTAAGGCTTCAGGGAATAGGCTTGGGCAGTTCATCCCTAAGAGGGATTGACTTTTACAAAGTTTTATGCTTGCTCAACTGGAGAGTCCCCGAAATCTGGTGATTAAGAGTTTTAGCCTCTTGGCTACCGGACTGACTAAGCAGACCTAACAAATTCAACTGTATGATACCGAGTCAAGACATCGGCGAGGCAGTAGATTCAGTCAGAAAAACTGACGCACAAGACTTCTCTAATTTAATGCCTAGACCTGGCTGGCAACAAGTGGCGGGTTTAGGTAGAGGTTGTTTTTGGTATTGAACCCCGATTCTTTTTGTTCTTTACCGGTTTTAGTGATTGCCAATAGGGATTTTAAGCCCGTAATTGGTTGAAAATTGCTATTTATTCGCAAAAATCCCTAGTCGCTCCCTGTACTAACCCTAGAGATCGACTTCATGATCAGTAATTTTCCCCAACCCATTCTCTGGAAATCAGCTTCCAGAACAATTTAGTTATTTTATGAGTAGCAATGCCTTAACCGATCGTGAACATCTAATCGAACTGTATAATCGAGGTGAACGCAACTTTGCGGAAGTCAGACTTAGCGGAGTCAATTTAAAGAGACAGTGTTTAAACCAGATTAACCTAAGTCATAGTTACCTAAAACGAGCCAATTTAACTGAAGCTTGTTTAATTAACGCTAATTTCAATGCCGCTGCCCTTGAAGAAGTTAATTTAAGCAAAGCTTGTCTTATCGATGCTAACCTGACTAAAGCCGACCTTTCTGGGGCAAATTTGCGCCAAAGTCAACTAAGCGGCGCAATTTTGAGTAATACTGTTCTCAAAAAGGCTGATTTAAGTTCTGCCTGTTTAATTCACAGTAGCTTACTTTTTGCTCAACTGTTCAGAGCGAATCTCGAAGCGGCTAATCTCACCTCAGCCACTTTAACCCATGCCATGGCGGGGAAAGCTAACCTAAAACGGGCTATTCTCACTCGTGCTATTCTTAGCTCTGCTAATCTTAGCCATGCTAACTTAAAAGAGGCTAACCTAATTCGAGCCTATCTCTATCAAGCTAATCTGGAAAACTGCCACCTTCAATACGCCGACCTCAGCTATGCCGATTTGCGCGGGGCGGATTTACGGGGGGCGGATTTACGTTATGCTAACCTCGAAGGGACTAATCTGACGGGGGCTAACCTCAATTGTAGTGATTTTGAGGGAGCTAACTTAACCGGGGCCGATTTAAGCAAAACTGACGCTAATAAAGCCAATTTTCGCCGAGCTAACTTAACCGGTTGTAATCTGCTCGGCGCTAATTTAGCCTCCGCTAACCTTTCTGGTGCTAATCTACACCAAGCGGGATTACTCTTGAGTTATTTAGTGGGAAGCAATCTTAAACGAGCTAATCTCAAACGAGCTAACTTAATTGGGGCGATTTTAACCGAAAATAATCTTCTTTCTGCTTCCCTCGAAGAAACTATTCTTCCTAACGGTAGTCGCGGCAATCTCCTTTCCTAATATTCCTAGAAAAACCCGGTTGTAGAGACTTTTCTGCCAAGATTTCTATAACCGTGGGTTTTTTTAAGGGGAGATGGGGAGTATTTTCAGTGACCAGTAAACAGTAATCAGTGAACTGAAAACTCACATCTGATAACTGATCACTGATTACTGATTCAAGGCTGACTCCTAACCCGACCAACAAACTTTTTCAGCAGGCTTTGTGTATTATGTCCCGTTTTGTATAGCTCTAACCTGTTTAACCTCTAATTCTAAGGCGGATGCGACTTGCTCAACGCTTAACCCTAAGGCTAACAAACGAGGAACGGCCTCTAGTGCTTTGTTGAGTCTGCCTTGCTCAATGCCTTGCTCAATGCCTTGCTCAATGCCTTGCTCAATGCCTTCCTGACGCGCTTCCTCGCGCACATCTTGAAAATACTGAGTTTGTTTTAATTCATCTAAACTAAACATAGTTTCTATCTCCCGACGATTGAGAAGCGGTAACTTATAAACGAGAATCGTCT